>CAZVMV010000018.1:6286-7366 GCA_964628855.1 uncultured Gammaproteobacteria bacterium | reverse complement strand
GGTTTCAGATACTATTTCATCCCCCTCACCGGGGTGCTTTTCACCTTTCCCTCACGGTACTTGTTCACTATCGATCGCCAAAAGTATTTAGTCTTGGGACAATAGTCGTCCCGGATTCCCATAGGATTTCACGAGTCCCATGGTACTTGAGAAGAATTAAGGCAGAACCTAGCACTTTTTCGCCTACCGGACTATCACCGTCTGTGGTGGCCCGTTCCAGAGCCTTCGGCTAAAGTACTAGCGAGTGCCTGTCATGCCTCCTAAACGGTAGGCATGAAAGGAACTCACAGCTATTCCGCATGAAATTCGCAAGATTTCAAAATTAATTCTCTCACAACACCCAATTCACAGCAGCTTGCGCTTCTCCCTCTCACATGTCACTTGCGTGACATATAAGATTTCATGAAAAGGATTTAGACTCCTCCCTGTTCGCTCGCCACTACTAAGGGAATGAGCCAGTCATCAGATACCAGGATCAGTCATAGTGACTGAACGATGGTAACTGAGAACTGACATTTGTTTCTTTTCCACCGGCTACTAAGATGTTTCAATTCACCGGGTCTACTTCTCACGCCCTATTAATTCAGGCGCGGATGATTATGGTTGAATCATAATCGGGTTTCCCCATTCGGACATCCCCGGATCAACGGTTGGTTGCCACCTTCCCGAGGCTTATCGCAGGCTCCTACGTCCTTCTTCGTCTTTTGGTGTCGAGGCATCCACCATACGCCCTTGTTATTGCAATCACTAAGATACGGAACTTTTTCCGTTCTTAGCGTATTTGTAAAGATGCTCATCACTCTTTCTATTGAACTGATAGTTTTTCAAGGTCCCGGTCCTTAAGATCCAAATGGTCTGACGCTACTATATATGAGTAGTGTGGCTGATCTGGACTTAAGGTTGCGAGGGTACAAAAAATCCCGCGGAGCGGGACTAAACCGTAAGCTGAAATAAGGTGGCGATTTAGCCGCTTTTTATGGTTAATAGTAAGGTTTTTTTCATATTTTTGGCAGTTGGGGATAAGATGTTCATTACGGTAGTACTCAGTATAACCCAGGGAGATGGGGGCGTCAAGTGGGG
>CAZVMV010000018.1:0-6186 GCA_964628855.1 uncultured Gammaproteobacteria bacterium | reverse complement strand
GACTATTTTGATCAAGAAAATACAGATCGTTTCTTTGTAAACCTATTGCCCAAGGAGGGTAGAACCATGTTTCGTAAGATTATGTTGTGCGTGTTTATGCTGTTTGTCGCGGCGCTCCTGTCTGGCTGCAAAGATCAGGAAAAAGAGCAGCTGAAGCAGGACGTCGCCAACTTGCAGACTTCGGTCGCTGATCGACAGGAGACAATCCTGAAAATGTCGACCGAGTCGTTGAACAGACGCGACAGTCTGTTGGCAAGTCAGGCGAAGAATGATAGCCTTACCAAATCACTGACTGAAGCGCACAAGCAGTTAGCCAGTGCCAATGCCATGAACAAAAAGCAGAAGAAGGTGATCGACTCGCTTGAATTCCTGGCAGGTGATAGCCTGAGATGCGTCGAGCAAGCGAACGCCATATTACTTGAACAGAGGCATGAGTTTGAACTCGCGACTGTTGAGCTCGGCAAGGAAATTGCGCACTGGAAGAACCGGGCTGCTGCCGACAGCGCGAAAGCGGATACTATGCGGATATGCTACGACGTAGCGGCACACAACGCCTATTATCGGTCATGGTTTCAGTATCGGCTCGGTACCGGTTTTTGGGGGTTGCCGTTTACGACCCCCGCATGGCTCGACAAGCCAGTAGTTACGTCGAATCCGGCTGCCAAACCTCAGTCGGCAGAGAAGAAGTCCCGCAGACACAAGTAGTCCAGTCTGTTCTATTACAACACCACAGGGTGCCCCCGCGGCACTCTGTTTTATTTTGGCTGGAAACCAGTGTCAACGAATAACTTTAACGGATGGAATAGCGGTTTGGGCATCTTGTTCCAGTCGCACCAGCGCCATTCGCTGAACCGTTCGGGTTCTTTGACGGCCGGTTCTCCGGCAGCCCAATCAGCTATCATTAATACGACTAGGAAGTGCTTTTCATTTGCGTAATGCATGGCGTTGACATACGGCCCCCGGCGGAGATTTTTTATAGTTATCCCGCACTCCTCCAGTGTTTCGCGGATGGCGCAGTCTTCAAGTTCCTCATTATAATCTAAGCTACCCCCGGGCAAGCCCCACGTGCCGTCTTCGTCCTTGCCTTTACGTTGACCCAGTAATACCTTACCGTCCTTTGTAACAATAACTCCCAAGCCGACGCGGGGACGTTGTTCGTTAGGCGAAGTAGTTTGTGTCATCTTTTTGGTCAATGAGATGGTGCGCCATTTTCATTTCTTCCGGTGTGTTGATATAGACGATCCTGAATTTGCCGGATGTTTTATTATTAGAGTAATCATGGGTTACTTCGGTTATATGTACCAGTCCCCAGTATATCCATTTGCCTTCGCGGTTTTCTACCAGAAAATTTCGTACGGGAGGCTGATGGTAATTCCGGATCTTGGGCTTGTCATGAAAAAGAAAGGTCTTTTCGGCAAAATCTTCGGTGCGGTAAGGGGTTTGTAGATGTTTTTGCAGTATTAATTCTTTTGGAAAGCCCTGTTCGGCCGTGAGCTGGAGGGTGTCGTTAAGTTCGATGATGCTGCCCATAGGATTTATGAATTAATTGGTTGGGGGTTCATTTTTTCCAATTCAGCGGCAGTATTAATGCCGATGCCTTGCTTAGCGTTTTCCGGTTTGTTGCCGCCGGTAAACAGCGTGATGTGTGAGGGCGGAGCTTCGATCGCCGTACCCAGCAGTCCGTTGAGTTGGGAATAAAAACTTTCCATGGCTGGAATATTGACCAATTGGATGAATGATTCGCGGTGCTCCGGTTGGTCGTCGGGTTTTTTGGGATCTGCCGGATAGTCCTTGGCTATGTGGAGTTGCTGTGGTTCAAGCATGTAACGCCAGTCCGTGGTATTGATCAGTGATTGGATTTGTTGGATTTTTTCCTGTCTGGAATTTTCGTCTAAAGCTTTTAGTGATTTCCTGATTTCCGCGCCACCCTTGAAACCGATGACAGTTATGTGGAATTCTTCCTTTTGGGATATACCCTTCGCATCTGCCTGTGGCTGGATTTTTTCCAGATCAAAGGCGGCCTTGTCCAGGTCCAGGAGTAGAGTGAAATTTTTTTCATCAAAGGTGACTTTTTCTGGGGAGAACTGCTTGGTTTCCTGCATTGAATCCGGAGGCCTCTGGCCGTTTTCGATTCCCATATCTTGGTATTAGTTGATTTTGGTGCCGAGAAGAGGACTCGAACCTCCATGGCCTTGCGGCCACCAGCTCCTAAGGCTGGCGCGTATACCAATTCCGCCATCTCGGCAAGTAATATTATCCTACCCTATTATATATATAGAAGGCAATAATTGGGAATTTGACGGTCATCTATTAAAAGGAGTAAGATGGAGGACTGCTCATTAACTTTGAAAATTATACTATTAAGCATAGAGAAAGGAGTGTCGCAAGTGTCAGTTGTTGCGCTTGAACCTGTATTGCTTGCCGGGAATTCAGTACCTGAATTAGCCAGGCGAGTGTCTGTTATCCTGAACATCCCTTTGACCGCTGCTGTCGTTGGCCGTTTCGCCGACGGCGAGGTGCGGGTCGAGATCGATCCTAATGCGGCATTGCGTGACCGGACGGTATTCATCATCCAGTCTACCCAGCCGCCGGCTGAGCATTGGTTTGAGTTATGGCTTCTTGCCGATGCGGCCAGACGTGCGGGAGCGAGCAAAATCATTTGGGTCGCTCCGTATATCGGATATGGTCGCCAGGACCGCAAGAAGCAAGGCCACGATCCGATCAGCGCGAAGATCGTTATCACGAACACCGTGCTGAGCGGGGTTACGGAAATCATTCCGGTCGATCTGCATTGCGGCCAGATTCAGGGCTATGCTGATATTCCCATCAGCAATCTCTGGGGCCGTAAACTGATCATCCGTGCGATTCTGGACGATATGGGCTTGCGTATGCATGCCGGACCGTTGACCCATCTTGCGTTCAACAATCCAGATGCGGGAAGTTTTGCCGTCGCCTCATACTATGCCGGAAAGTATGGCGCGTACCTGATCCCGTCATTGAAGAATCGCATGGAACCGAACAAGGTCGAGGAGATTGTCTTAGTCGCCGGCGACAAGGCAGAGGACCGCGACACCATTTCGTTGGACGACATGGTAGATACGGCAACGACGCTGATCGGTGTGGGAGGACACCTGAAAGCGCGTAAAGCCAAGCGAGTCATTGCTGCGGCCACGCATCCACTCTTTTCCGGCGACGCCATTGAACGGATTGAGGAGACGCCGAACATCGACCTGATTTATGTGACGGACACCATTCCGCTCAAACGCCCGTCACCCAAGATCAAAGTCGTGTCAGTGGCCGATGAACTGGCCATAGCCATGAAATTGGTCATCACCGGAGGAATCGTGTCCAGCCTGCCAAGGCAGGACTGATAAACACTGCCCCGTGTATTGCTGTCGAGCCAAACTCGACAGCTTTTTTTAATTCATTTATACTTTCCATATACTATGACAGAAAAACAGGGCGACCAAAATAAATCAAAAATGCCCGTGATGATGGCAATCGTCGGGCTGGCCATTGTTGGCCTGTTTGGCTATAGCGTCTGGGCGGAGAAGAATACTGATGATGCCAATGAAAATGCGGAAAGCGTAAAAATTGAGATAAATTCAAACCGCGGTATTTCCTCGGTCCCGCCTCAGCAGATGTCAGAGACCGAACGCGAGCTGGGACGCCAGCGCGATGTCCAGCGCCTGTCGGATATCAAGAAAATCCGCACCGCCCTGGAGACCTACAAAACGGAAAAAAGCGCATATCCGGAAAATTTGTCTGAACTTGTCCCGAAATATCTCGGCGCCATTCCGGTTAATCCCGCTCCAGGCGGAATAGAATATTCATACACGCCGATCGGCTCGGCACCGTACACGTATTATGACATGAGTTATTCGCTGGAAGTGGGCGCAGAAGGTTTGGAATACGGGGACCATACGGCATCATCGGACAGCATAGCCAACCCATAAAATATTTTTTTAGTTATATTTATCCGGACGCGAGGACGGTTTTTTTATTTTTGTCGCAATGGAAATCAGGCGAAAAAAATGGTAAAATTACAGTAGAAAAGATGAGGTGGATGAAGTTTTACGCCGTCGCACCTCGACAGAAAAATGTGAAAAAATTACAGCCACTGATTGAGTATTTTTCCTGCGCCGTCGCACCACAGCGCCGTCGCAAAAGAAGGTGGATAACTCCAGAATGCAGTAAAACTAGAGTGCATAACAAACAAAATAAACACATAACCCAGCTCATTTACAAAGGAGGTACGTAATCCAGAAAGCACGAAGCTGGCCAAAGGCAAGGTAGTGGGATTTTTCTCTTGTGGGTCTCCCAATACCTGAACCAAAGTCGACCTTTGAAAAAACCCGTCAAGACAACGTTGAATCCAGAAATTGAACAATTTACATCCTGCTAAATGCGGGAGAAAGTCAGGTATGGTGTCATGAAGACACAGAGCACAGTTTTTAGGATGATAGCCCTGTTCATGGTGGCTGTCATGATGGTCCCGATCGTCGGTTGTTCCCAAAAACCGACGGAACCGATGAAAGACCAGGAGCCGGTCCAGGATCCGGCGATTGTTGCGGCGGAACAGCAGGCCAAGCTGTACGAAGCAGTGATCGCCAAGATGGATAAGTACGTCACTACAAACGCTGACGGAACGTTCAATTCTGATTACCAGGGTTTCCTGAGCGCCAATCAGCTGACCGGCGATGAGATGAAAGTCGCCGATGAGCTGAACAAGGGGATTTTGGTCGTCAATCAGAAAATCCTGGAAATGGCCAATACGGGGGCGGTAGCAAAGGTGTGGTTCCAGCGGTACTGGTGGGGATATAAGGAATGTTATTCTGAATTGTCAGCAGAATACATGCTTGATGGAATGCTGCTTACGATATATGGCCTCGCCATATATCCATCAGCTAAGTATCTCTACTACCACTTCGGTTATTTCTGTATCTACCACACTTGGATTGGCGGTGTCTGGGCCAATCTCTGATCTTGTGCGGGGGAGCAGTTCTTAGCTGCCCCCCAATCTTTTAAACAATTATTTTTTAATAATTATGGAACAAATGTCAAAAAAAACATTCTTTGAAAGGGAACGTGTCCGTGGATTTATCTATGCCTTTGCAGCATTTGCTGTCCTGGAGATCGCTCGTCGATTATTAATGTCCGCAAATGACTGGTACGTTGAGGTAATTCCCTCACTTTTTAGTGGAGTAATTTTTCTTGTTGCATTTTTCTCATTAAATGATGCAAAGTATAAAATTTACGCGCAAGGGGCATTGATTGGCTGGCTTTTTTATTTTCTATTTGGAGTCTTGTTAATTTTTTTTAAATAGCAACATCAAATCATAAGGAGGCAAGTAGACGCCTATGGCCACATATCCAAATTAAGGAGCTTTCCGAGGGTTGTGTCTTAATGAGGTTATCCGTTTCCTCCCACCAAATAATAAATTGTTAGTATAATATTAAAATAAAGATATGATACCGATTAGTTTTAAACCGGCAAAAAAAACATATTATTATACCGTTCTTGTATGTATTTTTTTCGCAGTATTCTCATTTTTTGATTTTGGACCCAAAATGAGATTTGTGGGTGAATTTGTTTATTTTATCTTCCGGCCGGTTACCAAGATGACAGAAATACTTGTCAGTGAAGGTTCAAATCCCGCCGGCTTCCTTCTCTTCCCCCTTTTGGCCATCCTCGAAAGTTTCCTTTTTTGCTACCTCGGAACATTAATCATCCGAGTAGTTAGATCGGGTAAATAATTTACAAAAATAATCTATCTATATGTTTATACAAAATTGGTTAATTATTATATCATTTGTTTCAATGTTAGCTTTATTCATTTCTTTAAGAAGGGTAGTCCCATTAGAAAAACGAAAAATTGCATTAATATATTTTTTAAACGGTATTTGGGTCCTAATATTTGTTTTTTTTAACATTCTCAATTCCCAGTATAAATACTTAAACAGTACCCCAAGATTAATTGCAACAATTGTAATATTTATCGGAGTAGGATATGTCATTTATCGATTTGAGCAAAAGTATAAAAAGGAGCTACCCGGTACTAAATAATTATAAAAATATCAAATACATAGAAGAAAATATAAACAATTTAATCACATAAAAATTCCAGTAAATAAACATCGAACCTTAAAACCTATGAAGGAGGCAAGTAGACGCCTATGACCACA
>CAZVMV010000017.1:0-14467 GCA_964628855.1 uncultured Gammaproteobacteria bacterium | reverse complement strand
CTGCAGTAGTAAAAAAGGAATTCCCGAAAATCAGCCCGATCTCGATTGATTATGGGATCATGGAAAAAACCAAAAAAATCCTGGTCATCCCCGCCAGCTTTGACTGGGCTGACGTCGGACATTGGCGCACGGTGCGTGACATTCTGGCAGAAAATGAGGACGATAATGTTACCCGAGGCGACCACGTAACCCATGATTCGCACGGCAATTTACTTTACAGTTATTCCGGCAAGCTGATCGCTACCGCCGGCTTACGCAATACGATAGTGATTGAAATGGAGGATTGCGTGCTGGTATGCCCGAAAGATCGAGCGCAGGACGTGAAAAAAATTGTCGAAGAGCTCGAACGCCGGAAGATGAAGAAATACTTATAGAATATATGTTGAAAAAACTATTACTATTTGTTGTCATCCTGGCAGTCGTAATTGGTGTTTTGGGCGGACTTTTATTGTGGAATGAAGTTAACTTCCCAATGAGCTCGACAAGCACCTCGGTGACATTCCAGATAAATAAGGGAGAGGGGGCCGTAGATATTGCCGCAAAACTGAAAACAGAAGGTTTAATCCGGAACGAAAACGCATTCAAAGCATATTCATACATAAAAGGCTCGCAGTCTAATTTTACCGAAGGCATATATACATTGAATAAGAACATGACGATCAGGGATATTTATACGTTATTGGTGACTGAACAAGCCACACCAGAAACATCCGTCACTCTCATTGAAGGCTGGACAGCAAAAGATATGGCGCAATATTTGGAAAAACAGGACTTGTTCCCGGCAGCTGATTTTATTTCGGCGGCCAGTGTTCATGACTCGCGTTCGATTATTTCCGATAAAACATACGCCTTTTTGACGGACAGGCCGTCGGATGCCACACTTGAGGGTTATTTGTTTCCCGACACATATCGTGTTTTCAAGACAACTACCGCCAGCCAAGTCATAGGAAAAATGCTGGATAACTTCGGCAACAAATTCACAGAACAGATGAAAAATGATGCAGCTATCGGTAACATGTCCATTTACCAGATCGTAACCCTAGCTTCCATTATTGAGAAGGAAGTCCGTACTGATGCTGACCGCAAGATAGCCGCCGGGATATTTTATGACCGGCTGAACCAGGGAGTGGCCTTGCAGTCAGATGCGACCGTCAATTACGTTACCGGCAAGCAGGCTTTGCAGCCGACAGCGGACGATCTGTCTGTCGACAGCCCCTACAATACATATAAGTACAGAGGCCTTCCACCTGGTCCGATTTGCAATCCGTCTCTATCTTCCATTATGGCGGCAGTCTACCCAACAAAATCTGATTATTTTTATTTCCTGACCAAACCCGACGGTTCCACGGTCTTTAGCAAGACATACGAGGAGCACCTTCAGAATAAACAACTGTATCTTCAATAACAAAAGACATGTTCAAAAAAACAATTGTTGTGTCACTTGGCGGGTCATTGGTAGTCCCGGACCAAATAAATTCTAGGTTTTTGAAAAATTTTCGTACGTTGGTCTTGTCATATGTAAAGAAAAAGTACCGTTTTATCCTGATCGTCGGAGGAGGGAAAACGGCGCGCCGGTATCAGGCCGCAGCTTCGGAAGTGACGCATGTCAGCCCGGAGGATCTGGATTGGCTGGGTATTCATTCTACACGTTTGAATGGTCATCTCATGCGAACGATATTCCGCGGATACGCTTACCCGAAAATTATTACCAGCCATAAAAAAATCAATATCCACGTCACATATCCGGTCATTGTGGGCGCCGGTTTCACGCCCGGTTCATCGACAGACCTTCGGGCCGTCCAATTAGCCAGGGCATACAACGCTGACACAATACTGAACCTGTCAAATATTGATTGGGTATATACAAAAGACCCTGCCAAACACAAGGACGCAAAAAAAATTGTTTCCATAAATTGGGAAAAATTCCAAAAGCTCGTCGGAACACGTTGGAATCCTGGCGCCAACGTTCCGTTTGATCCCGTAGCAAGCAAATTAGCCAAACGTTTTCACATGCGCGTATGCATCATCAATGGGTCTGAGATTAATAACATCAGGAAAATTCTAGATTCAAAATCATTTAAGGGAACGATAATTTATTAATTATTATGGGTATTGAACAAATAGATATTTTTCGTTTGAGTGAAACAGAAAAACAAGACTTGCAAAAACGCATCTCGCAGTCTTTTATTTCGGCTAAGGAAAGAATCAATGGCGCTATCAGCAGTGGCCATTTGGAAGCGATGCTGACGTCTGTACTGGCACATGAGGCCGATGTCCCAGTTTCTGACAACATGAAAATGGAAATTCACCTTTCGGTCGAAGCGGCCGGTGGCAATAGGAATAATGTGGATTATGATCTGCTTGCTTCTAAAATCGCAGATTTAGTCGAACAGCGTGCATAAACCATTGACACCCTCAGAATACTTGATATACTGGGGATAACCTAATTTTTTGCCACAGACAGTAGGTATTCGCCATAGGCGTTATAAAACCTACCTAGGCAAACTTGCCAGTTTTTAACTGGCATATCAAGTCTGTGGCAAGCCACAGATTTTTTAACTTATTCAACTTATATGGCTAAAACCAAGCAACAAAAAGAGGATTTCGTGTCATGGCTCGAAGAGCGCCTTCCAAAATCTAAATCAGTGATTTTCACCAATTTTGACGGTTTGAATGTTAAGTCAACTTCCGAACTGCGCAAGCTGCTCCGTGCCGAAGGCATTGAATATACGGTAGCTAAAAAATCTCTCATGAAGGTGGCATTCAAGAAAACTGGATTTGAATCAATCGATGTTAAATCCATCACCGGGAGCGTTGGCATGGCTTTAGGTTATGGTGATGAAGTCGCTCCGGCCAAAGTATTGGCGACATTTGCCAAGGCTAATCCGGAGCTGAAATTGGTTGCCGGAATTTATGAGGGCAAGCTCATAAGTGCCCAGGAGGTGAAGCAATTGGCCTCATTGCCGTCGAAGGGTGAATTACTGTCTAAGTTGGTGTGGCTTCTGAATTATCCGGCTTCCGGCCTGGTGAATGTTTTGGCAGGCAACATGAAGAATCTGTTATATGCATTATCCGCGATCAAGGACAAGAAAGCTGTTTCATAATAATTTAAAAATAATTAATTAATCATAAGGATAAACTTATGTCAGACGAACAAAAGACAGTCGAAGTTCCTGAAAAATTCAAATCACTGGTCGAGCAGGTTGAGAAGCTCACCGTGATGGAATTGGCGGAACTGGTAAAGGTATTGGAAGGCAAGTTCGGCGTATCGGCACAGGCGCCTGTCATGGCGGCCGGAGCGGCCCCAGCGGCCGGAGCGGCAGCAGCCGAAGAGCAGTCAAGCTTCAATGTTGAGCTGACCGCGGCCGGAACGAACAAAATTTCCGTCATCAAAGTGATCCGTGAAATTACCCAGAAGGGTTTGAAAGAAGCCAAGGATTTGGTTGACGGTGCTCCGAAGATCGTGAAAGAGGGTGCTACAAAAGAAGAGGCCGCAGACATCAAGAAGAAAATTGAAGAGGCGGGTGGACAGGTGACACTGAAATAACCAATTACAAACAAAAAACGTCCCGTGTTGCGGGGCGTTTTTTAGTATTGAGTTTACTTGAGATCGAATGAATAAATTGACGTGCCATTCAAAACATAGGCTTTCTTTGCTGTGGGGTCGATGGTGAAATCTTTCAGTGATATAAAGGTTTGGGAAGTGTACTGGTACAGGAATTTACCATCTTTACCGAATTCAACTAACCGTTTGCCTTTGCCGTCCAAAATATATATTTTATCCGTAGTTGTGCCGGTCCATATTTTGTCACCCTGTGTAAGTGCAGGTTCGACAGAAGAGAGTGTCCAGGCTTGTTTGCTTCCGGTGGTCATTTTCGTGACAGACCCATTTTTTTCCAAAACGTAAATATTGCCATCCACCGCCAATCCTACAGAATCCGAAACTTTAGTGCCGTCCTTGATCCAGGTGGCTGGCTTTGAGTATTCAGTGCCAGAACGGGTTGATTTATATATCTGGTTGCCCTTGATATCGATCATATAGAGACGGCCCTCATATAAAGAAATCCCATTGATATTTATTTCGGTCGGTGCGGCAAAAGTCAGCTCTGTGAATTTTTTTGCAGGCACGGAGAATTCCCCGACGCCATTGGCCGTGTTCATGTAGAGTAGGGCATTGGCACCTTCGCTGAGCAGGTATTGGAAAGTATTGTCAGCCTGACGGGCCCAAGAGGTAACTTTACCGTCACTGGTGGCGATGCCATATAGGGTTTTTTTCGTTGTGTCTGTGGTATAGATGTTAGCCCCGGCCAAAGCTAAACTTCGTGGGGAAATGGAGCTTTCTGTTTTACTCAGGTCCGTGATCAAACCTGGCGAAGCGATATCAACGATGTGTTTAGTTTTTTCCAGTTGGGTGTTAATGCTTGCGTTCAATTCATCAATTTTTGACTTTTGGTCCTTAGTCTTGCTCGGCAGCTGATCGACCAAGGTTTTTGCATCAGCCAGCAATAATTTTGCCCCATCCTCGTCGCCATAAGACAGGTTTGCCTCCGCGCGGGTTACTTTATCCGTTATTGCCGATATGGTTGATACGTAGTTTGTCGCGTCTTCATTGTTTTGCTTATTTTGGGCGCTTGAATAAATGCCCTGGGCCAAGAAGAATGCTACCACGATCAGCCCTAAGAGCAGAATTTTGCTGAGGGTTGGCAGGCGTTTGACTGACAGGATAAGCTGAGTAAGCTTCTGGGAAAAGGTTTGTCGCTGTAGTGGTGCTCCGACAGTCGCGGTTGGACCGCTGGATCGGGAAAAAATTCGCCCTATCGATTGGCCCAGTTGGGAAATGTTTGTGCCGATTTTTCTGACCTGCCTGCCGGAGCCAGAGATGATGCTTGTTGCTACGTTTTTTTGTTCTAGAGAAGACTGGGATGCTGGGCGGTAATCGTGAAAATCTTTCGCCATTCGGACGCGGCGCGGTGACTGGCGGAATATCTTTACACGTAAAAAATATCCAATATTGTTCACTGAATTGCGGAGCATACCGCTGAAATATCTCGTGAGTGATGGAGCTAAAACCTGGTTGGTATTCTCCTGCTTTTGGAACAACTCCGCCATGGAAGCTTGGGGAGCGTACGGGGCAGTAGAGGTAGGTTGGGCCGGAGCCGCATAAGTGACTGACGCTGGCTGGCTGGTCGGTTCCTGGGCAGAGGCTATTTTTATGATAAGGGTGGCAAATGACGACTGGCCATTGCCTTCGGTCAGAATGTTTTCCAATACAATCGCAGCATCATGAGGGGTTTTTTCTGTGACGGTCTTTTTCAATTTTTCCTGGGACAGGTAGTCCAATAATGAGGATGTGCAGAAAACGACACTGTCATTAGCCAGTAAGTTTCCAGAAATGACGCTGGAAAAGGCCTTGAGCGGGTTTATCTTCTCGACCAATGATTCGGTGGCGGTCGTATCTATGATATTTGTAATTTTATCCTGGCGGAAAAGGAAAGCGTTAATTTTTCCGACAAAACTGAAATGAATGACGTCGTTTTTCACCACTGCGGCAGCGGCATTTATGCGGTCCAGCCAGTTCGTGTCGTAATCACCGACCATATCGGCGATTTTTTGGTTCACGGACTCAAGCGCTTTTTCAAAAGCCGTTTCAATATTCAGGTCATCAGTATTGAAATAGCTGTGTTTGAGCTCGTTTTGGATAGAATTGATGATGTCCAGGTTGATGTTGTCACGGGACTCAATTTCCGCGATCAATAAAAGTTTGCCCAGGCTTTTTTCTTCGGCAGGGGACTGATGAGAAATGAAAACATGGCAAGCCGACCGGCTTTTGGCCGGGTCATAGAGCACGAGCTTATCAAACAGACTGGTATAATGACTCATAATATCCCTGTCACTTGCAGCTTTTTGTTAGCCATAGTATACTACTGTTAGCTAAATATGTAAATTACCGTGTGTTATGCTTGAACACCTTTTTGGTTCAAGGACTCGGGTCAAATTGCTCCGCCTGTTTTTAGTAAACCCTGATGTTGATTATTTTGTCAGGGAGCTGACCCGTAAAATCCGCGAACGGATAAATTCAGTCCGGCGGGAACTGGATAATATGGAAAAAATTGGATTAGTGGCCAGCCACCAGGACAAGCAAAAAAAGTTTTACCGGGTAAATAAGGACTTCATACTTTTCCCGGAGCTGCAGGCGCTGATGTTCAAATCACAGGTTGTACTCGAGCACCGCTTAGGCACAAACCTCAAACAGATTGGCCAGGTGTCTTATCTGGCCCTCACCGGCATGTTCACGGGTGTCGTGGGCGCACAAACGGACATTTTGATTGTCGGCAAGGTAAATCGCCTTAAACTAAAAAGACTTGTGAACAAGTTCAATCGTGATTTTGACCGTAAGATCAGGTATACTGTCATGACCCGCCAGGAATTTGATTACCGTAACGACCTGACTGATAAGTTTTTGTACAATATTCTGGAGAACAAGAAGATTGTCGTTACGGATAAGATTTTTTCCCAATAATATGTATTTGCTGCTGGACACTTCCACTCCAGAGCACTTTACGGTAGCCCTGGCCCATCTTTCTGGCCAGTGGCTTGAGATACGTCAGGTTGACAGCCATTTTACCCAGTCAGAAAAAATACTACCCCAGATAGAAAAGTTATTGGATAAGCGGAAGATTGACAGGAATAAAATTGATGGCATTTTTGTCGTCAGTGGACCCGGCGGCTTTACCTCATTGCGAATAGGTGTCATCACCGCAGATACTCTGGGTTATGCCTGGCAGGTGCCCGTAATCCCTCTTAAAACCGGCGCTTATGACCTGAAAAAAGGCCTGCCACAGGGAGCCCTGTTGCGGATGAAAAAAACGCGGCCAGATAACCAGGCTTTGCCAGATTATGGCCGCCCGCCGAATATTACCAAGCCACGCCGGAATGTCGGTTAAAATTTCCTGATGATCCCTAATACTTTACCCTGGATCACAACATTGTTGGCGTACAGTGGTTTGTATTTTTTATTGGCCGGTTGCAGACGGATCAGGCTTTTGGTCTTGAAAAACTTTTTCAGGGTGGCTGTCCCGTCTTCCAGCATGGCCACTACCGTGTCGCCATCCTTTGCGTACTCAGTTTTCTGGCAAATAACATAATCGCCGTCAGCGATCAGACTCTCCACCATAGAATCGCCGCGCACTTTCAGGATATAGGCGTTTTTATTTTTTACGATTTCTTTTGGTACGGGCAATTCAGCCTCACGGTCCTCGATAGCTTCGATCGGCGCCCCGGCGGTGATCAGTCCGACTATCGGCACCGAAACTGCGGAAATTTTTTCCAGTTCATGGTTGAGGTGGGGGATGACCATACTCCTGCCCTCACGCCGGATAAATCCGTGCGATTCCAAAAATTCCAGGTGCTCATGGATAGTAGCCAATGAGGACACTCTGAAATGTCTGGCGATTTCTGATAGTGTCGGGGCAAACCCGTGTTCATGGATAAAATCTTTCAGATACTGGAAAATTTTTTGCTTTTGGGCTGGCAGGATGATAGTCATATTTGGTTATGTTATTTAATGATTATTGTTTATAATGTAAGGGTAATTGAGTATGTAAACATATGATTGCGTTAATTAGCATATTTCTCCCCCTCCTGATCCAAGTCGCCGTACTATATATGTTGTCGCGTTTATTGAGTTTGCTCGTTTTGCGGCATGTGGGAAGGAAGATATTCTTACTTTTGACCTGGCCAGGAGTGGTGGCGCATGAGTTGTCTCATTTGGTGGCCTGCCTTTTTACATTTACCAGGGTGAACCGAGTCAATCTGTTTGGCCCGCAGGGCGGCACGCTGGGTTTTGTGGAACATGAACAGACCCATAATCCAGTAAAAAAAATAATTATTTCCGTCGCGCCACTTTTTGGAGTTACGGCGCTGCTCTGGCTGGTAGTGCGATGGATCTGGCCAGAAGCCTACCAGCAACAGCTCGCTTCGGTACAGATGGCAGTTACAGATTTTTCAAGCTTTCATGGTTTCTTTACGCTCACGGCAAACTATTTCGGGGAATATTGGAAATATTGCAAAGAACTACTGCACCAGTTTCAATTTAACCAATGGCAGACGTATGTCGGGCTTTATTTCCTGATCGCCCTAAGCACCCATTCATCTCCTTCAAAGGAGGATTTGAAACATACATATGTCGGCCTATTTGGAGTTGGCATATTGTTTGCCATTATTTACGGACTCGACCAATGGCTTCAGGTACCGATAACATGGGAAGCCATGAAATGGTTTACGTACCCGGTTTATTTCTTGAGCAATTTTTTAACGTACGGGATTATCTTTGCTTTTATTGGTACTTTACCCTGGTTATTGGTCGGATTTGTATGGTGGATATTCAGAAGGGGAAAGCGTACATCTATAGTATAGCCGAATAAAAACCGAAAGTCAAGATCCCGCTCAAATAAATAGTTTTTATGTGGGGTATTAGAATGGATGCCCCAATATTTTTTTATTGACGGAATAAAGTAAATGTTTCCTAGTTATGCACAGTTGACGGGTGGTTGACCAAAGCGTAAAAGTGGTGTAAAATGGATGTGGAGGGTAGAAAGTGGATAAAAGTGGGGATAAGTCAGGTGAACGGGGGATAACCCACAATCAAACATAAAACATTCGTTTTTATTTAATCCAATGTTTATCGGAGAATACCAACATACTATTGATGAAAAAGGCCGCTTGGCGATACCGATCAAATTCAGGGCTGAATTGGAAAAAGGCGCAGTAGTGACCAGGGGTCTGGATAACTGTTTGTTTTTATATACCCAAAAGGATTGGGAACAGCTTGCTGACAAATTAGCCAAATTGCCGATATCA
Organism: uncultured Gammaproteobacteria bacterium; assembly: GCA_964628855.1. Classification (GTDB taxonomy): domain Bacteria; phylum Patescibacteriota; class Patescibacteriia; order UBA10025; family JAHIVO01; genus JBAYGJ01. Next base: position 5,608 of record CAZVMV010000017.1, on the reverse strand, counting down.
AAGGCGAATACCAGAGCTTTTGCCCGGCTGATGTTGGCTGGTGCCATGGATTGCGAGATAGACAAACAGGGCCGGGTCATTTTGCCGGATTATCTCAGGAAATATGCAGGCGTTAGGAAAAATGTAATCGTTGCAGGTTTATATAACCGTTTGGAAATATGGGATGCCGCCGCCTGGGAGAAATATAAATTAGGCACGGAGAAACGGGGCGGGGACATTGCCGAAGCACTGGGTGAGCTAGGAGTGTAATAATCATATGGCCGTGACGCATGTCCCGGTACTTTTACACGAGGTAATCGACCAACTTCATCCCAACCCTGGCGATAATTTCATCGATGGGACGGTCGGAGGCGGAGGGCATGCACGCGCCATATTGGAGCGGACTGGCCCCGATGGTCGATTGCTCGGCCTGGATCGGGACCAATTAGCCATCGCCACAGCTCAGGAAACGCTCCAAGCTTTTCGGGCTCGCATTACATTAGTCAGAGACACCTTTGCAAATATAAAACAAATATACAATGAACAGTTCGCAAATAATCAAATTAACGGTATTCTACTCGATCTTGGGCTATCTACTCTTGAGCTCGAAGATGAGTCTCGTGGATTTTCTTTCCAAATAGACGCACCGCTCGACATGAGGTTTGACACCAGGCAGGAGCTCACTGCCGAGGAAATAGTCAATACCTGGCCCATTCCCAAATTAACAAAAGTGATCCAGGAGTATGGCGAAGAACGTTTAGCCTACGCTATTGCAAAACAAATCGCCAAAGCGCGTCTAAACAAAAAAATATCAAAAACAAAAATGTTGGTTGAGGCCATACTCCTGGCCTTTAGAGATAAGCTCCATTCAAAAAAGGATGTGCCGTGGATAGGCGGGTTGCACCCGGCGACACGGACATTCCAGGCTCTCCGTATTGCCGTCAATGACGAAATCGGCAGCCTCCGAACTTTCCTGCCCCAGGCGATCGGGTTATTGAAGCCAGGCGGCCGGATCGGCATCATATCTTTCCATTCGCTGGAGGACCGTATTGTGAAGCATTTTTTCCGGGAGGAGGCGAAAGGCTGCATCTGTCCACCGGAAATGCCCGTGTGCCAGTGCGGACATGCCCCGCGTCTAAAATTAATAACTAAGCACCCCATCAAACCGGCAGAAGCAGAAATACAAAATAACCCCCGCAGCCGCAGCGCGCTGCTACGGGTGGCGGAAAAAGTTTAAACAAAAATGACAAAATTCATCGTTACAAAATTCAGGGACTCTGACCGTACAAACATTACCACTTCCAGGCTGGCGTCAATCACGCAATGGGGGAGGGTTAACATCATCCTGCTTTTGCTGATCGCGATGGTGGCAATTTCATATTTATATTATATGAATCAGACCGCTACCGGCGGTTTTGACATCAAAGGCATGGAAAACAGGATAGAGCAGTTGAATAAGGACAATAAGCAGTTGGAGGTGAAAGCTGCGGCAATCCAGTCGTTGTCAGCGATCGAGCAGTCCAGTGCCCAAGCCGGCATGGTCGCCACGACAAAAATAGAGTATCTCCCGGCTGTTGGCTCATCAGTCGCGGTCCGCTAACGGTGATTAAGCCCGTTTGACTACCGTATGGCTATGGCCCAATGGTTGAAACAAGCCAAGAAAAATAACAAAAGTAAATACGATCGCCTCACTGTAGTCCGCGCGATCATTTTTGTGTTTGCCGCGCTAATCGCGGTCAGGCTCTCGGACATCATGATTTTTCAGCACAATTTTTATGAGGCGCTCGCGGCCAATCAGCATGAATTGCATGAAAAGCTGTTCCCGAAACGGGGCGAAATATATGTCAGGGACAGCGAAGACGCTAGTAAACTATTCCCTCTGGCGGCAAATGAGACGTATTACCTGGTCTATGCAGAGCCGATGAGGGTCAAGGATGCCGTCGCCACTGCCAAGATCATCGCCTCCACGCTCGAATTGGACGAAGCGGAAGTTTTGACGCGACTGCAAAAACCTAACGACCTTTATGAGCCGCTGAAACATCAGGTAAAAAAAGAAATCATGCAGCAGCTGAAGGACATGAAGTTGGCCGGTATCCAATTTCAGGAAGAGTTATACCGTTATTATCCTGAAAACAATATCGGCAGCCACATCCTCGGATTTGTCGGGCATGACGGCACCAAGGAGGTAGGCCAGTACGGCCTGGAGGCGTATTGGGAAAAGGAATTGGCCGGTGAAGCCGGCTACCTTCAGGCGGAAAAGGACGCCCAAGGCCGATGGATTACTTTTGGCACAAAGTTATTGAAAGAGGCGAAAGATGGTGATGATCTGGTATTGACGATTGATCACACTATCCAATACAAAGCCTGCAAGTCATTAGACGAGGAAGTCCTGAAACATGGGGCGGATGGCGGCAGCCTGATCATCATGGATCCGAAAACGGGTGCAGTAAAGGCGATGTGCGGCAATCCTGATTTTGACCCAAACAAATATGGTGAGACAGAAGATGCGAATACATACATAAATCCTGCTACATTCTACGTTTATGAACCAGGTTCGATTTTTAAGCCATTGACCATGGCTGCGGCATTGGACCAGGGTAAGGTGACGCCTGATACGACATATACTGATACGGGCGCGGTGGAGATCGGTAAATATACGATCAAGAACTCTGACGGCAAGGCTAATGGTGTCCAGACCATGACCCAGGTACTGGAAAAATCCCTGAACACCGGTGCGATATTCGCCGCCAGGTCGATTGGTCCGGAAATATTCGAACAGTATGTGAAAAAATTCGGTTTCGGTGAAAAATACGGCATCGAGCTCAATTCGGAGGCTAAAGGCGATATTTCCTCATTAGCAAAACATCAGGACCTGTATATGGCGACCGCCTCATTCGGACAGGGCATTTCTGTGACGCCTCTGCAGATGACCGCGGCATTTGGCGCGTTGGCCAATGGCGGCAAGCTGATGAAGCCTTTTATCGTTGATGAGATCCGCCAATCGGACGGTTACGTGCAAAAAACAGAACCGACCATGGTCCGCCAGGTAGTTTCGTCCAAAGCCGCAACGACAGTCGGGGCGATGATGGTGAATGTAGTGCGCAATGGTCATGGCAAACAGGCAGGCGTCCCGGGATATTTCGTGGCAGGCAAGACGGGCACGGCCCAGATCCCCAGAAAGGACGGTCCTGGCTACGAACCTGATGTGACGATCGGCAGCTTTTGCGGATTCGCGCCAGCGGACAACCCGGCATTTGTCATGTGCGTGAAGATCGACAAGCCGCGCGATGTCCAGTGGGCAGAGTCTACCGCCGCGCCGCTATTCGGCACCATGGCGCAGTTCATGCTGAATTACTATGGCATCCCGCCCCAGGAAACGGTAAAATAGTAATGATCAATTACCAATACACAATTACCAATTGTTGATGAAGAATTTATTCAAAAATATATTAGAATGGAAGCTGCGGATAGTGGCAGGGTGGATATTGGCGCGCTATAAGCCACAAATTGTCGGGATTACAGGCAGCGTGGGCAAGACTTCGACAAAAGAAGCGGTCTATACTGTTTTATCGTCCAAATTCCGCGTGAGGAAGAATATAAAGAATTATAATAATGAATTGGGCGTACCCCTGTCCATTATTGGCATCGAGTCAGGGAAAAAGAACCCATTTTTATGGCTGTGGGTTTTTTGTAAAGCGATCGGTTTGTTGATCTGGAAAAGCGGCAAGTATCCTGAAATTTTGGTTTTGGAAATGGGCGCAGACAAGCCCGGCGACATCAGATACCTGACTCAGTTGGCGCCGTGCCGGGTCGGCGTAATCACGGCACTTGGCCCTGTCCATCTGGAGTTATTTGGTACTATGGAAAAACTGGTGAGGGAAAAGCACCAGATTGTAATGCATTTGAAAAAGGAAGACACGGCCGTCTTGAACGCAGATGATCAACTGGTAATGTCCGTCCGTGACAAATTGAAATCAAAGGCCATCACCTTCGGCTTCACTGAATCAGCCAACGTCCGCGCGACAGAAGTGGACGTATCTGCCGGGCCGTCAGCTGACCCATGGGTTGATGTGCAGATCAAGGGGTTAAGTTTCAAGATAGTATATAACGGGTCAATTATCCCGGTTTTCGTGCCGTCCGTGCTCGGTGAACACCAGGTATATATCGCCCTAGCCGCGGCCTCGGTGGGACTGGCATTTGGCATGAACATGGCGGACATATCCGCAGCACTGCGAAATTACTCATCGCCGGCCGGCCGGATGCGCCTGTTACCGGGCATCAAGCACACTTCTATTATAGATGACTCTTATAATTCATCGCCGATGGCCGCGAAGGCGGCGCTGAAAGTTTTGGACAAACTGAAGGTGTCCGGCCGCAAGTTTGTGGTGCTTGGCGACATGCTGGAGCTCGGGCAATATACGGAGCAGGGGCACAGGGAGGTCGGCGAAGCGGTTGCCCATGTGGCTGACATATTGGTGACTGTCGGCAGCCGAGCAAAAATTATTGCCCATACGGCGAAATCGGTGGGACTGCCGGAGGAAGCGGTTTTTGAATTTGGCAGGGCAGAGGAGGCGGGCAAGTTCATCCAGGAAAGGATAAAAACCGGCGACATTATCCTCGTGAAAGGTTCGCAGGGGGCCCGCACTGAGCGGGTGGTGAAAGAGCTGATGGCAGAGCCGGAACGGGCCAACGAGTTATTGGTCCGTCAGAGTGCTGAATGGAAATAAGGATAATTCAAAAAACGACACGTCCTGTGCACGGCTGCGGTTGATTTTTTATTTTTACGGGGTTATCCTTTTATCATATGGTGATGACAAACAGAAAAATGTATCTTTTCACAACCCTCGGCGCCAGCGTGATTGCGGCGATATTATTGTACATCCCTGGTATTTACGATTTCGGCTCCAGTGAAGTCGGTTTCTACCCTGTTGGCATCATAGGGATGTGGGGCATACCAGCGGCACTCGCAATTTCTCTAGCGACCCTCGTTTCGTTCCGCGAGAAAGAACGCCGTACGGTTAAATTGTTCGGTTATCCCGTCATGTATATCCTAATTTTTTCACTGGTGATGGTGGTGATTGAACTGATCATCCACAGTCCGTTCAAGATGTACACGATGGTGACGGGGAATAAGTACAGCGATTTTTCCATTCACGCAATTTTTACATTCCTTGGCTTGCCGTTTTCCATCGCCATGGGCGTCATTGTCGGTTTTGCCGGCTCGGTGGCAAGCCTGTTCAGGAAAAAGGTTAAGCAGGAGACAGGACCGACTCAAGTAAAATAAAGTATTTTTTAATAAATATCGCTATTTGGCGGTTTTTTTTTATCCCCATTTAATGTGGATGAATATTTATTGATTACCTAAAAAATGGTAAAATTACTGTAGAAAAGATGAAGTTGATGAAGTTTAACGCCGTCGCACCTCACTACTGGAAAGATGAAAAACAGTAAAAGAAGATTGAATGAAACTCTTGCGCCGTCGCAGCTAACCGCCGTCGCAAACTCAGGTGGATAAAGTCTGAAACAACCATGAAAGGATATTAAAAATTAAGATGGAAATTAAACCACTTCAGCATAAACATCGAACCTTAAAACCTATGAAGGAGGCAAGTAGACGCCTATGACCACA
>CAZVMV010000016.1:0-15708 GCA_964628855.1 uncultured Gammaproteobacteria bacterium | reverse complement strand
CGACTCAGCCGACTGGTATGCCAAACAGTTCCTGCTTACTTTGACCTGCGATGCGCGCTCTACCACATCTGCGGGAGGCCAGTATTCGGCGCAGACCATCGATGACAGTACGATTTATTACACAATCTACCGCGCCACTGACGGCGTCACTTTCAGTGAGATTGCCACCATCACTTCGACCGGGTATCTCGATACTGGATTGAACAGCGAGACGACATATTCTTACAAGGTAACCGCGCGGGATAAAGCCCAGGCCACGTCAGAGCCGACAAAGGTAGTCTCTGACAAGCCTGAAGGCCGGTTTACGTCTCCGCCAGCCATCACAAAATTGCCGGTCGCCGTTCCAGATTCGTTCTCGGCAGTTATCACGTGGAGCACAGAACGTGTTGCCTCCTCATTTGTCGATTTCGGCACGACAGCCACGGATTATTCGAAAGAACAGGGTACGGCAGACCTGGTCATAGACCATTCAGTCAAAGTCACCGGCCTCAAGCCCGAAACCACCTATTATTTCCAGGTGAAGAGTATCGACGTGGACGAAAACGTCGCTTATTCCACCGTCACGTCATTTACCACATTGGAGGCGCCGCGGGTTTTGGATCTGAAGATTTCGGATATCAGGCTGTATGACACCATTATCAGCTGGAAAACCAATAAGGAAACAACCGCGCTGATCAGTTATGGCACAACGGCAAATTACGGTTTGACCTATACTGATACGACGAATTCCTATTCGCTTACTCACACTGTAAAACTCGAAAGCTTGAAGGACAGTACACTTTACCATCTGAGAATTGGCGGCGAGGACCGCAACGGCAACCCAATCACTTCCGATGATTACACTTTCTCAACCCAGACATTCCCGAAAGTTTCAGATATATCCACAAAGAATAAGTCACAGGGCCAGACGGAAGTATTCTGGAAAACGAATGTCCCAACGACTTCCTCTGTAGAGTATTATGGCGCCAGCATCGCGCCAAAGACCCAGGGCAATACAGCCATGGTAACCGACCATTCGATCTTATTGTACGGCTTGGAAGACGCGGCTATCTATAAATTCAAGGTGCGTGGAGCTGATGCATATGGCTATGAAGCGCTCTCATCAGAGCAGGAATTCACCACGTTACAGGACACGACTCCTCCAGAGGTGTTTGGTGTTTCCTCGGAGTCAAATACCATTGGTTCCGGTGACGCTTCAAAGATTCAGATTGTGGTGTCTTGGAAAACCAACGAACCGACCACGTCTCAGGTGGAATTTGGAGTCGGCTTATCCAGCACTGATTTTACGGATACCACAGAAGAAAATGCCGAGCTGGTCATGGAACATTTGACCGTCATCGCTGATTTGACTCCTGCCAAGACTTATCATTTCCGAGTTGTGTCACGCGATAAGGCCGGCAACGTCACAAAATCAAATTCTTATACCGTTCTTACCTCCAGGAAGCGGGAGTCTTTTCTCCAGCTGATTATCACTAATTTGGAGGAAACATTCTCGTGGCTGGGCAATATCGGGAGCGCATTTGGCAGTAGGTAGTTTCTTGAGGTTAAAATTGACGGAGTATTAAAATAGGAATAATGTAATTTTTTGACCAGTCCAAATTTTTTTGCTAATATTAATTTAGAATTTCTTTTTGAATAGGCCATAGGGTAATAGAAAAAATAAAAAAACGGAAAATAGGTATGTCTCCTGAAACAACTGCTGTCAGGGAAAAGACAATTGCCGAACTTGCGGCAGAAAGCGCTGCCGTCAGTCAAAGTTCTCAGAAACCTGTCATCGAGGTTAATGATGTCAGTAAGTCTTTTATTGTCGGAAAAAATGTGATCAGCGTGCTAAAGAACATTAACCTAAAGATTTTTCCGGAGGAGTTCATCATTATTTTAGGCCCTTCTGGTTCTGGGAAATCAACATTATTAAACATCCTGCTCGGATTGGAGCTCCCGACCACCGGGCACGTAATATTGAATGGAACTGACATCACTTACCTAAAAACGGATAAAATTACCAAGATTCGCTACAATGTTTATGGCATTGTTTTCCAGCGCTCTGACTGGATCCGGTCATTTAGCGTTCTTGATAATGTCACATTGCCGCTTGCCCTAAATAACGTTAAAAAAAGCACTCGCCGGCAAAAAGCCATGGAGCGCCTGAAACAGGTAGGCATGTCCGACCACGCGCAATATTATCCGACCGAACTATCCGGTGGCCAGCAGCAAAAAGTTTCATTGGCACGCGCTCTTATAAATGACCCGCCGATTATTGTCGCAGACGAGCCGACAGGTAACCTGGACAGCGTTTCGGCAGAACGCGTGATGAATACGTTTAAGGATTTGAACGAAAAGGAACACAAGACCGTCATGATGGTAACTCATAACATTGATTACGTCAGGTACGCCTCCAGGACTATCTACGTCCGGGACGGCACGATCATTGAGGGGAGTGAGCAGTTCAAAAAATAATTATGCGTTTTTCTTTCGTATTAAACCTATCCACCTCAAACCTGAAGCGCCGGAAGCTGCGCAGCGTCCTTACTATTGGTGGCGTTTCCATCGGCATTGCCTTGGTGGTTTTCTTGGTATCACTCGGTTTTGGTCTCCAGCAGCTTATCAAAAGCCAGGTTACAAATGTAGAAGCGCTTACAATATTAGATGTATCAAAAGGGGAGTCAACTCTTCTAAAATTGAATCAGGATACTATAAATGAATTTCAGAATATTGATGCAGTTCAAAATGTCAGCCCCTCATTATCATTATCCGGCCAGGTATCAAGGGCGGAGTCAATCACGGATGTGGCGATCTATGGGATAGACCCAAAATTTTTATCAATGGAGGGCATCAAAATTGCCACTGGCAAGGAATTTACCGGTTCGGATGTCCCGGAAATACTTATCACTAATACGGCGCTCAATCTGATCGGCCTGGGGGATCCAACACAGGCTGTCGGCTCGGAGCTCGTATTGAAATTGTTAGTCCCGGTAAAGGCCGCAGACGGTACGAGCCTGGACACTAAGCCGATCGAAGAGAAAGTAAATGTCATCGGAACACTGAACGAAACCAATGATTTGTCCATTGCTTATTTGCCGATTGCCTATCTTGAAAAGCTCGGTTTTACCCCCGATTATTCAGCCGCAAAGGTAAAGGTTGATGACAAAAACTCCAAGGATTACAATTTGGCAAGGGTAAAAGTAACGGACGAATCAAAACTTCCTGAGGTGAGGCAAAAAATTGAGTCAATGGGTTACCAGGTTGATTCAGTGGCTGACACTGTCGGTCAGATTGATAAAATTTTCTTTATTTTTGAAATCGTGGTCGCAAGTTTCGGCGCTATCGCCATGTTTGTTGCGGCCATGGGTGCCTTGAACACCCTGACCGTTTCACTGTTAGAACGAACCAGGGAAATTGGCCTGATGAGGTCGCTTGGCGCAACTGCGAAGGATATTTATTTCATGTTTTTAACCGAGTCAATAGTCATCGGCATGTTGGGTGGTTTGGCCGGGGTCGGACTGGGCCTCGGGGCTGGCAGGATTGTTAATTTCGCCCTGAATTATTTGGCAAAAAGAGCCGGCGGTGAACCAGTTGAAATATTTTACGCACCGATGATATTTTTAGTCGCTGTGGTAGGGATTGTCTTTATTATCAGTTTGGTTACTGGCCTTTACCCGTCACGACGAGCCGCCAGAATTAACCCACTAGATGCATTGCGTTACGAATAACTAAATGTCGGCATATGACAGGAAAACTTACAGGGATCTATGAGGTAAAAAAAAGAAGGGTTCTTGGCGAACTGTTGAAATCAGGCGAATTGAAGAATACGAATAGTTGGCTTTCCATACATGCGTCGTCAAAAGAGCACCTGCTTACTTATGAAAGTAAGGGATTGGTAGTGGCTATCAGCGGCAGTGGCTCGTTACCGCTCGAACACCCTCAGTCTCATGAGGCTGCCGTCCTGTCGTCAATGATCGTAAGTCAGGGTGGCTTGCTCCTGCATGGCGGGCGTTCTACGGGTATTATGCAGGCCGTAGCCCAGGCTGTTCCAAAAAAATCGATGGGGGTTGTGTTCCCAGAATTGGAAAAAGAGGTTGACCCCGGAGTATTGGCCGTTACCGTAAATGCCCCGCAATCGCGGATCGAATTGTTGGCAACATGTGCGCCTATTATTGTTCTTTTTCGAGGCGGTCTTGGGACCCTGATGGTATTAATGCGCGCCATAGTCCATTTACGCAACAGAGTTTACCACCCAGAGCAATTCCCGCAGTTGGTTTTTGTTCATAATTACTGGATTGGGCTGCTCACTACAATGATGAATATGGGAAGCTTGCCCAGGGAATTTCTGGCAGAACTAAATTTTTTCGATCGAGCCGATCAAATAATTGGAAAAATACCTAAAATTTAATTATTATCAAAAAATATATGAAAAAGAGTATATTAATAACAATAATAACGGTTGCTATAGTGATTATTGGCGGGGGAGTGTTTTTATTTATGAGAGTAGGTGAAAACTTAAATACAAATACCACTACCAATAGCAATACTAATACATCATCAGTCAATGAGAATTTGAATGGAAACACCAATGCGGCAACCAATGAATTCGTAAACATTGTCAGCAATAGCGACACGACGGTCAGCGGTACGATTTTCGTAAAAGGGTATGGTACACCCAGTGAATCTTACGGCGTATTAACTACCGATAATAATGAAGTTGGTTTGGGCAAATACGACTCGATGAAAGAGCAGTTCCGGCCTTATGTTGGCGATAAAGTCCAGGTGACGTTCAGTAAGATTTGCCGCAGCACAGCCCCAGATTGTTGTCTGACAGTTTTCTATTATTGTGGTACAGTTAAAACTTGGCAGCCCCTGACGACTAACCAATAATAACAAATCATATGGAGACTAAGAAAATACTAATTGCCGAGGATGAGGCGTCTATTAGGCAGGCAATTTTGGATACTTTTAAAAATGTACCAAATATTACTATAGTCGTCGCCCAGAACGGCCAGCAAGCCTTGGAATTGGCGAAAACAGAGAGGCCAGATTTGATTTTACTTGATGTTATCATGCCAAAAATGCATGGCGTGGACATGCTAGAAAATTTGCAACTTGAGCCCTGGGGTAAATCGATCCCCGTAATTCTACTCACGAACTATGCCGATGACCCAAAAGTTGTACGTGCGGTGGCCGAAGGCCGATGTGAACTGATGAAAAAGTTTGACGTACGCCTCCAAGACATTGTTGATAAAGTGAAGGAAAAATTAAAGGTATAGAATATATGGCAGCGGACGATACGATCAAAGACCAATCTACGGCAATTACAAAATTTATTAGCGAAGCTTCACACAAAATAAAAGGGCCTTTGACGACTATCCAATTGTATTCAGAGGCAATGGCAGCGGGCAATGTCGGGTCTTTGACTTCCGAGCAGCTTGATTATATAAAAGAAATTAATGATGCTAGTCACCGTCTCATCGTAATGCTGAAGGAGCTCGAGGAACAGGCCCGAAAAAATGTTTAAAAATTCAGCAATTTTCATATATGAAGTCCATAAAAACCGTATTGCTGGTGGAAGATGAAGATTCGCTCCGCCGGATACTAAAAAATGAACTGGAAAGAAACGGCATAGCTGTTCTCGAAGCGGAAAACGGCGAGGTGGGTCTGCCAATTGCATTAGAACAGCATCCAGATCTGGTATTACTGGACGTAATTATGCCAAAAATGCATGGCATGGCCATGCTGCAGAAACTTCAATCTGACGAATGGGGGAAAACTGTGCCAGTAATCATTCTGACAAATTTCGCAGAAGATCCTCGAGTAGTCGAAGCGGTTAGGGAGGGCAAGTGCAGCCTTTTGAGCAAGTCGGACGTGAAACTGACGGAGATCGTTGAAGCAATAAAGCTTAAAATTGGCTAATAAAAGCATTTATTATTTTACCGTAGTTAAACAAGCGGTTGATTTTTTGTTGAAAATGTGCTATGATATACCTATATAAAATCAAAATTTTAACCAATCACGCATTATGAAACTACGCTTGGCGGATGGCGTGGAAGTGTCAGGAAAACGCGTCATTTTACGCGTGGCACTGGACGTCCATTATCATGAGGATAATGGCTCTTTGGTTATTGATGATGATACGCGGATTAAGGCTATCGTGCCAAGTATCAAGGAGTTTCAGGCACGGGGAGCGAAAGTAGTGCTGATGTCCTGGCTCCAACGTCCAGGTGGAAAGCCGGTGCCGGAAATGAGTTTAGCGCCGGTGAGTAGCCGATTGACGGAATTATTAGGGCAGCCAGTACATTTTCTGAGCGACTGTGTGGGCGAGGAAGTACGTAAATACATAGATAAGGTTCCCCCTAAGTCAATCATTCTTCTGGAAAACGTAAGATTTCATGCAGGGGAGGCAGGCGAATCAGGGGTGGATATTGATTATGCAAAAGAATTAGCCTCAAATGGCGATTTTTTTGTAAATGACGCATTTGCCCAAGCCCATCGTGATGTGGCTTCCATTACAGGGATAACACAGTTTTTGCCTTCATACGCCGGACCACTGCTAGCCAAAGAGGTAAAAGTACTCAGCCAGATAACTGAAAATCCGCCTCGCCCATTGGTAGCAATCATTGGTGGCGCAAAAATTTCCACTAAACTTAACCTGATTACCAGTCTCATGAAAAAAGTCGATTATCTATTGCTCGGCGGGGCCCTGGCCAACACTATTTTAAAAGCTCAGGGTTTGCAGGTAGGAAAATCATTGATCGAAGAGAAAATGATGCAGGCCGCAAAATCTTTAGCACTGACGGATACGAGGTTAAAAATTCCCGTTGATGTTGTCACAGCGCACGAAATAAAAGAACAGGTCCCGATAGAAAAAAAAGCAGTTGGTAGCGTTGCCCCCGACCAGATCATCCTGGATATCGGGCCGGATACTGTAGAATTATATAAAATGATCATTCAGCAGGCCAAGACCCTGGTTTGGAACGGACCGATGGGTTATTTCGAGATCGACCAATTTGCCACCGGTACCTACGACATCGCCAAATCAATTGCCGCCCGTCCTGATTTACAGAGCATTGTCGGGGGCGGCGAGACTGTTGACGCAATCCATAGTCTAGGACTTGAGGAAAAGTTTTCCTTTGTTTCGACCGGCGGCGGGGCAATGCTTGAATTTTTAGAAAAGGGCACTCTTGCCGGACTAGTGCCTTTAATAGAGAAATAATAAAATGTCGAATTTAATTACTACAATAAAATCCAGAGAAATTCTCGCTTCGGACGGAAGTCCGACAGTAGAGTGCACAGTTATTCTTTCTAACGGCATAACCGGTACAGCGTCCGTGCCGTTTGGAGCCTCGGCCGGTGTGCATGAAGCGTTTATTTTACTCGACGGCGATAAGAAAAGGTACGGCGGTAAAGGTATGAAAAAGGCATGCAGTAATATCCAAAGAATCCTTGCACCAAAATTAATCGGCAAGTCAATTGATGATTTTTTATCGCTCGATCAGTTAATGTTAAAATTGGACGGTACGCCGAATAAAAAAAAGTTAGGCGGAAACGCAATTTTAGCCGTTTCATTAGCTATGGCTAGGGCGGCGGCAAATGCTCAAAAAATCCCCCTTTATGTTTTCATCAGGAAAACTTACAAATTAAGAAACAAGGGATGGCGCCTGCCGAAACCAATGATGGTCGTCATCGAGGGAGGCAAACACGCCGATGATTCAACAGATATGCAGGAATACCTTCTATCTGTAAACGGCGCCCCAAATATTGCAGAGGCGGTACGCTGGGGCGAAGAGACATACCAAGCCTTAAAACAGCTTTTAAAAATCAAGGGCTTGAACACAAATATTGGAAATGAAGGGGCCTTTGCTCCATCGGGATTGGCCACAAACGAATCCCCGTTGTCGCTCCTGGTTGAAGCGATTACGAAAGCAGGCTTTAAACCCGGACGTGATATCAGTATCTCTCTGGATCCAGCCGCATCAGAATTTTACAACGAAGCCGATAAAAAATATGTCCTGAAACGAGAAGGGACTGGTTTGACATCTTCTCAGATTATTGGTTTATACCAGGAATGGATCAGGAAGTATCCAATTCTGAGCATTGAGGATGGTTTAGCGGAAGATGATTGGGACGGATGGGCCCAGTTGTACAAATTAATATCAGGCTCCGTGCGTGTAATCGGTGATGACTTGACGGTAACGAATATTAAGCGAGTCCAAATGGCTGTTCAAAAAAAGGCAATCAATGCAGTATTGATCAAACTTAACCAGATCGGGACATTATCAGAAACTATAGCCACCATTCAATTAGGACAGAAGCACGGCTTTTGGCAGGTCGTATCACACCGAGGGGGCGGCGAGACCAATGATTCTTTTTTAGTTGATTTGGCGGTGGCGGTCAATGCCGAATACATAAAAGTAGGACCTGCGCGCGGCGAACGGGTGGCTAAATATAACCGTTTGATGGAGATTGAACAAGAACTATCAGAAAATAGAAATGGCTAAAATAAAAAAAATATTACGCCCACCTTTTGTTCTTGTTGTTTTAGACGGATGGGGGATATCAAAAATTAGGGCAGGGAATGCCATCGCATTGGCAAAAACGCCAAACATGAAATCCATCCTTCGCCGGTATCCGCATTCATTATTAGGCGCGTGTGGCCGTGACGCCGGACTGCCACCACACCAGGATGGTAATTCAGAGGCTGGTCATATGAATATCGGAGCTGGACGGATAATAGAGCAGGATTCGGTGATCATTTCAAAAAGTATCAATGACGGGTCATTTTTTAAGAACCCTGCTTTTCTTTCGGCAATCCAGCATGTGCAACGGAATAAATCCAAGCTTCATATCATGGGTTTGCTTACAGCGGAGCAATCTGCACATGCGGATCCGGATCATTTGCTTGCCTTGATGACCTTATTCCGGCTCAGGCATGTCCCGCAAGTTTATTTACATCTATTCACTGACGGTCGTGATTCGTATCAATTCCTTGCACCTGAACTACTGACCAAAGTTGAAAAATCCATCCAGAACGGTGAAAAAATCGCAACCATCGCCGGTCGGTTTTATGCGATGGACCGCATCCATGAATGGGAAAGGACCAAGACAGTATACGATGCCCTAACCATCGGGACAGGCCATGAAACACATAGCGCCCAAGAAGCGATATTACAAGCATATAACCGGCACGAAAATGATGAGTATATCAAGCCGACAGTTATCAATCCGCCTGGTCTTGAGGGGAGGATTGGTGACAATGATGCAATAATTTTTTTCAATTTGCGATCAGACAGGGTGCGCCAATTAACAAAAGCATTTGTTCAAAAAGAATTTGACGGGTTTAAGAGGGAAAAAGTACTAAACAATCTTTGTTTTGTGACATTGACTGATTTCGGGCCGGATTTGCCAGCCGTGTTAGCAGCCTATCCGTCACGCATGGTAGTGGACACTCTGCCGTTTGCACTCAAGGGTTTACGGCAGCTGTATGTCGCAGAAACGGAAAAATACGCCCACGTTACTTATTTTTTTAATGGAGGGTACGACCAGCCTGTTGCAGGCGAAAAGCGGATTATTATCAAATCGCCAGAGGCTTATACTTACCGAGAAAAACCGGCAATGAGCGCCCATAAACTTACCAGTGTCGTAATTCAAGCCCTCGAAAAGCAGAAATATGATTTTATTGTGATGAATTACGCTAACGCGGATATGGTCGGGCATACCGGTGATTTGGACGCTTGTATAAAGGCCGTGGAGGTTGTTGATGAATGTTTGGGAAAATTATTGAAAAAAACACTCCAAAAAAATGGCACCCTGATAATTACGGCTGATCACGGGAATATTGAAGAGGTTAAAGATATCAAATCAGGACAAATCAACACCTCGCATTCAGGGTATCCAGTGCCGTTCATTGTTATTAATAAAAATATTACAAAGACTGCAAAAGTACTTAATGGAGTGCTTGCAGACATTGCCCCGACAATTCTAAATATGATGGGAATACCTAAACCGAATGTCATGGGAAATAAATTATTATGCAAATTCCGCATAAACCAACAGTACTAATAATTCTTGACGGTTGGGGAATCGCCCCTCCTTCGCCCAGCAATCCGATCACGATCGCGAAAACTCCTAATTTTGACTGGCTAATAAGCACTTTCCCCACCCTGAGCTTACAGGCATCAGGCGAGGCGGTTGGGCTGCCATGGGGGGAAATGGGGAATTCGGAAGTCGGCCATCTAAATCTCGGAGCCGGTCGAATTGTGTATCAAGATTTGCCACGTATATCGCGTGCTATCACCGATAGTACGTTCTTCAAGAATGATGCTTTCTTGAAAGCGATAGAGCATGCAAAACAGAATAAATCTACTTTGCATATTATGGGCTTGACCAGCTCGGGTGGAGTGCATAGTTCAATCGATCACCTGGAAGCCCTAATTGAGCTTGCCAAACAGAGCGAGATAAAAAATTTATATCTCCACTTATTTCTGGATGGACGAGACGCTCCTCGGGACAGCGGTCTCGGGTTTGTCCAACGTATCCAGAAAAAGCTGGAAAACCTGAAAATTGGGAAGATCGCATCATTGTCAGGCCGTTTTTATGCTATGGACCGGGATAATCGCTGGGACCGGGAGGAGCGAGCTTATAAAGCGATTGTATTTGGCGAAGCTACAGAGTACGCTTCTGATCCATTGACAGCGATTAAACATTCATACGCTAAGGGCGTATATGACGAGGAATTCATTCCGACCGTAATTGGCAAGGAAGGTAAACCGACTATAACTGTAAAAGACGACGATGCGGTAATTTTCTTTAATTTTCGCCCTGACCGGGCGCGCCAGCTGACCAAAGCATTTGTCCTGCCTGGTTTTGACAAATTTTCTCGACCTCATTATCTCAAGCACCTTTTTTTCGTAACTATGACCGAATATGACAAGGATTTGCCCGTAGTAGTCGCATTTCCCCCGGAACTTATCAATTTTCCAATGGGACGTCTGGTATCTGAACTAGGGCTCAAGCAGCTGCATATTGCCGAAACGGAAAAATACGCTCATGTGTCTTACTTTTTCAATGGTGGCAATGAAGTCCCGTATAAAGGACAGGATAATGTCATAATCCCGTCACCAGGCGTGTCGTCTTATGACCAGAAACCTGGGATGAGCGCGGATGAACTGACCACTCGAATGTTAAAAGAAATGGCCAAAAAAAAATATGATTTCATTGTCGCTAATTATGCTAATGCTGATATGGTAGGGCATACAGGTAATATTGACGCCACCGTCCAGGGAGTGGAGGCAGTTGATGAGTGTCTGGGCAAAGTCGTAAAAAAGGTATTGGAATATGACGGACTCGTATTCATCACAGCTGATCATGGCAATGGTGAGGAGCTTACTAATTTACAGACCGGTGCGTTGGACAAAGAACACAGCGTCAATCCGGTTCCATTCATTGCGGTTAGTAAATCATGGGAGGGACAGGTAGTGTATCGGGACTTGATCCAACAGCACGATTTGTCCATGCTGCCACCTTCGGGGATTTTATCAGATGTGGCCGTAACCATCCTAACTTATATGGGCATTGCTCCTGCAGAAGAAATGACCGGACATAATTTGTTATTATCATAAATATGATTAAGAGAATCGTTCCAGTCGAAGTGTCTGCCAGGCACATTCATTTATCGCCGCAAGACAGGGATATATTGTTTGGCCGAGGTTATGTATTCAAGTCCGAAAAAAAAATTTCTCAGCCCGGGCAGTTTGCCGCAGAGGAGACGATCAAAGTTGTCGGCCTGAAAAACACCTTCAAACACGTTAGAATAATTGGTCCGTTACGTGATACTACCCAATTGGAACTTAGTATTACGGATGGATATTGGCTTGGCATCAGACCGCCGGTTCTCAGGTCAGGGGTAGTGGAACATTCTATAGGGGGCGTAACCTTAGTTGGGCCATTCGGCGAGCTAGAATTAAACTCCGGCGTAATCGTTGCCCAGCGGCACTTGCATATATCACCGCAGCAGGCTATGTCATGGGGGCTTAAGGACTTAGAGGTAATTTCCATTCGAGTCGGCGGATCAAGGGGAGTCACTTTTGATAATGTCGTTGTCCGTTCGCGTGCCGGTATAGACGAGCTGTCTTTTATGATAGATACCGATGAGGCGAATGCTGCCGGCGTCCAACAGGGGGATGAGGCCGAAATTGTTTAATGACGATGCAAATTATTTTTCCACAGTCTCGCGGATTGAATTGGAGAGTCATGCTAAGCCGGTTGGGATACCATGACCATATTGAACGAAAATCGCGTCAGTTGAGTTATATTCATCGCTTAAAATCCCTCCAGTACCCCCGTTTCCATGTCTATCTTGAAATGCTGGATCAGGATGTTCGGTTAAATATCCATTTAGACGAAAAAATGGCTTCATATGAGGGTCAGACGCGTCACAGTGGGGATTATGACGGCGAGCTCGTACGCAAAGAAGTGGAGCGTATTAAGCAATTTATTATGACTTATGGGCAATAAATATATTTTGGTTTGCAATGCCGGATCAGCTACGTTGAAATTTAAGCTGTATGATGACCGTCATGACCTTAAACTAGTTTTGGTCGGACAGGTAGAAAGGATCGGGTTACCTCATTCATTCGTTGTTATTTCGGGCAAGGCCACATTTTGTTCCGTACCTGACCACCGAGCAGCAATTAAAATCGTTTTGACGAAACTCGGTAACTACCGTAAGGATATTTCAATCATCGGTCATCGGGTCGTCCATGGTGGTTCAGTGTTTAATAAACCAATTATCACTAATAGTAAGGTTTTACGAAAAATTGAGTCTTTCAATCAACTGGCGCCTCTCCATAATCCGAAAAATGTCGAAGTTATTAAAGAGTGTATGAAACAGTTGCCTGAAATAAGAAATGTTGCAGTTTTTGACACTGGAATTTTTTGTTCTATTCCGGATGAATTTTCATATTATGCCCTCCCACTTGCTCTAAGTAAAAAACTCGGAATAAGGAAATTTGGATTTCATGGAATATCACACGGGTATGCTGCGTTACAAGCCAGCAAAATGCTCAAAAAATCATTTACAAAGATCAGTTTATTAACCATTCATTTAGGTAACGGATGTTCACTTGCAGCCTTCAGGAAAGGCAAGGCAATAGACAGTTCGCTCGGCTTTACGCCGACTGCGGGTCTAGTGATGGGGACAAGATCGGGCGATTTGGATCCGATAATCCCCATTTTTATCCAGAAAGAGCTGCATTATACGCCAGAAAAAGTGGAAAAAATCCTCAATACAAAATCTGGTTTATTGGGGCTTTCTGGTTTTTCTTCCGATATGCGGGAGATACTGAAGGCGTCAGGCTATCCTGTAACAAATTATGTCGGACGCAAATCATTTACGCCTGGACAGGCAAAAAATGCGCAATTAGCGCTTAAGGTGTTCATTGCCAGGCTACAACTATATATCGCGGCATATGCGGGCGTTTTAGGAAAAATCGATGCAATCGTTTTTACTGGTTCAATGGGAGAGCGCAGCGCCGTAATAAGGCGCTTAGCATTGCGAAATTTAGGCGGTCTAAAAAATGTACCAGTACTAACAGTTAAAACGGACGAAGAGCTAGCCATTGCCCAAGCATGCAAAAATATTGTATAATTCCATCATGACGCAAAATAATTTCAATTGGAAAATCGGCGGAGAGGCTGGATATGGCATCATGTCCGCCGGTGCAATGTTCAGCCGTGCTATGCTTCGGGCCGGTCAGTATGTATTTGATTACACAGAATATCCCTCACTTATCCGTGGCGGGCATAATACGTATGAGGTAAGTGTTTCGACTGAGCCAATCTATGCCGTACGCAGGCCTATCCATATTTTAGTAGCATTGAATCGCCATACAATCGATCAGCAGAAGCAGGAATTATCGGCAAACGCGATCGTAATCTACAATTCGGACAATACCAAAGTAGAACCATCCGAATTTACAAAAGACTGTCTGGTGATAGAATTGCCGATGGAAAAACTGGCTATAGCTGCCGGAGCCGATCGAGTAGGCAGGAATACCGTTGCATTGGGGGCAAGTTTCGCCGCTTGCGCAGTACCCTTTGACCGATTGAAGGAAATTATCGAGCTTAATTTTTCTCTGAAAAAGAAGGACGATAAAATATCTGAGGTCAATATCAAGGCCGCGAAGGCTGGATATGATTTTGTCGCCGACAAGTTACAAAAAGATGCCAGGTTTCAGGTTAAAATCCAGCCAAATCCAGGGAGAATGCTGATGACCGGAAACGACGCTCTGTCTTGGGGGGCAATCAAGGCAGGCTGTAATTTTTATTCTGGCTATCCGATGACGCCATCCACCTCCATCCTTCATACTTTTGCGGCACAGGCTCAGAAATATAACTTAGTCGTCAAGCAGACAGAAGACGAGATTACGGCAATCTGCGCGGCCATTGGAGCGGGCTATGCCGGTGTCCGTGCCATGACAGCCACCTCTGGCGGCGGATTTTCCCTGATGGTGGAAGCGCTGGGTATGGCCGGCATGGTAGAGGTGCCATTGGTCATTGTTGAGAGTATGAGGCCTGGGCCGTCCACGGGCATGCCGACATGGACCGGCCAGGAAGACCTTAAGTTCATCCTCTCCGCTTCTCAGAGCGAATTCCCGCGGGTGGTAATGGCACCTGGTGACGTAGAACAGAGTTACCGCTATATACAAGAGGCTTTTAATATTGCTGAAGAATACCAGCTGCCAGTGGTAGTAATAATGGATAAATACATCGGTTCTAGCCATAAATGGGTAGAAGCCAAAAATTTTATTGACAGCAAAATTAAGCGGGGTAAAGTATTGAATGAGAATGATCTGGCGAATATCGGAGAATATTTTCGTTATGCCGATACTGATGATGGTGTTTCGCCGAGGGCTTTGCCGGGCACAAAAGGCGGCGTTCACCATGCCAACAGCGATGAGCATAACCAAAAGGGATATTCCGAGGAGGATGCGGCAGAGCGGGCAAAAATGATGGATAAAAGGTTTAAAAAAGAATCAGCGTTGGCCAAGACTTTACCGGATCCGGAAATTGAGGGAGAAAAAAACGCTGATCTTACATTAATAACTTGGGGGTCTACCAGAGGGCCGGTGCAGGAGGCGATTAATATTCTGAAAGCGGAAGGAAAAAAAGTTAACATGCTCCAGCTGGTGTATATTTCCCCATTCCCGGCAAATAAAATTAAGGAAGTAATGAAAAAGTCAAAAAAGATCGCAATCGTGGAGAATAATAAAACTGGACAATTGGCAGGCTGGCTGCGTGAGCAGACGGGTTTAGCCCCTGATTATAAGATTCTCAAATATGACGGCCGGCCATTTTTCGCCCATGAGTTGGTTGAGACAATCAAGGAATTATTATGAACACCTTAAATCAACGAGACTACACTTCTACATACACGCCGACCTGGTGCCCAGGCTGCGGTAATTTCAGCATTTACCCGGCCACGAAGATGGCTTTAGCGCAGCTAGGCATCGAACCGCATAAAGTCGCGATGGCGTTTGACGTTGGTTGCTCGTCTAATGGGTCAAATTTTTGGAGCCTTTACGCATATCACAGCATCCATGGCCGAGCACTGCCTGTAGCAGTGGGGATAAAATTAGCAAATCATGAGTTGCATGTGATAGCCGATTCCGGAGATGGCGGGGCGTTTGGCGAAGGGATTAGCCATTTTGTCCATACTTG
>CAZVMV010000015.1:0-17863 GCA_964628855.1 uncultured Gammaproteobacteria bacterium | reverse complement strand
GTAATGTCCAGTGCCCGACGGAAATCGCGGATGGACAACGGATACTCGCCGACCGTCGCGTACATGAAACCGCGCCACGCCCACCAGTCAGCCCGCATCGAATCAGCAGTAAGATTGTCGGTCATGGTCATGATGTCGGCGGTCAAATACCCGCGTGTTTCGTCCTTCGACGCCGGTTCCGTTCTCCTGAGCTGGACCATCGTTTGCAGTCTGCGCTGAGAAAACGAACTGACACCCTGGTTGAAAGCTGAATCTGCCATTGCCACAGCCGACGCATGCTGCCCCGACAATTCGAGGCGTTCTGCTTCAGCCCACGACGAATTGGCTGAAATTGCAAAAGACAGACTGCCGGCCATCAGCAAAAACAAAACAAAAATACCGAATCGCGTCATAATGATACCTCCTTTAACAAAGAACTTCACCTGAGCTTATCAGCATTAAATCTAGCTGTCAAATTACAATTCCCCTCACCCATCCGCTTTCGTACTAACCGCGCCTCCCAACCTAAAAAAAATAAAAAAACCGCCCCTATGTTTCGACCAAAGGGAAAAAACTAAGGCCCAGAGCAACGTTGAGGGGCGTTTGACGAAACTTAACGCTTCTTGCGACTACCGGAACTGTGCCTCTGGCTGCTGATGCTGCCCAGCTTGCTATGGCCACGATGATTATAGGCAGACCCTCTCCATCCTTTTTTCTCTTTTTTTTCTTGCATATATCTTATTCAAATAAATAATTATGTCAATGTGTGGGGGTCAACCTCTCCACCTATCCTCCCCCACTTCCCTCACTGGTGTCTAGTTCTCGGCCTTATAACACTTTCCCCCGTCGCACACACAACGCCAATTTGTATGTGGTTTCTGGTCAAGATACACGCACGGTGCACACTGTATCGGGTCCACTGTCTTATTGTATTCCTCCTGCTCAGCCTTGATGCGATTGTACTCATTGGAGGTGACGCACGCATAGGCACTGTCATTCAGGTCGCACGGCCCGCAGGTACCAGTTTTATTGTCCAAGATCAGGCGGCAGTCAGACGCTGACGACTCCGAACAGGTCCCATATGCCACGCTCAGATGCTCTTCCCCGGAATTCATCAACACAAACACTAATGCACCTACCGCGACGACAATTACCGCTATGATTGCCAGTAATAGTGCGTGTTTATTCATTGCTTTGTGTTAGGATTTGGAAATTAAATTATATAAAGTTTGGCTTATCCCTATCGTCTATCCTCCCCGCCATAATTGGTGTGGGGACCTAACCTCTCCAGCGATCCTCGCAAATATCCCCGCGCTACTTTCGCTGTTTTTGTAAACGTGGATTTGATCATTTCCAGCACACCTCCACCGGCTCACCGATCCTTTTTTCCAGGTACTTCTTCGCCTCATCAATGCCCCCCACCTGGTCGATCAGCTTATTCTTCAAAGCCTGGTCACCCAGCATGGTAGACCCGTCGGCCAGCGCGCGGACTGTCTCCTCTGGCAACTTCCTGTTCTCCGCAACCGTGGAAACAAACTCATCATTGGTTATTGCCAAGTCGCGCTCCACCAGCTTCCTCTCTTCGTCCGTCAACGGCTTGTCGGGATTGAACATATCCTTGAACTTGCCTGTGCTGAGCTGGTTGTATGTTATCCCTTCCTTGGCATTCTGCTGGGCGTAATCAACATATGATGACGTGATGCCAATCCCACCGACCGAAGAAAGTTTCGAGGCAATGATCCAGTCCGCTCCGGTTGCAGCCCAATACGCAGCTGACGCTCCCCATTCACGGATCTGGCTGACATTTGGTTTGTTTAGTTTCTTTATTGCATTCGTAATTTCCTCTGCAGCGACAGGATATCCACCGCCGGAATCCACCTCGATCAGTACGCCCTTGATCCACGGGCTGTCTTTGGCGTACTGGATTGCCCACATGATATCTTCCGCCGAAGCGATGTCCTGCGCACCGGTTGAGGAATAATTAGGATTGTACGTCTGAACAGTCCCACGAACTGACACGCCGACGACATTGCACCCGAAATCTATACTGCGGGCGTAGACATAGAATCCCACACCGCCAAGCACCAAAACAACCACTATCCCCAGTACCCAAAAACACCACCGTTTTGATTTAGGTTTCCTTTGTTCTAGTGGTTTTTGCTGTTGTTCGTCCATAACCCTATTTTCCCACTAATTTCTTCCAATTGCAATTTTCCCCATTCCCCCACATCTCCCCCGCGCCTCTCGTTCCCGCTTTCGTATTCCCCGCCCATATAAAAAAGTAATCAGTACAGTATTACGAGCCAATTGGAGCCTGTCCCGTACATGCCGAGTGAAACGAGGCATGGAACGGGATTAATTTTTTATCCTGGGCGGCGGTTCTTTTCCGACGCTTTTCTTGCCGCCAAGAAAAGCGGCAAACCCACCCCTCCCTTTGTGGATATTTTTATTTACATTTTGGCAATGGGATTTTTTTTAATCCAAGAGGATAAAATGATTTTCCAATACCTTTCTCAGTCCTTATAATGTCAATTTGGTTAATTAATCTATTTACTTCATCTTGTCGATTAAATTCAAATTTTTGTCGATGAGGGTATAGTTGTACAATTAAATGATCATATTGGCTATTTAACTGCGAACCAATAATCTGTATTTCACCAATATTATAGTGATCAATAATGGTTTTTTGAAACTCGGCTTCCAAGTCAATTTTTTCACCAGTGTGATGATGCACATAACATAATAGTAAAAAATATTTCGGATAAACCTTATATTTTAATTTATTTTTAATATGCTCTGATAAAGATAATTTTGAGTGATTTTCCCATTCACACACTTCAATATTTAGTATGTCTAGAGAATTTCCTTTATTCAATTCACGTATTGAGACTCCATAAGTATCGGGTGTATTCTCCTTTTCTTCAATCCCAATCCAGTACTCTTTATTAGTATTTTTACTTAACCCCATTAAATATAAAGCTGTAATCCACGCTTCCCGTTCCTTTTGGAATTGGATATTTTTCAAAGTATTCTCAGTCCCACATTTTTCTAAAATTCTTTGAAATCTTTGGAATATAAAATTAGGACTGAAATAATGATTTTGTGGGAATATTTGCACGTCAATAACTATTATTTTCTATAATATTTTAAACTGCGTATCTTCGATCCACGAATCATATTTATTTCAGCTTGTAATATCTTATTAATATTTTTTTCATTAAACCAAGGTTTATTAAAATCTTCATCTTGTGACTCTATTCTTGCACTTCTTATTACTTTATATTCTCTAAGGGTAGAGTAGGTTTTCCATAAAACATCATGGACATGTTCCTTAACAAATGAGATAAAAATTGGGTTACCTTCTACTGCTTTAAAGCTTTCAAATGAAACTCCATGATAATGCTTATTATTTAAACAATCAATATTATTTTCCAATTCTCTGGCTATCATTTCAAGCATTTTATTGTAAGTATTTACATTACTAAAATGTAACCATAACCGATTAAGTGCTAGAGCTAATAAAACACCAATAATTACCGTGGATAAATCTAGTAATGATTTTGGATTGAAATAATTTAAAAAATCAAACATATATTATCGGCTATTTACTCCCCCATTCTACTCCCCTCACAAATACAAAACAAGGGCTAAAATTAGCACAGTAACAAACCAATTTACCAATATTAATTTAAATAATCTTGTTCGATTTCTGTAAATTATGCTTTCCGCAAAGTAACTGAATATTTTTTGAGTCATTACTTGAACCACCCTTTGACCATGGAATTATATGATCAAAATGTAAATCTTTATCAGAACCACATTTTGCACATTTTCCTCTATCCCTTTCCCATACTTCCCTCTTAACGGCTGTCGGAATCCTTCTCGAAAATTCAAATTCCTCTACCTCTGAGGGTGTCAGCGATCCTGTAGGTGCTTCCGGAGATAATATAAACTTAAATACTTTTCTTTGTTCAAGTTCTGATTTGCGATATTCAATATCAATTAGATAAAACCAACCCTTATCAGACCATATATTATTACTAATCTTTTCGTAAACTTTAATTTGTTCTGGTGATTTCCTCCTTTTCAATCGATAGTCTTCCGCAGCTTTAAAGAACGCTCCATTATTTGTTAATTTACCGGTTTTAGAAAAAAATGGCTGGTCAAAAGATTTCGGCTCAGATGTCTCGCGCCTTGTAATGTCTTCACCTTCATATATTAGTAATTTTCCTTCTTTATCAAAGCCATCGTTATATGGTGAGCCCTCTCTTACCGACATTAACAAAATGGAATATCCTTTTTTTAATGGGCGATGATTCATTCCATGTTGGATATTAAATCCCTCAAGTGAAACAACTTCATTATAAGATAGGATATCTTTCATATTATATATTTGAAAAACCTGAATCTTTACCAATTGGCTTTAGGCTATCTTTCTCGGCCAAAGCTACACCGACATCTAAAACATTGATAAATTCAATGTAATTTGTATCACTAGGCACAACTGATGGGACCAAAACTTTATATTGATTTTGAAATTTTAAATTTGATTCCAATAAATACTTACGAATTTCGAAATAGTCATATTCAAACAATTGGATTAATCCTTTTCTAGCTTGGCTACGAAAATTTTTATTTTCTGTACTTTTGACCTCCAATAAATAACTTTGTTTACCGTTTTGGGCGAATAAATCAACGTGTCGATTCGACATTGTCTCGTATCCGTGTTTTCGGAATAAATCTATTAATTGTTGGAGAATTGTGCAATGAACAACTTCAGCTCTTGCGAGTAATTCGTTGTTACGTATGTATGGCCCCGGTTCAGGCTTTACAATACGAGTTTGTATAGAATTAAAGATTCGTAAGGTGTCTGCATAACGCAATGTTTCTGAGGCACTTTTAACGGATGTTAATTTTGTTGCGCGGGTATCTACAAACATTTCTTCTTGATCTTCATGATACTCATATAATGGTCTTTTCTCATTCAGAATCTGCATTGCCACATCATGCGAAACTTGTGAAAAACTTCCCATTTTTGGAAATGCGGGAAGTTTTGACATTGGTATATACTGTTGTAATAATTCATCAATTAATTTTGAAATTTGAGAAGTATTTTTACCATTTGGCGCTTCCCATATATTACGTGGTTTCAATTCACTAAATAAAAAAATTTCCGAAAATGGTATTAAGAGTGGCCAAATATTCCTCTTTTGCTCCTGCTCTTCAATCCATAAAAAACTTTCTTTCATAGTAAAATTTGAACCTACAACTCCAATACCAATAACACCAGACTTGGCATTTTTATACCTAGACGTTTGGGCGCCAGTACTATGAATAAAAAAAATATCGCCTGGTTGTATTTTACTCCAGCGATCATGGTGTTTTTCTTCAAGTCCCCAGGTCATGTATTTTATTGCCGTCAACCAATTCTCCGGTGGACCCGTAAACCGGAAAAACTGTTTTGCTTCCAATGATGGGGTAAAATCCATGTTAATACTCAGTGTATTTTTTATCGCTTCCTTTTACTTTTTCCACGGGGTATTTTTTCTCGCTTTTTTCTAGTTTATCTTCAATAATTTCCTTCACATCATAACCCATAGTATGTGCCAGGTTCAAGGCATAAATGAATACGTCAGCCAATTCCTCGCCAATATCTACTCTATGCTTTTCCATGTACTCCTTCGTTGCACCTTTGGCCCATTGAAATTGTTCAAGAAGCTCGGCCGCTTCAATCACTATTGAAATAGCTAGCTCCTTGGGGTGATGATACTGTTTCCAGTCTCTTGCGTCCCTAAAAGCTATGATTTTATCTTGTAATTCTTTAATATCGCTCATATGAATATTTTCCTCTTATTTAGCTAAAAAATCAACCACGCCATCTGTCTTCGCAAATATCATGAAAATCACACGAATTACACCAATACCCTGGCGTAGCTTTAAACTCACTCGCCTGTATATCCTTTATTTGCCCGATCAAACTATCTTTTATTTTCTGCACCTCCGCCTCGTCTGCCGTAAACGAAAGCTTTTTATTGGCTTCCAGATAATAATAGGACAGCTGGACCGGTTTCAGCTTCATCACTTCCCTGGCCGCTAAATCGTAAATGAGCAGCTGCTCTTTGTCGTTTGGTGCCAATTTCCCGCCTTTGGGCATTTGCCCTGTTTTATAATCTATCAGCTCTACCGATCCGTCAGTATCAACAGGATCAATGCGGTCAATCACACCCTTGAACGTATACTCGCCTAACTTCAAATGAAACTGCTGCTCAAGGAATAACGGCGTCGGCCAACTCCCTTTATGCTCCTCAAAAAACGTGGTCAATAATTGCTTGCCCTTCTCATAGTATTCCTCTTTATGTTGCTTCGAAAGATACCAATCATCGAGCCAACACTCGTCGTACATCTTCATCAGGTCTTTCAGGGTCGGCTCAAACTTCTTACCTTCTTTTGCGCCGAACAAGTCGTTCTGCGTTTTACCGGCACTTTCCTTTATCTGTTTGAACAATTGGTAAAGAGTGTTATGTATGGACTTGCCGAAACTAAAGGTGTGCCTGCCTTCAACAGGAAGTTTCAAAATATGCGCGTACTTGAACTGCTTGGGGCAGGTCTCGAACGCCTTCAGCTGGGTGTAGCTGGCCTGCTCCGGTATGGCCTGCCGCAAATAGGTCAGGTCGTCAATTTCCTTTTGCGTCACCTGTGCCGGCTGGAGATGTTCAACCAGATCCAATTGCGGCTTTTCCTGCTTGTCCACAAAACCAAGCTCAACTAAAAAGCGTGACGCCTTTTTCCGGCGCGTACCGCCGTAATCCTCGGCTGAGGTGAAAAACAGCCCGTCGCGCGCCCGGGTCATGGCCACGTAAAACAACCGGCGTTCCTCCTGTAAATGTATGTCCCCTTCGGGAATGATTTCCTTGATCAGGCTTTCCGGCAGCTCAATGGCTTCTTTGCGTTCGATTGACGGGAAACGCTTATCAACCAGGTTCACGATGAAGACATAAGGAAATTCCAATCCTTTGGCGCCGTGGACAGTCATGATCTTCACCGCCTCCGGCCCCTCTTCCCACGGCTTGGCCAGCGACCCCTCGTCTCCCGCTTCCTGCGCCTGTTCCAGTTCTGATAAAAATGTCTGCACGGATTTGTCCTCGTGCGTGCCCTCAAACGCCTCAATCTCTCGGAAAAACTGGTTCAGGTGCACGATCTTTTCCAGGTTGTCCGCGCTCTCGTGTTCGGTCAGGTTTTTTAAATACCCAGTGTCCCGCATGAAATGCAACGCCGCTGGCAACACTCCCCTGTCTCTGGCGATCTGCGTGTGTTCATGCACGTATTTCAGCACCGTATCCAGATGCTGGTGCAGTCCCTCTGACAGTCCGGAAATGCTCCGCGTCTTCTGCACCGTCTCGTATAGCGAGATGCTTTTCTGGTTGGCGTAACGCGACAGGGTCATCAAATCTTTCACCGGCATTTGCCAGTGGGGGAAATTCAGGACGCGCCACATGGCCGAGTTCTCGTGGTAATTGTCCAACAGTTTCAGATAGGCCACCACGTCCATGATCTCCGGCATGGAATACAAACCGGAAGAGGCCAGGAACTGGTGCGGTATGTCATAGCGTGACAGGGCGGCAATGAAATCCTGCGCATAACTGTTGGCCCGGATGAGGATGGCGAAATCGCTCCAGGCCAATTTCTTGTCCTTCTTTTTCAATTCCAAAATCTTCTTCACTACGCCGGACGCTTCCTCCAGATAGGAATTGAACGTCAGGTTCTGGATAATCCCATCCGCACCGCGCGTGCTTTTCAATTGCTTGGAAATCTTCGTTTTCAGCGGGGCGCCTTTTTTGTTGATCTGCCCCTTGGTCAGCTGGTATTCCAGCCGGTTCGGGTCGTTCTGCTTGATGAACCGGTACGACAGGTCCAGGATGTTCTGTTTGGTGCGGTAATTTTCGGTCAGCAGGATTTCCTGCGAATCCGGGAAGTCCTTTTTGAATTCCAATATGTTAGATATGGCTGCGCCTCGAAATTTGTAGATCGATTGGTCATCGTCCCCTACAACTGTGACGTTGTTCTTTGGTGAGGCCAGCAGTTTCACCAGTTCATATTGGGCGTAATTGGTGTCCTGGAACTCGTCCACCAATATATATTTGAACTGATCCTGGTATTTTTTCAGTACAGCCGGCCGCTCCTTGAACAATTTAATGGTGTACAATATCAGGTCACCGAAATCCAGAGCACTGTTGTCCAGCAGTAACTGCTGATAGGTGTGGTAGGCGTTGGCAATCTCGGTGATGCGCTGTGCCTCGGTCACTTCCGCATCGTCCGCGTCCTTTTTCTTGATGAATTCCTGCTGGTCGCGGTCCAGTTTCAGGGTGTCCGCGTATTTCACGTAATCCTCCGGCAGGACGCTCTCGTCCTTGGCCCGGGCAAAGTGCTTGATCAGCGCTTCCACGAACTTGGTCGGGTTCCCCAGTGGCCGGTAATAATCCAGCTCGAACTTGTCAAAATTTTTCCTGACTAACAAAGCCTGCGCCGTTGTATTTAACAATTTGAAATCCGGCGGCAAGCCGATTTCAAGCGCGTTATCTTTCAATACTCGTTCACAAAAACCATGGAACGTGTTCACCCACAAGTCCACGTACCCATACGGCATCAGGACGTCAATGCGCTCTTCCATCTCACTGGCCGCTTTCTCAGTAAACGTCAGGGCCAGCACCCCGTCGGTCGGTATTTTCTTTTCCAATATCAGCCAGGCGATCCGCTGGGTAACAACGGTGGTTTTGCCGGTACCAGCGCCGGCCACGATTAACAAAGGCCCATCACCAAAAGTGACTGCCTTTTTCTGCGATTCATTCAATGAAACAGACAATGCCATACAACAATTCTACCAGTTTCAGGGAATTTTTACAGGGCAAATGCAAGTGCCGCCAACCACGAAAACGTGAGATACATCATCGTCCGTTCCTGAAGACCTATCGGTGTAGTAGTATATCCTCCCATTCGGGGCGCAATATATAATCCAAATATTGTCAGCAGTACGAATAAAGAAGCGAGGACGATCGATGCAATACGGAACCACCCATTGAACGCAAACGCTGCCACTGGTATAGCCAATACCAAGGAAAAAACACCGAGTGCGCCAATAACGACATTTATCGTGCTGGGCGGCTTGCCGACCTGCATGGGAAAGAATATGCCGATGAGATTGAAAACCCCAAACCCAACCGCGAGTATCGCCAAAATGCGCAGAGCCGGATTATGCCCCCCAAGTTTCCAAACGGCCAATCCAAACACGATGACAAGCACGTAACCGACAATATTTAGTGAAACCACATATGGCCTGGTTGGGGCACCGACTGCACTAAGCTCATTCATGGACTGGTAGACAAAGCTGTAATTTTTCCTGATAAATCCAGCAGCCAAATCCGTTACGATGAAGAGGATCGGGGCAATGATTCCAAATAACGGAATAACATCCGCTAAAGCTTTTGAGGTAATGAATCTCATATTAATAATCAGATCAAACTACTTGTGCACGGGTTCTAATCCTATTTTACCAGTTTTATCATCGCTTGTCATTGCGAGCGGAGCGAAGCAATCTCCTTCATTTCAGAGATTGCCACGTCGCTCGCTACGCTCACTCCTCGTAATGACATGGTGAGAGCCGGCGATTCTTTCCCTCGCTTTCCCCGCACCGCTTAAACCTTGACAAATTCGCACAAATCAGCTATCATGATTGGTCGAATTGAAATCAAAACCCAAACAGATACAGTTAGGAGTTCTTCCATGGGCAAATTGACATCAGCCGTCAAACCGAGCGACATCAATATCGACAGACCCTTGATGGATACGTTCGGCAAGAGCGAAACCGAGACGATCGCCAGAAATGTCGTCATCATCTCCCAGAAAACCGGCGACCAGTGGCAGCCGTTCACGTTCGAGGAATACGTGGCGCGGTGCACGCACGCCGGTGCCTGCAACGAGCAGGGCTTCCTGAATGTCCTGGCCGAAAACGGCTTTCTCCATCTGGAGGACGGCAAGTATTCGGTCACCGACACTTTCATCGGGCGCCTGGCCGAATATATCAAGCAGCCGGCATAAGCTTCGACCGGCAAAGTCACCAGCCCCGGCATCTCAAAAGATGTTCGGGGCTTTTTTTATGTCCGGGATTTATGCCTTGACTATAGGGTAGGGATATTATAGGGTATAATGAAATAAACAATAAACAAAACGGACTTTGACAACCCTCAAATCACCCGGAGGAGGTGAATTTTTATTCGGCATTTCTTAAATTCCGCAAATCAGACAAACAAATAAACGGCATGAAAAAGGAGTGAATCATGCGCTACATCATCAGTAAACCGCTGTGTTGGCTTTTGTGCTGCCTGCTGCTCGTCCAGCCGATGATCAGCTGCAACAAGAAGCCGACGGAACCCGAACCGAAGCCCATCGTCAAACACGAATTCCAGGGAATCGCACTCGACGATGGCGGCAGTTTCCAGGGCTCAATAGAATCGGCCAAGCTTGCCGCGCTGCCCGCCAACCCTTCACCGCAGGACGTGAAAGAAGCCATCGTTCAGATCAAGGACTTCGGCGAATACAAAATCGTCGTGGTCGGAATGCACGATGGGAAACTTTCTGGATCATGTGATCCGGAAATCGCTTCACTTGCATCCGTCCGGCATATGAGCGTAATCTTCTACCGGCTCGAATGCCAGGGTTGCGGCAATGCTAATTGTCAGCACGAAAAGACTGCAACATTGGACTTTCATATTTACCCTGCGCCATCCACGGTCACGAAATATCTCGGCCGGTGGGGTGGTTACACCACTTCACCAAACGGGCAATACTTCCTGGGGCTGGGATGCACCTCTCTGAATGAGGGCTGTACTTCACCCGTCGAAGTTTACAAGAAACTCGTGGATAAGGCACTGCCATTCAAAGACATCAACAACATTTTATCAGGAAAAGGAATCCAGGACTGGATCAACGGCGTATTATGCGATCCGAACATGATGCCTGCGCTAGCATTGGTTGCCTATCTCTTCGTCAGTTCTCAACTGGCAGCTGGCGTATCGCTGGCTGAATCCCCTGCGCTTGCATCAATGGTCCAGGGCCTCAACATCAATCCCAATGTTGCGAGAGGCCAAGGCCAAGTCCTGTCAATCATGATCCTGACCGGGTCACAGGAGGCGCCCTCCAATACTATCCCTCAGGCGTTTCCTGGTGGACCGTACAGCGGATACACGGGCCAATCAATTTCGCTTATCGGATCAGGGTCTGACGCTGACAATGATGCAATCGTAGATTACGAATGGACAATCGGTCCGTCAAACATGAAACTTCACGGTCCGTCTGTCAGCTACACCTGGACTTCGGCTGGCACATATACCGTGCAGCTCAGCGTAAAAGATAGCCAAAACGGGTGGAGTTTGCCGGCATTCACGAAAGTGACTATCACTGACGACCCGAACGCGCAACCAACCGCCTATACCCAGTGTCAAACGACTATCGGAGTAAACGAACCGCTTACGATTACCTTAAGTGGATCGCACTGCGACTATATCGCCGTCTGGCTTGGTGAAGGCGATGTGTTCTATGTCATGTCAAACCAGTTTCCAAAAACCATAACGCATACGTACGCTACTGCGGGACAGTACGAAATCCGCAATACACCTTATTCGCAGGGTAAATACTGGGCAACGGTTTCGACATTCATCAACGTCACCGGAAATCCCAACCAGCCGCCGGTTTCCAGCCCGTCATGCCCCGGTACCGCCACCGTCAACCAGCCGGTGTCAGTCACGAACAACGCGACTGATGCTGACGGCACAGTGACAGAATACCGATGGCGCGGCGAGTTCGGCAACTTCACCACTACTACGAAGCAGACTAACGTCACGTTCACGTCGACCGGAACTAAGTCGGTCTACATGTCAGCGAAGGATGATGACGGCGCGTGGGGACAGGAATCGTTCTGTACTATGGACGTATCCGATGCCCCGTGCACGCCCGACTTCACCCTGAACTGCCCCGGTTCCGTCCCGATCAACAACGTCATGCAGATCTGCTGGACGCCTTCATGTACCGACGTAACTGGCTGGACTTATAGCATCACGCTGGATGGCGGCAGCTGGATCAGCCAGCAGACGCAAACCTGCGTGAGCACAACTTTCCCGTCGCCCGGCGATCATACTATCTGTGTGACGCTTAACGACGGAAAAGGACACGTGATCACCAAGTGCTGCACGGTCACCATCTATGACCCGGCACCGAACCAGCCTCCGAATGCCTGTTTCAACTACAGCCCCTCCTCAGGGACGACTGAAACGACGTTCAGTCTTGATGCCGGCTGTTCCACTGACGACAAGACTCCGCTGGCGAACCTCCAGGTCCGCTGGCAGATTGACGGCAGCTGGACAGGATTCACCACCACCAAGACGTATAGCAAGAAATGGTCCTCATCTGGGACTAAGACTGTTATCGTCGAGGTAAAAGACGGAGCGGGTTTGACTGACCAGGATACCAAAACGATCCAGGTCGACAATCCCGGACCGACTACCGGCACCATCGTGGTAAATCCGAATCCATCGACGGCCAGCTGGGACATTACACCCGGCGGCTACACGGGAACCGGCTACCAGTCGATCCCCGACGTAACGCCTGGTGAGTACCATATTACCTGGCATGCGCTATCCGGTTATGAGACTCCGGCGGGAGAATACAAAACTCTCACCGCGGGAAACACCATCACCTTCAGCGTGAATTACACGCCCAGCAGCACGCCGATCGACTTCACTCCGGCAACTATTCCCGAGGCGGCCCTTCAGCAATATTACGAAGTGACATTCACCAGTTCTGGCGGCACTCCCGGATATGGCGTCGCTTTTTCCCTGAGCGGCAACCTGCCCGGATTGTCATTCAAGAACAACGCTGACGGCACGGCCACGCTTAACGGCACGCCGAACGTCTCTGGGTCTTATCCAATCACCATCACCGTGGTAGACCAGGGCAACTTACAGAACAAGAAATGGCGTGACTACACGCTCGTCGTGAAACCGGCGGTCGGAAAGTTGGTCGTTGACCCAACTGTCCTAAACATGGGCAGTGAACTTAACGTAGCCTACTCTACCGCCTCCAACGCCAACAACAACGGGCCGATCACTTTCAACCTTTCGTCCAACCAGTCTTGGCTGACCACCTATCCTTCCTCGGTCGGTACTACCACCCAGGAGATCAAGGTCATGGTCAACCGCACTGGGTTGTCCGACGGTCAATATACTGGTCGCGTCACTCTGACGTCGTCGGGTGGCAACGCCACCATCGACGTGCAGATGACGGTTACCACCGCATGTGTCATGTCCCCCAACATGATTTCGCCGATCGGTGGTCAAACCCTTGACCTGACTGATCCAGTCTTTTCCTGGGACCGCGTGTGTCAGGATGCCGGGCAGTTCTACATGGTCATTGTCGACTCCCGAAGCTACTATGGTGACGTGATCTTTTGGCAGAGGTTCGACTACAGGGATACCTACATCCGGTATACCGGACACGACATCCAGGCTAACCGGTATTACTATTGGTACCTGACCGACATCAACGGCACCCCGGTCACCGACATCGAATCGTTCTACGTCATTCCTTAGTTTCCAAAGCACCTTATTACCTTTTTGGCAGAAGACACCAGTCTTCTGCCATTTTTTTATACAAAAAAAGGGGGGCGGATTATTATCCGTCCCCATTGTGCAGAATTGTTTTCGGTCAGTTCTCGGCCGTGAGCTCGAGGTATTCGTACCCGTGCGACACTTCCTCGCCGTCAGGCAGCGTCGGCGCTACCTGGCGGGCCGCCACCTTGGATTCGTCGAATCCGGCCGCCAACATCTGATTGCGCAGGATGTCCAGCGTGAGCTCCATCAGCTCCGGAACCCGATCCGTTTCCGACGGATCCTCCTCGAAATCGTCCTCCAGGTCGTCCTGGTCGAACGAAATCATGTCGAACACGATCAACCGACCGCCGGGCGCCAGATGGCGCTTGATGACATAGAACAGGTCGGCCACCTGTTCCTTATCTCCCGCCCAGATGGCGTAGAGCAGGATGATGTTGTCATACTGCCGTTCTCCGACCAGGTCGTCCAGGTCAAACATATGCCCCTGGACCAGGTCAACGGAAGTGTCATCCTTTTCACAGGCATTCATCAGCCTGTCCAGGAGCGCCGGACCGCTGTACCCCGTCTGGTAATGCTCGGCGATCCAGTCGGCGAAACATCCCAGACGGACAAAGTCCGCCTCCAGCAGTTTATCGAACTGCGGATCTCCGGCCTGGGCGTAGAAAAACTCCATTACGGCTTCGATGTTGGCCTGGCTGACATCCTGGCCGGTCACGTGCGTGACCCGGTCAGCCACCGGCAACATGTAATGCAGGAACATCGGGCGGCAGCCGAGCATGAGGACGCTACCGGGCTTCACGGTGTTACGCAGGTGCGTGAAAATGTGCTCCAGGTCAGGATCGGTCATCACAGCTTCGGCCTGGCCGGTATCAGTTTTGCGGTAGTAGGTGTAATCCGGCCCGAAATCACGGTTCAAATTCCTTCGTGGACTGTACATGCGGCATTCCTCCAATTTCAAAAAGATTTAAAGTACATTCAGTTAAGTCGGTCTATTGTAGCAGTTTAACTTAGTCCGTCAAGAGCAAATAACCATTGCTTATATTTTTAAAAACTTAACGGTATTGGACCTACTATAGCTTCCATTCCCCGTTGCAACCATTCATCAACTCAAAATCATCCCTAATCCTGGATTCACTCCAGGATGAGGGATACCGCTGATTTGTGAAAGGTGTCGGGAAACACTTTCCTAAAGGGTTTCCCGAAAAAAAAGGGCCGAGAGAGCGTGTGCTCCGGCCGGTCGAAGATAGAAAGGGATGCGTGCGACAGTTGTCGCATTTCGCCTAGGGGCGAGTCAGAAAAAAGTGCACATGGCGCTCTCTCGGGTCAATGGCAGCTGATTACTCACAGAGCTGCCGGTTTGATAGTTGCCCGCGTACGGATGCGGGCGATCGACATGCCCCACCTTACTCTCCTCAAATTAGGGCATCTATATATTACCTCCCTACTTGATCAATGTCAATAAATAAACCGGCGCCCAAGATTGGCCACGCCGGTTATCCCATCACGCTTGCCATAACGCTATCCGTCCTCCCAGTCGAAAAAGATTGTGGTCATTCAGGTCCCATCTGGGACTTCCGGCGCTTGCAAACAAAATAGATGACGGCCGGAACTGCGACGACTGCCAGGAAAATAGCGGCAGCGAGCACGTACGGATTGATGATGGCGGTTATTGATGTGAGGTACATACACAAACCCTCCTGTGGTTTGTTGCTTCCCAACAAAGTAGTCTAGCTCTCAATGAAAAACCGCGTCAAGCCCCCTTGTGCACAGCGATAAAAAAACAGGGGGCATGGGAATGCCGCCCTGTAGTTGAGAAAAACTCACATCTCTAGTACCAGAAGCCGGTCTTGATCCTCCGGAACACCGCCGAAATCCCTAATGTCGGGACATCGACCATTAAGGTTCTAGCCGGACGCAGGTCCATGTCACTGAAGATAGTGCGTTCACCTCCGAACGACTCCCGACGGAGCACTTCAGGATTAATCCTGACCCTACCCTTCCGGTCGATTTTGAAATCGGCCATTCAGTCTCCTCACTGCCGCAATATGCACGGCGTTTCACAATTCAATTTGCGTGAACCGACGAGTGTTGACATTTGTCACCCCATCCAACACATGCAAATACTCATTCAGTTCCCGTATTCAAATGGGACGGTACAGATTATTTGGAACGGCTCCTGACGAGCTGATGCTTGATGACGTACAATTCGACTGGCTTTGACTCGGGGCCGAAAACGCCATAGGTCCGGTCTACCATCACAGCCGGGATTACCACGTTGTGGTCAATCCCCAACTCCGTCACCACACGATCATGGGCCCGATGGGTGGCGAGAAGCATTTCCAGGGTGGAAATGCCAAAATCCATCCGCTGGCCGCAGTTGGGTGCATGGGACAGCAGGAGGACCGAGCTACCTTTTTTCAGCTTATGGAATGCCACCTTCAGGTCGTAGATCAGGGCGTGCTGCGCGCACCGTAGGTACTCGCGTTTCTCGCTGTCAAACCGTTCCGGATCCAGGCCAAGCAGGAACCCGGCACCGTTTAGCTTCAACAAATGCTGGAGCCAATGGATGTCGGCACAGCAATCCGCCGTTATCGAATTATACAGCCCGTCCGCACAGGCAAATCCTGTCACACCTCTTACCGCTATCTTCGCTGCCCGGTCGAGCTTCATTTGTTGAAGGCATTTTTCTGCGATCAGATGATCAATGCTTTCCAGCTCTTCCTGGACAATCTTTGCGTCAAATTGCATGGATATCCCTTTCAAGTTGCGTTGTTTGTTTTTAATTGGGGAAGTCTACACCATAATCTAGGAAATGTCAAGTCCTGCAAAAAAATTGTATTTGGGTAGGGTTATTACGATTGGTACATAATACCTACTGTTGGAGTTGGCTTTCTATATCTTGGGCAGCCTGCAGTGCCAAGACTGCATACCCATAATCAGAAAAATGCACGCTGCCCGCCAATTGGAGAAATCTTACATACGGTTCGACGCGTCCGTATAAATCGCTTATTACCACGTCTTTTTCGTTCATTACCATCTTGGCAACGTCGTTATACCGCACAACATCAGCGCTGTCACGTGGAGTGGTCAGTCCCCCAGAGGGTACAGGGGTGGTAGTAGCCCACACGAGACGGGCGCCGGTCTTCTTCAGCTTTTCCACTAATGTTCGAAGGTTCTCCTCATAATCATCAATATCAACCTCCCGAATATTTCCATCAAGTCGGATATCATGTAAACCCCAATTAAAGTATATGACGTCAATCTTTTTGTTTTCCAGCCAATCGTCAATATGCTTGAGCGAATAATCCGTCGAACTGCAATTGTCAGGAACGCGGTTAACATTGGCAATTCCATTCAACATGCTCCGAACTGGCAACGTATAACCAATGGAAATTGAATCGCCGATGAGTAACACATTGGGTAATGCTGGATCATCCGAACTGTTTACAAACGACTGGTCCCATACAACTGCTGCGGGTTTTTGCACGGATAAGCTTTCAAATAAAAAATCCGTAACTGGGGGGATTAAGAAAACTACACTGAAAATAGTAAGGAGAAGCACGATAAGTATGCTGATAATCCAGGGATTAACATGTTTGGTCAATACGCTTGGGTGCCTGAAAAAATAAGCAGTAATTTTATTTATAATCGATTTCATAATGGGACCCCATGCATTTTGTGCAAGATACTTGATTTTATGAAATTAGCTCAAAATCAATCAGGTTTTCCCCGCCAGTGTCCGTTATCCGTGCCAAGACCTTTTTGACCTGCAATTGCGGGTATTTAGCTGCCAAAATAGTTCTCGTCGCCTCCATGTCCTGGCACTGTATGTCATGCTCAGTGTTTTCCGAATTAAAAGCCGCATGGCCGCCATATGCGCCGCAGTCCATGTGATGGATCAGGTAAATTTCCGAAATGCCGTGAAGCTTCCGTGACAATTCGACCTGTTTGAGCAAAATGGCTGAACCGGCCGGATCCTTATCGACGACGCACTTCGACACGCCAGCCAAACTGACCAGGTCATATTGATCCTTGAGTCCGAGGGAAACCAAGAAATCCCGGATTGCGGTATGGAACCGGAAATCCATGCAATTGACGACTAACGCTTTACAGTTGTGTGACATATGTCTTCTGTTATTTTATTAATTAATGCCAAGAATTGAAGTGATGACTAGGGCCACGGTGGCGGCCAGGATAAAACCGATGGTCGCCCAGCTGACGATGTT
>CAZVMV010000014.1:0-20409 GCA_964628855.1 uncultured Gammaproteobacteria bacterium | reverse complement strand
GTCTGGATCTGTTTGATCAGATCTTCACCGCCGACCAGCGCAGCGCCGGCTTTCGTCGCTTCTTCCTGGTCTTTGCCCTCACAGAAGACCGCCACCCGCTTGGTTTTCCCGATACCATGCGGCAAGGCGACCGTACCGCGGACGATCTGGTCCGCCTTAGTCACGTCTATGCCCATTCGGATATGGACTTCGACACCCGCATCAAATTTCACGGCTGAAGTTTTCTTGGCCAACCCAATTGCCTCCTCTGCCGAGTAGGTCTTGGTAGGGTCAACCAGGCCTTGTTCCTGCTTGAACCGTTTCGATCTCTTTTTCATACATTTTCCCTTTCGTGGTACTAGCCCATCCGGCGACTAACCGGACAGTCCCACAAAATTAGTTATAAAATATTATTGTAATGGTTGTGAGGATCCCTGTTCACGGCGCTCTTTCGCTTCGCGTCGTACGACAGCCCAATGGTACCAGAATAACGGTATGCCGATCAAGACAAAAGGGATTGATGTCGCGGCCTGTCGCTGCGTGGAATCCGCATTGCCTGAGGTTTCTTTTTGCCATGCACTGTAGTCATCCTGCCACCGTTTCGCCATTGCCACTGTTTCCGCATCCACGCCGCACTTCTCCCCGCAGGTTATCACGCTCGGAACGCCGCCTGCTTCTGTGCCGATCATGGTCGGGGTGCTGTAAATTTTTTCCGCCGCGGTATCAACCCGTCCGGCGCTGGGGAAAACCCAAGTTTTCAAGGTCAGGTTAATCAGAAAACCGCCGGCTACCACCATCATGACCAAAGCGGCCAACGAGACGAAATAAAAATATATCGGGCGGATCGTGCTCTTGTCGCCTTCCTCGGACTTTTTCGCGTCCCGCTGGACAGTCCGGAAATGGATGAAATAAAATGGCGCTGCCACGATCAAGAACGAAAGTGCCGCGACAGCATCACGCGCTCGCTGTGAACCGGGGTTGGCGTTGGCATCAATCCAGTTCTGGTAGTTTGTTTTCCAGGAAGCGATGGACGATTTCTGGATTTCAGTCAGGGTACAGGCGCCGGTACATGACAATTCGCCGCCTATGGCTGTCGGTGCCGCCTTGTCCACCGAAGTGACGCCATTTGGGTCAAGCACCAAAGTCGGCGGCGGACCGAGCCGAGAGGAAACGCTGGTGTCTGCTTTGGTGAAAACCCATGATTTCAGCCCCATATTGACCAGGTATATCAGCGATCCGGATACAATGGCGAGGGTAATCAATGAGGCTATATAAAAATACAGGCTGCGTATAACGAAAGTTTTTTTCATGGAATTCTTTCCTTCCACCATGGCGGCTATGGCAAAAACGATCAGCGCCAGGGTGCTTAGTGGGATTAAAAATCCTAAATATGTGAACCACGAACTTGCCGTCATCAGGGCAAATTATTAGTCTTTTACTTCCAGGCCCATGTTCCGGGCAGTGCCCTCGATAATCCGCATGGCGCCGGGCAGGTCTTTGGCGTTCAAATCCACCATCTTGATCTTGGCAATATCCTCGATCTGTTTCTTGG
Organism: uncultured Gammaproteobacteria bacterium; assembly: GCA_964628855.1. Taxonomy (GTDB): domain Bacteria; phylum Patescibacteriota; class Patescibacteriia; order UBA10025; family JAHIVO01; genus JBAYGJ01. Next base: position 18,878 of record CAZVMV010000014.1, on the reverse strand, counting down.
TGACTTTGCCGACCTTCTGTTTCAAAGACTGTCCAGATCCCTTCTGGATGCCGGCGGCCTTTTTCAGCAATTCAGCGGCTGGAGGGGTTTTCAGGATGAAGGAGTATGTCCGGTCCTCATATATTTTTATCTCACAAGGGATGATGTCGCCGTTCTTGTCCTTGGTCTGGGCATTGAACTTGGTGCAGAAATCCTGCAGGTTCAGGCCGTGCTGACCGAGGGCCGGACCGACTGGCGGCGCCGGGGTGGCTTTGCCACCGGGCAACTGGAGCTTGACTATTGTTTTGACTTTTTTTTCTGCCATAGTAGTTAATTGAATTTATAGCTTCTTGATCTGGAGGAAATCCAGTTCGATCGGGGTTTCGCGTCCGAACATCGCCACCAGCACCTTGACCTTGCCGCGGGCCTCGTCTACTTCAGACACTTTGCCTTCGTATTCCTTGAACGGACCGTCGGTGATGCGGACCGGCGTGCCGGCCATGACATCGATCTTGTATTTCGGTTCCTCGACACCCATGCGTTTCTGGATGGCTTTCACCTCTTCCTCGGAAATCGGGGTCGGGGTCGTGCCGGAACCGACAAACCCAGTGACATTCGGCGTGTTGCGCACGACATACCATGAGTCGTCGGTCACGATCATTTCCACCAGCACGTAGCCTGGGAAAATCTTCTCCGTGACAACACGGCGCTTGCCGTTCTTGATCTTGATCTTGTTTTCGGTCGGGATGAGGACGCTGAAAATCTTATCCTGCATGTCCATGGATTCGATACGCTGACGCAGGTTGCGAGAGACGTTCTCCTCGTACCCTGAATAGGTATGCAGGACATACCATTTTCGACCCTGCTGTAAGGTTTGTTTTGGCATAAATGGTCTACTTAATGACGTTTTTCAAGACGTAATTCAGCCCGAAATCGATAGCGCCCAAAAAGGCGGCCGTACCGAGGCTGATGCCGATGACCAGCAGGGTAAGCTTGGTCGCTTCACGCCGGCTGGGCCACACGACCTTCTTCAGTTCGTCGCGTGACTCGCGGAAATAATTGAACAGTTTATTAGCCATATTTTTCGGTCTTTAAAATCCCCTCTGCGGGGGACTACCCTCAGATTATACCATCCCTGCAAAGCTGTCAAATCTGCTAAATGTCCAGATTCTTCACGGATTTCGCGTGTGTATGGATGAAATGCTTGCGCGGCGTCACGTCGTCACCCATCAGGATATCAAACACCTCGTCCGCTTTTTCCGCATCGGCAATGTCCACCCTTTTCATCACGCGCCGGGCCGGATCCATGGTGGTCTCCCATAATTGGGTCGGGTTCATTTCACCCAAACCTTTGTAGCGTTGGACATTGATCGTGCCGCTAGCCGACGTCTCGTCGCCAATTTCAACAGCCTCGCCTCCTGGCTGGTCCGTCACTTCCACTTTTTTATCCTTCTTCACCTTGGAGGAAGATTTCTGTTTCATCAGCTCATCCTTCATCTTTTCCAGCACTGCCTCATTATATACGTATTTGAAATCCTTGCCGATGTTGATCCGGTATAACGGGGGCTGGGCGATGAAAAGATGTCCGCCTTTTATAATCTCAGGAAAGTATCGGTAAAAAAGCGTGAGGAGCAAGGTCCGGATATGTGCGCCGTCAACGTCAGCATCGGTCATGATGATGATCCGCCCATAGCGCAAACCCTCGATATCAAACTGTTCGCCGATATTCGTGCCCATGGCGATGATCAGTGACTTGATTTCATTGTTGGCCAGCATCTTGTCCAGACGGGCCTTTTCCACATTCAGGATTTTTCCGCGCAATGGCAGGATCGCCTGGAAATTCCGATCGCGGCCCTGTTTGGCGCTACCACCGGCAGAGTCTCCCTCGACGATGTACAATTCCGAATCTTCGGCGTTTCTGGACGAGCAGTCAGCGAGCTTGCCGGGCAGAGTCATGCCTTCTAGCGCGCCTTTTCGCAGTACCGACTCCCTGGCCGTCCGCGCCGCCAGTCTGGCGCGGGATGCTAAAATACATTTTCCTAGAATCGCTTCGGCATCCTTCGGATGCTCCTCTAGGAATATCTGCAAACCGTCAGAAGTTACCGTATCCACCGCTGACTTGGCCTCAACGTTGCCAAGCTTGGCTTTTGTCTGCCCTTCAAACTGCGGCTCTTTCAACTTTACCGAAATGACCGCCGTCAGGCCTTCCTTCACGTCATCAGAGGTCAGATTTTCGTCCTTCTCCTTCAGGTATCCCTGTTTGCGGGCGTAATTATTAAGCGTCCTGGTCAGGGCGGTGCGGAATCCGGTCAGATGCATACCCCCCTCAGTAGTGAATATATTGTTGGCGAAACTGAAAATCGTTTCCTTGTATTCCTCGGTATACCGCAGCGCCACCTCTACCTTCATGTCACCGGATTCCTTCTCCACGTAGAAAGTCGACTGGTGCTTGGCCGCCTTATGCGCATTCAGGTGCTGGACATAGGATGCGATCCCGCCCTCGAAATAGAAGATATAAGTGAACGGCTCTTCCCCGCGCTTGGTCGTACGCCGGTCGATGACGGTAATCTTGGTCCCCTTGGTCAGATACGCCTGTTGGCGCAAATGGTCCAGGACGGTCTGTAAATTATAATCCAGGACGGTGAAAATTTCCGGATCAGGCTGGAAAGTAATGGTGGTGCCCGTCCCCTTCGCTTTGCCGACCGGTTTCACCGCGCCCTTCACTTTTCCCTGAGAATATTCCTGCGCCCATAATTTACCGTCGCGCTTAACTTCCGCCCGCAGATATTTTGACAGTGCATTGACGACCGACACGCCGACTCCGTGCAAACCTCCGGAAACTTTGTAGCCTCCCTCGCCAAATTTGCCGCCGGCATGGAGGATGGTCAAGACGGTTTCCAGGGCTGATTTCTTGGTTTGCTTGTGTTTCTCCACCGGGATGCCACGGCCATCATCAATAACGCTGACCATGTGGTCTGGTTTCAGTTCGATAGTGATGTTCTTGCAGAACCCAGACATGGCCTCGTCGATGGAGTTGTCCACCACTTCCCAGATCATATGATGGAGACCTTCGGATGCGGTATTACCGATATACATGCCCGGCCGCTTGCGGACCGGCGCTAACCCTTCCAATACGGTAATTTGCTTTGCTGTATACTCCCCTTCTTTTGCGGGCTTTCCTACGTCCTCCTTTGTTTTGCTTTTTTTCGGCATAGTGTTAATGAATGTATAATTTATAATTATTTTTTAATTTCCATCCCAAACTTATTCCTCAATTCCGAAACGACCCTCTGCTGGATCGCGTCCACTTCGCCGGATTCCAGCGTATGGTCAAATGCCTGATAAATTATGTGCAAAGTGACGCTCCTTTTCTCCTCGGAATCCCGATAATATTTCGTACCGTAAACTTCGCTGACCAGTTCGTCAATTTTTTTTACGTAATCTACGATTTGATAGTAATCCAGCTCTGGCTTGGCGATAAACGTCATGTCCCGTTCGACTGAAGGAAACTGCGGGATCGGCCTGAAAATACGCTTATCGCTGAATAACGGCATGAGCGAATTCAGGTCTATAGTAATATACGCCGGTGCCTGACCGAACTTGTCTGCATTTAATGCAATTTCGCCCAGCTCCCCAATCCGGTGATGCCCGCACTTCAGATCAGCCGACCGCCACATCTCCTGGACCGGCGTTACTACAATTGGTTCCGGCAGGTTCAAGTCCCGACGCAGGCTGTCCAGGACGCCCCTCAGTACGCCGGCCGCACTCTGCTTCTGCAGCACCAAGGCCGACAGCAAGACTTTCTCTTCCGGCAGGCCTTTTGGCTGTTTGCCGAATACGCGCCCGACCTCGAATATTTTTATCACTTTTCGGCTCTGGAAATTCTTCAACAGCACGTCATGGAGCCGAGGCAGCAGGCTGGTCCGCATGTACTCCTGTTCCGGATTCAAAGGGTTCAGCACCCGGTAGTGGTCTTTTGACTTCAGGCCAAAACGCTCCATCAAGGTTTTTCCGTAAAAAGAATAGCTGAGGGCTTCCGTAAATCCGGATGCCGCCATCGAATCCTTAACCATCCGTTCGAGTTTCTTTTCTGCGGATAGCTGCTGTGGCGCAAGTGCGGCAAACACAGGCTGAGGTTTCACGCGGCTCCAGCCAAACAGGCGCCCCAACTCCTCCGCTACGTCAGCCGCGATCGAAACGTCCTGGCGCCAGGCAGGCACCGCAATATTATATTCATCGCCGGAATTTTTACTGACAGTAAATCCCAAACGTTCCAGGAATTGCCTAGCCGGTGCGGGGGCAAAGGTGTGGCCGATAATCCTGTTAATTTCAGTCAATGAAAATTTTACTTTGCGTATTTTGGGTGCTTTGCCGTCCTCAACGACAATCATGCACCTGGCTACCTCGCCTCCGGCTATTTCGGACAGCAACTGGGCGGCGCGGTCACAGGCTTGTTCCGGCAAACCACGCCAGATGCCTTTTTCAAAACGCAACGAGGCTTCTGTCATCATGCCCAGTTTTTGGCGAGTCCGGCGGATGCTGACCGGCTTGAAAATTGCCGACTCAATGACAATATCTTTTGTTTGCCTGGTGATCTCCGAACTCTTGCCTCCCATCACTCCGGCCACAGCGACCGGTTTTTTTACGTCACAGATCATGAGCGTGTCAGCTGGCACTTGGCGCTTTTCCCCGTCCAATGTTTCAAAGGACATGTCATGTCCAGCACGGCGGACGGTTATTTTGCGGCCCTGGATGAAATTCAGGTCAAACGCATGGAGCGGCTGGCCATATTCGAGCATGACGTAATTCGTCACGTCGACTACATTATTGATCGGCGACAGGCCATTCACGATTAACCGCGACTGCAGCCATTGTGGCGACGGCCGGATTTTCACGTTCTTTACCACACGCGCAGTATATTTTGGACACAGATCCTTATCCTTAACAGTAACCGATAATAATTTCTTTATGGTGAATTTCTTACTTTCCTTTACGCTGACCTTCGGCACCGATAACGGCTGTCCGGTCACCGCTGAAACCTCGCGGGCCAATCCCAAAACCGAGTAACAATCCGCGCGGTTCGGTGTGACATTGATATCCAACACTGTATCCTCCAAACCTGTCGCCAGGCCGAAAAGTTTCCCGACTGGCAAGTCTTTGTCCAGGATCATGATACCAGAATGGTCCTGTCCCAAACCCAGCTCATCCGGCGCGCACAGCATGCCCTCGGACTCGACACCGCGGATTTTACGCCTCTCGATCACCATCCCGCTCGGCAGCCTGGCCCCGATCATGGCCACCGGCACCTTCTGGTCAGGTTTGATGTTTTTGGCGCCGCAAACGATGTTCAGATATTCCGCCTGGCCGACATCCACTTTGCAAACGCTGAGCTTATCAGCATCGGCATGGTTCACGATTGTCTTGATCTGGCCGACGATCACCTGCTCGAAACCCTGGCCGAATGTATTGATGCGTTCCACCTCGAATCCCGCGGACGTCAAAAGTTCCGCCAGCTGTTCAGGCGTTTTTTTATACTTTACATATTCCTTTAGCCAGTCGAGTGACAGTTTCATGAAGATGGTTAATTTAGATGAGAACGTTTTGCAGACTTCATAACAAATAAAAATAAATAATATATAATCACGATAAAAATAAACCAAGCGACTATATCTAACACAAACCATTTACCATAAAACGCATTTTCCACATTAGCGCAGTGAAGAAAAACACCTTTCAGGTTACCCGCTGTATTGACGTCATTGTTGTGCAAAAATTGAAATGGAAATCCCGCGTAGGAGACGGTTGCATAATAATTAAACTCCGGGGCCTCACAGCTGCTCGACTCCTTAGCTACTGCGCCTGAAAGGATGGTAAAAACTAGCGACAAAACCATAAAAACTGCAATTAAATAGGCCTTGTTGATCTTTTTTGAAGAGGGTGGGATTTTGGCCTGCGGCTGCTGAATTTTATTTTGATCAAAATTATTTTCCATAATTGATTATTTAAAACTGTTCTAAAAATCTCAAGTCACCGCCGTAAAGAAGACGTATTTCATTAATACCGTGATACAGCATCATCAAGCGTTCCAGGCCGCCGCCAAAAGCGAAACCGGAATATTCCTCAGGATCGACCTTCATGTTCTTCAGCACCTGCGGATGCACCATGCCGGCGCCCAGCATTTCCAGCCAGCCCGTCTTCTTGCACACCGAACACCCCTTGCCGCCGCAGATCAGGCATGACATGGCGATCTCTAATGACGGCTCGGTAAAAGGGAAAAAAGAATTACGGGCCTGAACTTTCACTTCACGGCCGTAGAGCGCCTGGAAAAAATCCTGTAAAGTTGCGATCAGGTTAGCTGCGGAAATGCATTTGTCTATCACCAGGCCCTCGTACTGGTAAAAAACCGACTCGTGGCTGGCGTCGGTCGCCTCATGCCGAAAGGTGCGGCCCGGGATCAGCAGCCTGACCGGCGGTTTCCTTTTTTCCATGGCCCGCAGCTGCATCGGCGAAGTGTGCGTCCGCAGCAACAGACCGTTTTCCAAATAATAAGTGTCCCACATGTCTCGGGCCGGGTGGTCCTTGGGTATGTTCAGCAGGTCAAAATTATATTCTGGCGTTTCCACTTCCTGGCCGTCCAGCACCTCGAAACCCATGGACATAAATATGTCCTCAACACGGCGCATGAACTGAGTCAGGGGGTGCAGGTGTCCGCGGGGGAACTCCTCGCCAGGCCAGGTGAGGTCTAGGCGGGATACGTTCTGGGCGCCTTGCGCAGAAAATTTCTGCCTGGCCAATGCGAACATGTCGCCCAATTCCTGTTTGAGCGAATTGGCGAGCCGGCCAATTTCACGTTTTTCTTCCACGGACAAATCCTTGAGCCTGGACATGATATCCGCCAATTCTCCTTTGCGTCCGAGCAAACGGATCTCCACCTGCTCCAGCGCTTCCGCAGAAACGGCCTTGTGGATTTCGGCTTGCGCTTTTTGCTGTAAATTTTTTATCAGATCCTTCATATTATCGTCTCACGACTTTACGTGAAATAAAGAAAAACTCCATCATTACCAGGAAAATTACCAGCAGCAATCCGCTCCACCATTTCAGCATGCCGCCACCCTGGAGCATGAGCGCTGACACCAGGAGCATGGAAAACCACAGCGACTGGCGCGTGGCAATGCCGAGATGCCTGAAAATGAAAGTCTCCCGGGAAAACCACACCCTTACGAAAAAACCCAATAGGGAAAAAGTGCCTACCAGCGCCAAAAATAAGCTAAGGTAGAACATCGTAAAACCGACTATGCCCGCTTCTTCCGGATTCATATAAAACAAAACTACCAGCCAGGCCAGCCAGCAAAACAGGGTCACTGAGGTCATTAAAATAAGGTACTTTTTCAGGGACATTTTTATCCTTTTTAACTAAAAAATAAGGGTCAGAACCTGCCCTCATTTTAACAGTTTTTTCACCTCATGGCAAGGTGAAAAATGGTCTCATTAAGTGGCTAATATTAGCTAAAAAATTATACCAAGAATCTTAGCCTATTTACACTCTGTCCATCCGCCTTTTTCGAGAGCTTTTCCAGGATTTCCTGTTCATGCAGTTTTATCTCCTGGCCGATCGCGGAACTTAAAACAGCCACGGTCAGGGTGCCGTTCTTTACGTATTGGGCCTTCACCTTATCCTTTACACCCTCACCAAGCACTTCCACAATAATCCTGTCGAATTCCGTACAGAGTACGGCCGCACCGACCTGTTCGCCGATACCGGCTTTATTTACGGTATTTTTTAATAGGTCTTTGAGCGGAATGGCCATGGCTTTACTCTATACCGAATGCCCCGAAAAGTAAACCGCGTTATTTGAGATATTTTTCGGCATCCACCCAGTCATTGAGCTGCTCCTGTGAACTCACATATCCTTTATAATTTATGGATGTGCCTTTATGGATGCCCAAGTGCAAATGCTTGCGCTCGCCGTCCGTTTGGTGCGTACCGCCCTGTCCCAAATTGCCTATATAATCACCCTGCCGAAGTGTTTTTCCGACCACGACGTTGATGCTGTCGATGTTCAGGTGTCCATACAAAACAGTTACCGTTTGATTGCCGAGGATGCAGTCCTGGACCAGGACGCCTCCGTATCCGCTGACCCACTGGCGTACCCGGACAATGCCGTCGCACCCAGCCGTAACCTCCACTTCGCTGCCAGCCTCGGCCGACGTCGTTTCAAAATCAACGCCAGTGTGGTACCCAGTGAAACGTTCTGGTTGGACTGGAGAATTTTTCGGAGTGATGTATATGCCAAACGTCTTCTTAGTTATCCGAGATAGAGCATCTGAAATCGGCCCGGTAAATTCATTAACCGCCTCACTTGAATTAACCGTCATCGAATCAGTGTTCAGATTGACTTCAATCGGAATGTTTGCCAGTACTGAGTTTCCATTCATCTTAACATTCGTAGGTCGGGTGCAGGCCGAAATTACAAAAACAATCGCCATTAGGCTAATAAATATTAATGGCCTTCTTTTCATTTTGTTAGATTTCTAGTAGCACTCAAATACTTCCGGCGCTCCCGTTCGGTCATTCTTTCAACAGCATAACGCAGCATCGTCCGCGGCATCGCATGAGCGTGGGAATTCAAGAACTCCCGCTCGGCATCCATTGAAACGCGCTTCCCCACCTCGCGCAGCATCCATCCCGTTACTTTATGAATCAGGTCGTGCTTATCATGCAAAAGCATTTTGGCGATTTTCAGGGTGTCATCGGACTGGCCGTGCCTGATGAAATGGAACGTGGCCATCATGGCTATGCGCCGCTCCCAGAGATTGGATGAGCGGGCCAGTTTCGCCAGGATCGCCCTGGTCCTTTCCAGTAAATATCCGCCGACAATCTCATGGGCCGACAGGTCGACCAGGTCCCAGTTATTTATATGGCGGGTGTGCTTCAAATAAAAATTATATATTTTTTCCCGATCTTTATTGGCCCCTTTTTTAAAGTTATGCACCAAAATCAGCAGGGCGATCAGTCTCGCCTCATGAACGCGCGACGAAATAAGACTGGCAAGTTCTGGCCAGGATAAATCTTTATATTTGATAGCTATGCGTCGCGAAACCGGCACCGTCACGCCGGCAAACAAGTCACCTTCACCATACTCCCCCGGTCCGGTCTTGAAAAAGCGCTGCAAGATTTTAGCCTTGGCTGGGGAGCCGAGCGAATGAAGCTCTGATTGTAACAGTGTTAATTGCGACACGAAATGCCAGGTTAATTCTTCACTTCCACTCCCCCGAACATCGCCGTACCGGTGACAGTCAGGATGGTCGAGACGCCGACATCCGGCTGGGTCTTGTTTTCCGAACCGCCGAAGATCGGAGTCACTTTGGTACGGACCTGCACATTCCGCGGTACCAGGATCTCTATGCCGCCGAAAGCAGCGAACACCTCCAGCACTGCATCATTGCCAATTTTTGCATCACGCAAGTCGTATTTGACGCCGCCGAAATAGGCCTGCGCCTGTCCATGGGAAAAATCACCAGTCACCCTTTCATCCCTCCCGCTGAAGGCGACAAACGCATTGCTGTCCGTACCCTGGTGGGCGGACGCTTTCCACTGCCGGCCCATCAGCACCTGCACGCCGACCAGGATGATGACCAGCGGCCAGATGAAATTCCAGGCATTCCCCGAAACCACGTCCAATTCCTGCAACTGGAAAATTACCCCGAGACCGACCAGGATCAGAGGCCAGACAAACATCCGGGGATTAGACCGCCAGCTGATGACGCCAATGGCGATGAGGATGAGCGGCCACCAGTCCCCGAGGTCAGGGACATTGGCCACGTTCATGGAGCTAAGGAGCAATTGCAAACCGACGAGGACGATGACGACACCGATGAGTGTGCGCATAGTTTTATATTATTTAAGATATTATGCCTATATTTTCCCTCCTAAAGGTAAAAAAGTCAAAAGCCAAGCTGGCACGCCATGGCCAATATTGATACAATGATATCATATGGAAAATGCCCAACATATATTACGTCTCCAACCAGAATATTTCCAATTGATCGCTAATGGCGAGAAGACTGTCGAGCTCAGGCTAAACGACGAGAAACGGCAGAAGATAAAAGTCGGCGACTCCATTATTTTTATCAACCAGGCTGACCAAAGTAAAACGGTGGCCGCGGTAGTGGCCAAACTGACCTATGCGGCCACATTTAATGAATTGCTTCGCATTATTCCTCATCACGCTGCCGGAGCGGACGACCAAGCCCTGCTCCAGGCTTTGCGACACTGGTATCCCGAATCGGAGGAAAAAAAATACGGCGCGCTCGGCATCCACCTGTCACTCCGCTGACGCTTGCCACAGGACCTGACACATGCTAGACTGGCGTGAAGCCAGCGTTTTTCCGTTCTTTTACAACAACAATCAGCCAGCCCCTCACCTGCATTTTTTGCAGCCGGGGCAATCAAAGGAGATTGTATGACCGTTCAGACTGCTGAACAAACCGTAATCGCATTGCGCGAAGCCGTTGCCGGCGATGAGCAATTCGTGATCGAACTGATCAATGAGGCGCTCGAGCCATACTACAACGGCGACCATCGCGCACATGCGCGCCGCATCTTCAGTACCCACCTCGCGGGAGGGTTTGACCAGAAGGGCCATTTCTCACGGGAACAGCACATGTTCATCGCCACTGCCAATGGCGAACGGGCAGGCGTCCTGCATCTCGTCGGGAAAAAACAGGGCACCTACAAGATCAGCCCAATCATCGTCGACCGCCGTTTCCGTGGCATCCACGGCATCGGACGGCTGATGATCAACCACGCGGAGGAGTACGCCCGTTCGCAACACGCTCGTATCATTTACGGGACCGTCGCAGACCGGAACCTCTCGGCGCTTCATTTCTTTTTCCGGAACAATTACCTTGTGGCCGGGAAATCCGAGAGCCACTACAAGCCGGGCGTCACCGAATTCATGCTGTACAAGCCGCTGATCGGCGAAGACATCCTGAGCCGGTTTGACGCCCAGAACATCTCGGTCATCCCTTTTGAAGAATCGCATGCCGCAGAAGCCCGTACATTGATGCTCGACCTGCTCCCGCAGCACTTCCATGGTGTTGACGACGTGTGGGTCGACGCCCTCTTTAACGGCTTCACGCGGCGTGATACGCGTGACGTAAATGAGAAATACAAACTGATTTTCGTCGCCGTCGATTCTGACCGGAATGTCATCGGCATTGCCGGTGCCACCCCGAAAAAGGGAGAACCGATCAAGGTCATGCCGATTGTCGCACGTACGCTGCCTGCGTACGCCGCGCTCCTGGCAGACCTGCCTAACCTGCTCCAGGGTTATGGGCATAAGCTGTACACTCATCAGGTGCCGACACCTGACCAGGTCATGGCACTCCAGCGCATGGGGTGGCAGCTTGATTGCATGCTGCCCAATGCCTACCACGACCTGCACACAACCCAGCAATGGAGCATATCTTACGGAGCGATGTTTATGCGTAAAATGCGAGTGAAAAACCATCTGCTGCAGCAGATCAAATCGGGCCGGAAACGGCTCGAAGTCCGTGTCGGGTATGACAACATCCGACGTATCCGGGTGGACGACAGAATCGAATTACTGTCGCAGACCAATTCCCAGGTCGTCCGGGTGAAATCGATCCGGACGTACGCGGACCTGCTGTCTCTCAAAGCGAATGAGGACCTTCAGCAGATCGTGCCTGACCTGCCGAGCGAGGAATCGCTCGCTTTCCTGGCACGCATCTACCCACCGGACAAGCAGAAGCTCGGCATTTACGTGTTCGAGCTCGAAATTGCCTGATGGACAATCGAACGCTGGCTAACAAGCCCGCTGCGGAAACGTAGCGGGTATTTTTTTATAAACGCTAAACTACAAACTCCTGATCCGACTCATTCTTGACACCGTTAAAAAAATATGGCAGTATGTCTGGAAACAGAAATTGAACCTTAACGTCATTGGAGGATACACAATTGAGACACACTGAATTTTACCGGATAGCCTGCGACATCGCCGAATCGGAAATCGGCAAGTTCATGCCTGACGAACTGAACGCGGTACTTTTCAGCCCCGATCATTCCATCGACTTCCGGCCCGGACTGGTAGTCACACTGCTGGAAAAAGTCGCGCCACGGTACGGCTGTGACATCACCTATTCCCTGCCGCAGAACGACCTGCACGAACTCGCCAGACAGACCGGATTGCTGATCGTCCGGTTCGCCCAGGCCCATGCCAGGCAATGCCAGTACTGCACCGAGAAGATGGCCGGTTTAACCATCCTCATCCGCCTGATGAACACCTATGTGGTGAACCAGCTGCTCCACCGCGTGCCGATGGAAATCCCTGACCGGGCCTATTACTTCTTCCTGGACACGAACGACCCGGACTACATTTCTGACCGCGTGGCGGAGTCGAAAGACAAAACCAGTCTCCGCGACATCGTCAAACAGTGGGATATCACCGGTAACGATACCGTACACTAGAGGACAGCCATCCTCACCCGCCCGGGTGGTTAAAAACCATCCGGGCATTTTATTATATTCTTGACATGGACGTCACTTTTTTGGTAGGATCACCTACCTTAGTTGAAAGCACATTGATCAAACAAAACATACAAAGGAGTTGTCATGTCAAAGTCCACCTTCAACCCGGTACGAATTATTCTCGTCCTCGTATCCTATGCCGTCCTGGGCACCTTGATCGGAATTTTCTATAGCCATGCCGGCGCAGCGACAACCCAGGTTTGGGGCATCCTGGTCGCGGCCATCATCCTGCCTACCGTCATTAACGTATTATTTTCGACGGAAACCAAACTCTGGCCCAAAGAGCAATCGATATGGGAATCGGCCACACTGGCTTTATTGGGGACATGTCTCCTGTTGTTGGTCGCATGCCGCATCCACGGGCCGTTCCCTTCTCCGGCGCCCTGGCTTGTTCCGGTCGGCGGTGTCGGACATCTGCTTTTCTGGATACTCTTCATAAAAGTGGCGGAACTGAACACCAGACGGACTGACGAAGGCATGACCTGCTTTCTCATTTCTCTTTTTCTGGGCTCATGCGTGGCGGTCGTCATCGCGCTGGCCAGCCTCTTCTTCGACCACTACCCGTCAGAAATCTTCACTGGTATACTCCTGGCCATCTTCGCGGGCGGAACCGCGTTCCTCGCGTTTGGAGACGGAAAAAACCTGGATGGAGGCCTGGATTATCCGGTCACGAGCGGCGGCGCCATCATCTCCGTCTCTGTCATCATTATGTGGCTCCTTTTCCTGACCCCGCTGGCCGCCCTGTTCGGCGCACTGTATGGCATCATTGAGACGGTGATCATTATCCAGATATATAAGATGGGCGAACAGGCGCGCTACCACAAAAGGGCCCGATAGAGCGCGCGACAATTCATTTCGAACCTTAGACTACAGATCCTTGGTACAACGTGCCAGGGATTTAATTATTTTCACAATAAAACCGCGCCCGGCAGTCAAACTGACTACGGGCGCGGTCAGGTTTTTTACGTTTTATTACTGGGCCAGGTCCAGCCAGACCGTCGGGACGGAGACGGCATTCCAGCCGTCGTGGCCGGGCGGGATCACACCAATGTCACCGGGCAACAGCTCTATCTCTTTTCCGTCCTCCATCCGTGTATGCAGTTTGCCGCTGAGCACATAGACGACATGGCGCATCTGGCAGCTGTCACCGCCGACTACGGGCTTCTGGTGCTCAGACCAGCGCCAGCCGGGTTGGGCCGTCACCCGCTGGACTTTGAAACCGTTGGCAGTCACTAACTCGACTTTCAGGTTCGGGATGTCGGATCTGGTCGAGTCAGGACTGTTCAGACTCTTTTTGAGCAACTTTTCCATATATAAATATTAGTTATTGTATAATGTTCTTCGTGGCCAATCCGCACTGCTGGCCGCGTCTTTTGTCATATTATCCGCCTTCGGGCGAATATAGTTAATACGTATGCGGTGCGATTATAATTACAAAAAAACTACCCATGCCCTAGTAGATCAGGTATTTATTCCTATCAGTCTATTTCTCCGCCTCCACCATCAGGCTTTCCAGCGGGATGCCCTGGTACTGCTGTTTGCTGATCCCCTTATTCTCGGATAATACCGTTACCCTCAATCCTGCATTTTTTATGACATCCAGATATTTATCTTTTAACAGTGCGCCGGCCACGCATCCGGCGATCAGCTCTTCATTGCCCCGTTGTTCCGCGGTCAATTCCTCCAACAGGACGATGTCGGAAACGTACATCTTACCGCCCGGCTTCAGCACACGTTTCGCCTCTGAAAAAACTTTTGATTTGTCCGGTGCCAGGTTGATGACGCAGTTGGAAATGATGATATCGGCAAAATCGTCAGGCAGCGGCAGCTGCTCGATATCCCCCTGTTTGAACTCGACATTATTAAAACCGCCTTTCAGCGCGTTCGTTTTCGCCTTCACAATCATCTCTTCCGTGAAATCAATGCCGATTACTTTGCCTTCCGGTCCGGTTTTCTTAGCCGCCAGGAAACAATCGATGCCAGCTCCGCTCCCCAGGTCCACCACCGTGTCGCCCGGCTTTATCCGGCTGAATGCCGTCGGGTTGCCGCACCCCAGGCCCATGTCCGCCTCGCCCACAGCCTGCAGCTGTTCGGCCGTATACCCGATCTCCTGGGATACGGACTTTTTATTGCCGCAGGAACAGCCGCACCTCTTCGGCGTACTGGCGATTGCCGCGTATTTAGTTTTGACGATTCCTTTTACGTCAGGCATAAGTCTGCAACATCAAAAAATTCAAATAATTATTTACACCGATGGCTGACTCTACATAAATTAATGCACATGTGGGGGCTGGAACAGGCCGTGGCAGTGGTATTCTGACCAGGCATAATGGCAATGATACACTTCACCACGCAATAACAGGACGAGCAAAATGACAACAATTACTGCGATTAAAATATATATCCAGGCCCACCACCGGTCATACCATCTTTTTTTCATTTTAGCATCCGGCGTTTGAATTTTTTGATCTGTTTCCATAACTTAATTTTCCCACTTCCCTGGCAAAAAATCAACTTAAAAACTCCGCCCCCACCGGTCATAGACAGTTGACTTCTGGACCCGCACATGTTAGCTTGTACTAAATAAAAAAAGAAGCTTGAAAAACGCATTGCATAACGATTGGAGGATATCATGCGGAATCTCCTAGTTGTTCTGGCTATCACCCTGGTAGGTGTCTTTTCGTCTGCTTACGGCCAGCGAACTGTGGAAGTCACCGGCACAGTGACGAAGTCGGAATACATCAACATGATCGGGCCAAGCTCCATTGAATGGTCAGTGACCATTTACATCACCAACTACGCCCCCAAGCCTTTCTGTGCAGACACCATCACCACCATTTGGGCTGCGGAGGGTGAGAGTGGGCTGCAATCGAATACTACCATGTCGAGGCCGCCGTATTATTTCAAGATTGCACAACACAAGTGCGACACGCTGAATTTCAGGACCAACGGATGGACTTCCAAGATCATCAGCGATGCCCACGGCAAACCCGTCTTTTTCACCGTAAATATCCATGAAACAAACGGTAAAAGACGCACGCTCACAGCCCAATTGCCGCCGTTTTCCGCCCTTCCCGATGAGTATGAAACGCTCATCCCTGACAAAAACGGGAGGACCAAACCGCCTTTCCCCCTGCTCTTTTTGACGGCATCAATCAGCTATGAATAAAGGCCAGTGGGCACGAACAACCGAAAATCCCCCGGCACAACACGTATGTGCCGGTTTTTTATTTCCAAAATCCTGCCAGCGAGCACCAGCACTGACTTGACCTCCGCTGATGACGGAGGTACAGTACCCTGATAGACTTGTGGATCTTTAATATTCCACCCGGAAGGAGCGATGAAAATGGGTCAATCCGACCATCCAGATGACAATCCGCTCAACTACCGGGTGAAAGCCCGGATGATCGACGAAAAACAAAAGTCGTACGAGGAACGCATGGACGCGAAACGCCAGGAACTCCTCGAGGCGGAGGCAAACGGCGACGACGTCTGCTGGGAATGCGGGACCATCAACCCGGAAAGGTGCAGTTATGGATGCTGCATCTCCGGCGTGTACCCGTGCGGCGACAGTTATAGCGGGAATTGTTACATCCACGACGACTGAGAGGCGTGCGGGACGCATGCCTCTTCTTTTTATTCAAATATAAACCGTCCCCGTTCCCCTTCGTACCTTATTATCTTATTTTACATGATTGCCGGTTTCAAACATGAGGTGATGGTTCGCTCACCTTTTTCAAATTGGTCTCGCGTAAAAGGCTCAACCAGTCCGCAACCCTTCACCCTCTCATCGGGCAACACCTGACCAGTGGCCGGGTCTGCCTGTTCGTACATGACGCACTTCCCCACCAAAAACCCATTGTCGTCAAAATTCGCGGCATAAGACCGGTTAGTGTTTCCCCACACCATCAGATGGTCGACACTGCATTCTCCGCTGGTGCAGTCAGTGTTTTTCGTACATTCCTTCCCGCCATCCGTATACACATGCAGACATTCGTCGACAATCGAGTCATAGTGCTGACTCGCGGTCTCCTTGCACAACCGTTTGGTCTTGGTCGGCCAGTCAAATGCATTTACGATAAACAATACGCAGATGGCCACAATAAGCGCAAACGGTAAAATAAACCACCACCGCAGGTAAAATGGCCGCGCAGGTTTCGTTGGAAATGGCGGTGTGGCTTGTGTTTCCATAACTTAATTTTCCCACTTGCCGAGTAAAAAATCAAATAAAAAATTACTCGACCGCCTATATATCGTCAGTTAACGCCGCATTTTTTAATACCGATTATGGTTTTTTTCTATACTTTTTCTATCGCGCTCATCTTTCCATCGTTGTTCCACTTGATCCAGTGTATCACCGGGATAAGCAACAAACTCATAATCATTAAACTGTGATTTCACAGGCTCGCCGCTTTGATTGGCTAACTGTATCATGTTAAACGCCGTATTCTCAATCGTCTCGCCTACTTCAGGTTTATACAATTTCATTGGTTTCTCATTTTCCGGTATACGTGATTGATCACTTTGCTCTGTCATATTTATACAGTAAGTTTATAAGTCCGTTTATCTAATTATTACCCTTTTAGCTAATAATATCAAGCCCGAAATCCCTGTTCCAGACTCCCTACCCGCCAAAAATAAAAAATTATACTTATATCTACTCCGCCTCCTGGAGCCCCATACACCGCCAGTTAATGTCAGCAGTCCCCGTCTGCTCGTTGACCACGCAGGCAGGATTACATCCTTCGCGCGTTGAATTCAGGTTGGCGTCATACCACCAGGTCTTTGTCCCGGTATTGTAAATGCCGGCGGCCAATGACTCACCACCCTTGATGCACGACCGTTCGGCAATGGCGCGAGCTTCGGTTTCCGTCAGTATGCTGTCAACGGCCGGACACTCGGTAAATTCGCAGTTCGGGCCGGTGCGCCCAACCGCAGTGCCGTCCGGGCATACTTTCGCTTCGAGCGTGCAGGCCGCGCTATTCGCATTGGCGTTGGCGTTCACGTCCGTGCTGTCGGCCCCGAAAAAACGGAAATAACTGAATATTCCGGCACCTAAAAAAATGACGATGGCGAAAGATATTGGTAGAGTTCTATTCATGGAATAATTGTAACAAAAAAATGCGAATAAATCATCGCCAAAAATTTTCCCCTGATTTGGTCCTGGGTATTGACAAAAATGCGGAATTGAACTATACTGCCACGTTATTTATTTGAACATTTAACAATTGAGACGGCACCTCAAACCGAAAGGAGGCATATAGTGCCACTTACCCGCATCACTAAGGCAGATTTCCCCCGAATTGATTGGGACAATCTCCACATGTACATCAGCAAGGTGTTCGTGGACATTCTTCACCAGCTGGAAACTTTCCTTATCCTGCATCAGGACTGGGAAGGCAGAATCAGCTGTGAGAAAACCGCGGTTCACCTGAACCTGTGGCTAAAACCCCAATCACGACGGAAACGCAAATCTGTCGGTAACGGCCCCGATGGATGCAATCCCGAACGCGCTGGCTTCATAAATGATGATGAAGCCGAAATTGCCAGTAAGTTCATCAGAGAAATCTGCAATGGACAGGGCAATATAAAAGTGCGGCTGGGATACCACTACGAAGGACCGTTTGGCCGAATTCATGAACACACACCGAGACAGTGCCTTAAAAACGGATTGTTAGAATACGTCTTTAAGGTGAATGATTACGAACCATTTCTCAAAGAAAGGCGTTAATCTCTGATTTCCAGCGAAATAATATCGCTCTTTTACAATCTCAGGAGGAATCAGTATTACGTGTGTTCGTGAAATCCGTCGAAGTTTATTTGTACAAACCCAGCCGCTTATTTCCAAATCAGCGGCTTTTTTATTTTCCAATGCCACACTCCCAGATCCTCAAAAAAAATACGGAGACAAATGTCCCCGTATCATGAATCAGGACTTACCCGTAACTATTGCCGAGTCGGGATGACCATCCAGCAATACTCCCATTGCCGGTTCAGCGGCGGAAGCCAGGGGAAATGCCCCATCAAAAACGTTTCACGCTTCATCATATCGGCGATAATCTTGTTTTCGTCCGGCATGCCGGGCATGTCCACAGTTTTACCTCGGTGCTGCTGGAACCGTTTCTTGACGGCTTCGTGATTGCCGGTTGCATAGTCCAGCTGGTCGAGGTAAAAAAGGTGTAAACCAGAATCGGGCTTCTGCTGAGCTAACACGACCATCATGGAACGTGCGCTGTCAATGTCCCCAGACTGCCATAAGGCCAGGGCATAACACAGCCGGACCGGGCATTTAGACACATCACCAAATAAGGTCATGAGTTCGATCTGTGCCGTATCCGTAATGTCCAGT
>CAZVMV010000013.1:0-32952 GCA_964628855.1 uncultured Gammaproteobacteria bacterium | reverse complement strand
GTTGTGATATAATTTGCATATCATGGAATGCTAACTGAGAGTTGTGGCTGGCGCTTTTAAAAAAGCTATTTGTAGAAAAAATGTTTAGCAAACAAATATCGACATATTTAAAAGGGGTGGCGATACTGCTAGTTATTATCGGCCACGTTTTGCAAAACTATCACGTCAGTAACTTCCAAGTGAGGTTTGGCTCGTGGGGGGTTGCCATTTTTTTGATCCTTTCTGGTTATGGCCTGGTCCAGTCGCATCGGGTAAACAGCCTCAGGCAGTTCGTGTCGAAAAGGCTGAAACGGGTTTGGTTGCCATACGTAATTGTAGTTGCTGCTGCAATCGTCGTCAGTTTGATTTTTTTCCGTGAACACATTGATTTGAGTACTTACGTAAAAGTGCTAGCTGGCATGGATCTGGACAGGTCATTCGTACCGAATTATTGGTTCGTGTCGTTCATAATTTTGTGGTACGCTGTTTTTTATCTGGTGTTTAGAATATTTTCAAAAAACTCCATACGGGTAGCGGCGCTGTTCGTTATTGCTTTTTTGTCTTATGTCATACTTTCTTTGACAGAAATCGGCGCCCGGATGAGCGGCGGAGTGCTCTACCAATTCATATTGCATATTTTTGAGTTCCCTCTGGGGGTAGCGATTGGTATTTACGGCAGCAGCATGTACCAGGGCTTGACAATGGAAAAAAGAAGCCGTTATGCCAAACTCGGCTTTTGCGCTTCACTGGTAATTTTTACATTTTGTTATTTCGCTTTACAGCTGCGGGTCCTGCCAGGCTCAATGTTCCAGAGCGTCCATGGGGCGGAAGGAGTCACCTTTTCGGCAGTATTAATTGGATTATTCTTGGTTTTTAATGCTAGGGGAATTATTTTTTCCTTATTAGAGAAGGTTGGGGTTTTGTCTTATGAAATGTATCTGGTGCATACCCTAATTTTACGGAAATTAAAAATACTAGACGCATTTGACAATCAGGTACTGGGAATAATCATATTTGTCATTCTCGTAATAGTGTTCAGTCAGATTTTAAAAAAGGTAACAGGAGGGCTGGCCAGACAAAAGGCTTGAGGGTCTTTTAAATTTTTTTCTTCTCGTTAATTTTTGCCTTAGTCTTCAGGATCTGGCGAATCTCCTCGGTTGGCGCCTTTTGGTCAAACCGGATTTGAATTGTTTTGCTTCCGGTCACATAACCTTTCTTTTCAAGTAAGGAGCGGATTTTTTTATCAAGCGTGAAGGCGAGTCCGAAGCTTGCGTGATTTTTGAATACGGCGAACCCGCCCAGTAGGCCGTAGTATTTGTAGAATGGCACGCCCCAGCTGATACCTTCTTCAGCTTGCGGAACCGTCGATTTTATTATTTTTCGGATTTCTTTGAGTGTTTTCTGGGCGGATACTGGAGCGCCGGCGATGTATGTATCAACATTTACGGCCTTATAATTCCTCATATATTGATTTGTTAATATTTAGCTAATGCAGTATATCAGAAAAATCTTGTCACCGCATGATGCAATTGTAGCCGCGATTTTTTTAATTTCGATACTATTGCCAGGCGCCTAAAATAAACCCCGTAATCGCCAACCCGATAAAATGATTTCCAATCCGGATCAAAAATAACTTGAATGGGATTTTTTCCCAGACAAGTTCGCCAATTTCAAGCGGCACGATAAAACCTAACCACGTCAGCATTCCTACCAGTAATCCGTTTGCGCCAGTTGTTACATTGGAAATATTTATCAGCACCGCTAGAATAAAAGCCATGGCAAGATGTCCGATGATTCCAGGAGCTACCCATTTTTTTGCCGGTTTGAGATCCTCCCCGGTTAATTTTGACCATGCGTTTCCAAATAACGACGGACTGAACCAAATAAGCCCCATCACTATATGGGTTATCCACGCAACTAGTATTGCCAGAAGGTTCAAGCCATTTAGGTGTAGTGAGTTCATAAATTATTTATTAATCATAATTATTACTAATTATACCTTATTACAAAAAACCATCCACACATGTTGGATGATTTTCTGCTGGGGTGGCTAGAGGGATTCCTCCTCCCCCGTTCCGCTTCTCGCGGAACTCCTCCGGAGCCTGCCGCCCTCGCTTCATCGCCTTCGGCGCGCTCGGGTCGGCTTCGAATCACTTACACTTATGCAAACAAAAAACCATCCACACATGTTGGATGATTTTCTGTTGGGGTGGCTAGAGGGATTCGAACCCTCGTCATCGGTGCCACAGACCGATGCACTAACCACTGTGCTATAGCCACCAAGTATTTCGGTTTGGGTTAACAAAAAAGTCGCATTGGAAATGCGGACGAGAGGATTTGAACCTCCAAGCCCGTAAGGGCACTAGCACCTCAAGCTAGCGCGTCTACCAAGTTGCGCCACGTCCGCATGTATGTCGGAGGGGGAACCCCAGGCAGAGGGGGTTTCCCCCTTCCGATGCCTCCCCTTTCCGGTTGTGCCTCGTCGCACGACGTGAAGTCGATGCTCCTAGGCAGATTCGTTTTAAATGAATTGTTAAGCCGCCACTTCCTTCATTTTCTTTTTGTAGCCCTGGAGGTAATACAGCTTGGCCCGGCGGACTTTTGCCTTTTTTGTGACTTCGATTTTTGAAATCGTCGGTGAATGGAGGGGGAATATTTTTTCCACCCCGATGCCTTCTGAAATTTTTCGGACTGTGATGGTGGCCGACAATCCATTTCCGCCGCGGCGGGAGATGACCAAGCCCTCATATTTTTGGGTGCGCTCCTTGTCGCCTTCCTTGATTTTTTGATGGACGATGACCGTATAGCCAGGTTTGATTTCCGGCAGGTCAGTCTTCAGCTTCGATTTGTTCAGTTCGTTGATGTTTACCATAAAATTCCCCTACATAATAATAATTAGCCACCCCAGCATAGCGGTTTTGGCCTGCAGTGTCAATACTATTTCAAGGAGTCCAGGTACTGTTGGAGTTCGCCGTCTAATGGTTCGGAAAATTCTTTCCATTGCCCATTTAGGTCAGAAAATCCGAGTTTGGTCGACTGCAGGAAAATTCGGCTGGATAGGAGACGGTTCTTGGCTCTCATTTTTGTCGGGCAGTAGACGAGGTCCCCGACGATCGGCAGGCCGTAGGCATTCAGGTGGACGCGGATCTGGTGAGTCCGGCCGGTCCGTGGGTGGACTGTGAGAAGCGTATATTTGACGAAGCGCTTGGTTACCTCGAATTCCGTTACTGCGTGACGGCCCCGCTCTTCCTTAGGAGAGGTTGGGATGGCGGCCATCTTGAAATCAGTTGTTTCGCTTCGGTCAATGTTGAATTTAATTTCATCCTCTTCTTTGGCCGGACGGCCATTCACCAGCGCTGTATATTCCTTATTGATTGTCCGGTCCTGGAATTGTTTCTTCAGATGGTCGAACATGTCCTGTGTTTTTGCCACGACCATCAGTCCGGACACTTCACGGTCCAGGCGGTGGACGATACCCGGCCGGACAGGATCCTCGCCAATTTTCGTGATTGCTGGATATTTTTTTACCAGCCAGTCCACCAGCGTCGACTCCTGTTCGCCAGCGCCCTCATGAACAAGCAGGCCGGCTGGTTTGTGTAATATTATGTAATCGTCAGTTTCTGAGACGATCGTAGGTATCAGATTTGGAATCAGTTCACCGGCCAGATTTTTTACGTTTGAAATTGGTGGACGTTCATCGTCTCGTTCAGGTAAAGGCATTTTTTCTTGGAGGACTGTTATTTGGTCTTTTTCTTTAAGGAAATGATGGACCGAAGACATTTCACCGTTAACTAAAACAGCGCCAGACTTGATTAGTTTCTGGATTTGAGAACGGCTTTGGTCTGGCCACTTTTCAGTCAGGTATTTGTCTAGCCGCAAACCGGCGCTGTCTGAATCGATAATGTAGTTAGGCATGGGAACGGCGTTTTTTTAGGAAGTTGATCGCCTCTGTTTTGCTTTTTAAATTTCCTTTTAATTGTTCCTCCCGAACCATATCTTTCAGGTCACCGACCAGCCGGCCGGGAGTTATTTTCATGAGCTTCATGATGTCGTGCCCGTCCAGAAGTTCGTCCGGCAGTGCTGTTTTTTTCTTTGCAGATTTAGCTAGAGACTGGATTTGCTTTTCTAGGGCGACGTAATCAGAGAAATCGGGGTGTCCTTTTGCTGGGATAGTCGCCATGATATCCGCGTACATCAGTTTTAGCAGGTCACGGCCCGGCTTTTCCGGATTGAAAAAGTATTTTTCCAGGGTTACGCTTTTCATGCGGGAATGTTTTGAATGCACGGTAATCATATGTCGGCCGATCAGCCACTCAGTGTGGCTGATATTGAGGCCGGCGCTACTGGCTTTCAGCCGCTCGAGAATATTTTTAGTTTTTTCCGCGCCGACATTGTCATGGTTATTGAAACGCAGCCGGTCTGCCCGGGTGATGGTGTAGGGCTTGCCTAGGTCATGGAACAGCAGTCCCATGACCAGTTCGGATGACAATGGTTCTCTGCCAAACTTTGACTGGAAATTTTTCGAAATGAGGTTCACTAGGCACAAGCGCGTGTGTTTCCAAACATCGCCTTCACTGTGGAAATTTTTTGGTTGGGGACACTTTTTCATTTTCAACAGTTCTGGCATCAGCTCTTTGGTCAGCCCGGATTGATCGTAAAGATCAAAGGCTCTTGCCGGTTCAGCAACAAAAGTTTTCAGCAGTTCACGACTGACAGTTTCTCTCGGGACTATGAAATCCTTTCCTTGTTTGGCGTTAATCTTAGGTGCCAACTTTTTAATTGCTGACCAGGTTGGCCTGTCTATATTAAACCGGAGCTGGCAGGCAAAACGGATAGCGCGTAGGATTCGTGAATAATCTTCCCTGAATCGGGTTTCGGGTTTGCCTACAGTGCGGATAATTTTATTCTTCAGGTCTTTTTGGCCATCGAAGAGGTCGATGAGTTTTTTTGTTTTGATATCGTAAGCCAGCGCATTGACCGTGAAGTCGCGCCTCGACAGGTCTTTTTCGATTGGCAGAGTCGCGTCTGATTGAACGTCAAAATCCCTGTACCCGCCTGTTAGTTGGGCATGTTCAGTACGCGGGAGGGCGATATCGATTGCTTCAATGCCTTTAAATCCTTTGGGTACAAATTTCAATACGCCGAAATTCTTCCCGACCAAATCGACCCATCCTTCTCTGGCCAGGAATTGCTGGAGCTGCCTGATCTGCACATTGCGGACTACGAAGTCGTAATCCTTTGACGGCCGATTCAGCATGGCGTCACGGACGATCCCGCCAACCAAAAAAACCTGTGCCGCAGTAAATTTTTTTTGCAGCCGGGGTAAAAAAGCGAACTGTTTTTGGGCAAGGAGGTTATTGATTATTTGCATACAGTAAGTTAACCATAGCGAATTGAGGCAATATTTACAAGGTGTACTTAGGTGCTATAATATATAAAAGGATTATAATATTTTTTTTAACATTAAATTAGTTGAGTATGAACAAAAAAACATGGATAGTTATTGCAGTGGTCATGGGTGTGGTAGCCATCAGTTCCGTTGCTTATGCGGCTGTTAGTACGAAATATTTTCAAAAAATAAAACAGAATACTTATACTGGTGATATTAGTATTGCAACAACTAAGGGCACTGAAAGCTCCGTTGAGACGCATCGTTCTACTGAATTGGTAGGCTGGACATCTGGCTCTCTGGCAAGTACCGCTATTTGTAAAACTTTGATTGGTGAAGGACAAGATGCAGCTCAAGTTAATGCGGGTTATATTAGTACGGCCCATTATCGGGAATACTCAGTAAAACAGAATGGTGCTATTCCGGCAATTGACGTCAATGTCGATCCTCCAATATTTTATTCAAAAGCATTCTATTATAAGAATGGTAAAATGACTTCGTTACCAGCATTTACCACGAAAAAATACCTATTTAAATCTGTTAACACGACTGTTTATTGCGATGGTCATACCACAAGCGAAGAAACGTTAATGGCAAGTAATACATTGCCGACAGTCGGTACGATCAAATATACATATAAATTAATTACTCTCCAACCGGCCAATTAGCCATCCGACAAACTAAAAATACATAAACGGCTCTATATAGCGCCGTTTATTTTTATGCGCAATCGTTGAGGGACGACGACTTTAGCGAAGATGTGATATAATATACCTAAATAAGTAATAACCATATGAAACAAAACATGGCTCCCTGGGATCGTGGCGTAAGATTAGTAATCGCCGCCGTTTTATTGTTTCTGGTTTTCAGTACTTACGTTCAGGGTACATTAGCTTGGATTTGTGGCATCGTTGGCGTTATTTTAATGTTTACCGGTTTGAGCGGTTTTTGCCTGATCTATTCGTTATTAAAATTTTCAACAATTCGGGATACGTCAGAGGAGTAGTTTGTAAAAACAAAACCACCCAGTCATTTGACTGAGTGTTTTTGTGGTGCGCGCAGAAGGAATCGGGTGCTGGGCAGCGCCCCCCGCAGTGCGGGGTCGGCGCTCGTCTTCGTCTCGCTCCTGCCCTTCGATTCCGGTACCAAAAAACAGTCTTGGTTAATGCGAATATGTTTAATTATTTTGGATTTGCGCGCAGAAGGAATCGAACCTTCAACCTTGGGCTTAAGAGGCCCCTGCTCTGCCAATTGAGCTATGCGCGCGAGAGATGGGAATAGTGTAACAAAAACGAGATTATTTTTCTAGGTGGTGTCCCCACCAGGAATCGAACCTGGATCTAGAGCTTAGAAGGCTCTCGTTCTATCCGTTGAACTATAGGGACTTAAAAATGAGTTTCTGTGAATTTAACAAGATAATATATTCTCGTCAACTCATATATATTGTACTTCGCGTTGCATAACAAGGCAAAGGGGCCATCGCTTGACAATCGCCATATTCCTACTATACTATTGAATACTAATTAACTGTACGGGTCACTCGGTTTGGGGCCGGTTAACGCCCCTCTACTGGGTTCCCGCGAAAGGACAAAAAGCATGTTAACCAAGCAGGAGAAGGACAAGATAATCGAGAAGTATAAGACACACGCACAGGACACCGGATCTCCGGAGGTCCAGATTGCCATACTCTCGGAGGAAATCGGGCGCTTGACCGAACACCTCCAGGACCACAAGAAGGACTTTTCATCACGCCGCGGATTGCTCCGTAAGGTCGGTTTGCGCCGCCGGTTATTGAAGTATTTGGAAAAGGACAACCCGAAAAGCTACGAGAATCTGGCCAAGAAGCTTAAATTGAAAACTAAGCAGGCGAATGATAAAGCATAAGGATCAGCGCGTCGGCGTCTTTGTCGACGTTCAGAACATGTATTACTCAGCCAAGAACCTTTACGGTCAAAAGGTCAATTTTGGTGAAATTTTGAAAACAGCCGTAGCTGACCGTAAACTGATCCGCGCCATGGCCTACGTAATCAAGGCCCAAAATTCCGACGAACAGAAATTTTTTGACGCATTATCAAACCAGGGCTTCGAGGTGAAAATGAAGGACCTGCAAGTATTCTGGGGCGGCCACAAGAAAGGTGACTGGGATATCGGCATAGCCATGGACGTTATCCGACTTTCCAATAAGCTGGACGTGGTGGTGTTGGTGACCGGAGACGGAGATTTCGTACCCCTGATAGAATATCTGAAAAACCATGGCCAATTCGTGGAGGTGGTCGCTTTCGACGAATCGGCATCCAGCCATCTGACTGCCGCCGCCGATTCATTCACCAACCTGAGTGAAAACAAAAAGAAATATTTATTGCCGGATATCCGGATACGTCGCCGGTTTAGCCGATAAGTTCTTTTATTATAAATAATTAATATCCGTCTTGAGCTGTTGTCTGTAACGCGCACGACTGGAATTCGTAGACTTACATTCCTAGCGCATGGGTTTGCTAAATGCGCTCGGGACAAGGTTTATGAACCAGAAGTACAGCGTGATCAGGATTCAAATGGCCGGACGGACGAAAGGCAAAATTATGTCTAAGATCGAAAAGTTCTCTACAGAAATCGCCGGCCGTGAGCTGACTTTTGAAGTTGGCCGTTATGCTGGCCAGGCTAATGCCGCCTGTGTCGTACAGTATGGCGACACCGTTGTTTTGGCCACTGCGGTCATGAGCAAGAATATGCGCGAGGGCATTGATTATTTCCCTCTCCTCGTCGATTACGAAGAGAGGCTGTATGCTGCCGGCAAGATAAAAGGTTCCCGTTTTATCAAACGTGAAGGCCGGCCGACCGACGAGGCAATTTTGACCTCACGCCTCGTTGACCGGTCAGTTCGTCCGCTTTTCAACCAGGACAGCCGCCAGGACGTGCAGGTTGTGTTGACCGTTCTGTCAGTTGACCAGGAAAATGATCCTGATATCGTTTCGCTCCTGGCAGCATCATGTGCGCTATCAATTTCCAATATCCCGTGGGATGGGCCGGTTGCCGGAGTGCGTGTCGGCCAGATTAATGGCGAGTGGGTATTAAACCCGACATATGCAGCCCGTGAAAAAAGTGTCATGGATTTGGCCGTGATCGGCAAGGCAGACAAGATCACCATGATCGAAGCGGGCGCGCTCCAGGTTTCAGAGGATACGATGTATGCCGGAATGGAATTTGCGCAAAAGCATATCGCGAAACTAATTTCTTTCATCAATGAAATTCAGGCGAAGATTGGACGACCGAAAGAATCAATCACCTTTAATGAACCGACGGAAGAAGAAAAAGCCAAAGCTGATAAACTGAAGGAAAAGGTCAAAAATTTCTGCCAGGGCAAGATAGGCGCCGTTTTTGAACACAAAGACCGCCATGCCCAAGGTGAAGCGTTGGATAACCTAAGGAACGAGCTTGAGGAAATCCTGAAAGCAGACAATGAAGTGACAAAGGAAGAGCGTGTGAAAGGCCTGAGATTAGTTGATGGAATATATGAAGAAGAATCCAGGCGGCTAGTGTTGGATGAAGGCAGGCGCGTCGATGGACGTTCGGTCGATGAAATTCGGCCGCTTTCGGCTGACGTCGGATTATTGCCCCGCACCCATGGTTCGGGTCTGTTCAACCGCGGCGAAACGCAGGTCTTGTCAGTGGTGACACTCGGCTCGCCGGGAGACGAACAGATGCTGGATTCCATGGAAGAGTCGGGGAAGAAAAGGTTCATGCATCATTATAATTTTCCGGGTTTTTCAACAGGTGAGGTGGCGCCAGTGCGTTCGCCAGGGCGCCGTGAAATCGGGCATGGGGCATTAGTTGAAAAAGCCTTATTACAAGTTTTACCTCCAAAGGATCAATTCCCGTATACTATCCGCGTCGTTTCAGAAGTGTTGTCTTCAAACGGTTCAAGCTCGCAGGCGTCATGTTGCGGCTCCACCTTGGCATTGATGGACGCCGGCGTGCCGATTTTGGAACCAGTCGCCGGTATTGCCATGGGCTTGATTACGGACGAGAAAGATCCTTCGCGTTTCAAAGTACTCACGGACATCCAGGGCATTGAGGATCATAATGGTGATATGGATTTCAAGGTGGCCGGCACAAAAAATGGAATTACGGCCATCCAAATGGACGTGAAACTGGACGGGATTTCCATGGACGTAGTGAAGGAAGCTTTGGCCGGAGCCAAGAATGCCCGTTTGCAAATTTTGGACGTGATCACAAAAGCCATCCCAGAGCCGCGTAAAGAACTTTCCAAATATGCGCCACGCATCACTATGTTGAAGATCAATCCAGAATTGATCCGCGAAGTGATCGGTAAGGGCGGCGAGACGATTAATAAGATTATCGATGAATGCGGTGGCGCTGACGTGATCAAGATTGATATCGAGGATGACGGACAGATTTATATCACTTCAACAAATTCGGAAATGGCCACCAAAGCAGAAAATTGGGTGAAGAATATCACCAAAGAAATTATGCCGGGAGAAATTTTTGAGGGGACTGTGACGCAGATTATCAAAGACCGCAACAGCGGTGGAGAGATCGGCGCGGTTGTCGAGCTTGTGCCAGGTAAAGACGGCATGGTCCATATTTCAGAATTTTCCTTTGGGAGGATTCGTAATGTTTCAGATGTGGTTTCGGTTGGTCAGAAATTGAAAGTGAAAGTTGTCGATGTCGATAAAGAACGCGGAAGAACAAGTTTGTCTGTAAAGGCTTTGGGCACAGACAGCGATTTGGTCATCCCTCCATCAGCACTGGATACTTCAGGCGGATTTGATCGCGGTGGCCATGGTGGATTCCGCGGCCGGCCAAGCGGCGGCCGTCCTCCGTTCAGACACGGCCCACGATAATAATTTTTAATTATCCAGTATGATAGTTACCATCAGCGGCAAGCCAGGTTCCGGTAAAAGTACCGTCGCCGAACGGCTGGCCGCTGATTTGGGTTTCAAGCGGTATTATGTCGGCGCCATGTGGCGTGAGGCTGCCCGAGCCCGTGGAATGAACATTACCGAGTTTGGTGCGTTGGCAAACCGCGACTCTTCGATAGATATCGCATTCGAGAAGAAAATCGAGTTACTCGGCCAACAGGAAGACAATTTTGTCATCGAAAGCCGGACTGCCTGGCATTTCATACCCCACTCGATCAAGATTTTTATCGAAGTCAGTGACGTAGAAGGTGCGAGGCGGATCTGGGGAGCGATCCAGAAAAAAAATTCCAATGACCGCAGCGAGGAAAAACATCTCACCAGCCAAGCGGCGGTGCTTGAGTCGGTCCGTGACCGTATTGCCAAGGAAACCATCAGGTACCAGAAGTATTACGGGATAGATATTTTTAAACATAGTAATTACGACCTGTTTCTTGACGCTACCTCTCTCAACCAGGAACAGGAGTATCAGGCAGTGCTGAGTTTTGTTAAGAAACGCCTGGAAAAAAACTAATTAAAGCCAAAAATTTAAATTATCTCATTTGTGGATAATTATTTTTTTGTATTTTGGATTAATTATGCCCACTTGTCATAATAATAACTAATATTAGCCTTTTGTTTCTATTGACAACGGCCATTTTATGTGATATACTGATTTTGTTAAGTTTTTTAACAAGTTATCAACAGCCAAGGCAGTAGGTGTCAGAATGTTTTGGAAGCGAATTTCCAAACCAGCCTGTTATCTACTGCACGAGGACTAAAGTTGGCAGTCCGATTGTGCCGCGACGCGCAGCACAATGACCAAAAATCAAACAAAACAAAAAGGCCATATCCTTAGTCATAAAAGACTAGAGATACAACCACGAGGTGGTAGATAATAAAATTCGCTTTTTAAAAGCCAACACAAAAAGCACAAAAAGTATTTGTGGCAAATTATCGTAGCGCCTGCTCTTACTCACGCCGGTCACCTGACGGGCTTGAATACGAGCGGACGCTATGTACGCTACAAATGCCTAAGCGATTGTCGCTTACAAAGTCATCTAATTTTTTGAGCGAACAATCGCTTTTTTTATCCCTAAGAAATTGAATCATTGTTCGGCACGTTCAAATGATATTTGGTATACTGGGTTCATGACTAAACCGACATGGGGGGAAGAGAAAAAATATTGGAAAGAAGGATATAAGCTCATAGCCGGCGTGGACGAAGCGGGACGCGGGGCATGGGCCGGTCCCCTAGTTGCGGCGGCAGTAATCCTGCCGAAAGGTTTCAGGGCGTCAGGACTTAATGACTCTAAAAAACTTACCAGTTCACAGAGGGAAAAATTATTTGAAATAATTATTAGGCAGGCGGTAGCGTATCAGGCTGTAATAATACCGGTCGAAGAAATTGACAGGCATGGTGTTAGCCGGGCAAATACGAAAGCATTATATGAAAGCGCGAAACGATTAAAAATATCACCAGACTTTATTTTGGTTGATGGATTTAATATCGATTACTCTCCGATACGGTCGAAACACGTCGTGAGAGGCGATGAGCGAGTTATGTCGATCGCCGCCGCTTCGATTATCGCCAAAGTTACCCGCGATCACTTGATGGTCGAGTTACATAAAAAATATCCGTTTTACCGTTTCGATATGCATAAAGGTTATGGTACGGCACTTCATCATCAGCTGATAAAAAAATTCGGCCCAAACTCCTTTCACAGAAAATCATTTACGCCAATAAGAAACATCGTTAAAATAAAAAAATACCCAGCCTTTTCAAAAGCCGGGTGTTGAGCACTTGGCAAATTTAACTGGCGCCGTGCACGATCACATAATCGGTGATCTGCTCGAATGTTTGTAATCTCTCGGCGTCATCAAAGGGGATCTCCAGCTGGAATTCTTCCTCAATTGCCATGACGATGTCCGTCCGATCCAGGGAATCGAGGTCAAAGTGTTCCTGGATATTGGTTCTGTCATGGACTGAGTCTACCTGTTGATCATTGCCGTAATCCGCCAGAATTTCCTTAATCCTTTTTTGGACTGCTGGCCGGTCTGCATCAGTGAATGGCATCATCGCCTCACTTTCTCGAGTTTAGTAGGTGCTATTTTCACGTTCAAGATATCGTAGCTGATGCCATGATGGATGTCAAATAATCATATCGTGAGATCATGCATTTGAAAGAAATGATATATTATTTAACAATAAAACCGGTGGCAATGAAATGCCGCCGGCTAGTGAATGATTTTGAATGCGAGACTTGTCCGATTACTGGTGTTCGAAGACGTAGCTAACGATGTCGCCGACAGTTTTGAATTTGTCGGCATTTTCGTCGGGGATCTCAAGGCCGAATTGCTCTTCGACGTCGACGGTGATCTGGACGACATACAACGAGTCGAGCCCCAGATCTTCGATCAGCAGCGAATCATCCTGGATTGTCGTCAGGACTTCCTCGTCCACCCGTTCTCCGATGATCTCTGTCACTTTTGTCCGGACATCAGCCAGCGTGTGCTTGCCCATTTAGCCTCCTACTATAAAAGGAACTTGTTGAAATTTTCTAGTTTACGGTATCTTACATTAGCTTATATTATAATGTCAAACATACGAAACGCTTTGTGCTATAATGTCGTTATATGGCAGAAGAGAAAGAACATACCATATTCCTGAATGCTAAGGACATCCTGAAAAAGCTTGGGGTGTCCCACGGCCAGGTTGTGGCTGATTTAGGATGCGGTTCCGGCTACTTTGTGGTAGAAGCCAGCCGTTTGGTAGGGCATTCCGGTAAGGTTTATGCCATAGACGTACAGAAACCGGCCTTGTCGACGGTAATGAGCAAGGCGGCCACATACGGACTGAACAATATCAAAACCGTCTGGTCTGATGCGGAGAAGCTGGGTGGCGCCCGGCAGGTAAAAAATGCAACCGTTGACGTGATGTTGCTGGTTCAATTGTTTTCACAGACTCATGACCATCAGGAAGTCTTCCGTGAAGCGGCGCGCATGACCAAGCCAGAGGGGCAAATAGTGGTCGTGGATTGGCGGCCGGACCGACTGACTTACGGCCCGCCAAAAGGCAGGCGCTTATCCCTTGAGCAAGTGAAGGCTATCGCCCAGCAGGTCGGTTGGCGTCAGGCTAAGGATATTCAGATCGGCGAGTACCATTTCGGATTAATATTCACCAAGTAATCCCTGAATTGACGATAGTACCGAAGACTGATATATTTTGTCTGTAGGCAATCTTCCCCATAATTTTTTTGGGGAATTTTTTATGCCTTATTATAAACACGAATTAGGCCAGCGCGGGGAAGCAATAGCGGAAAAATACTTATTGGCTCGGAATTATCAGATTATTGACCGGCATTGGCACGGCCGATACGGCGAAATAGACCTGGTAGCCAGCGCTCCAGATGCGCGGACATTAGTTTTTATTGAAGTCAAAACCCGGAATTCGGAAAGTTTTTGCGCAATTGAAGAAACAATTGACCGTCGAAAGCTGGAAAGGCTTGGCTTGGCTATCGGTCGGTACGTGGCAGAGCGCCGGTTCCGTGGCCCATACCGTCTTGATGCCGTGTTGATTCTTCTTGGCATTAGGACTCGTATCCGTCATATTCAGAATATTCCGGCTGATTGAAGGGCTTGCTTTTATTTCTGCAATCCCCTATACTTCCGTATAGAGACTAGTTTAAATAAACTGGTCTTTTTTAGTAGGCATTACAATTATTAAATATAATATTATGGGTCAGGAAAATGACATCATGCAGGCAGTGAAGCAGATCTGCGAAGAGAAAAACATTTCTTTGGAGTCCGTTGTTGAGACGATCGAGGCGGCATTGGCCGTGGCGTACCGCAAGGACTTCGGCGAGAAAAACCAGAATATCAAAGTCGAATTTGACCTGGCTAAAGCCAAGTCCAGGGTTTTTGACGTGAAGACCGTGGTTACAGATGAAAAGTTCGAGCTGACGGAGAAGCTGAAGGAAGAGAAAAAAGCCCAGGAGGAAGCGGCCGCAGCAGAGGGAAAGCCAGTTGAGCCTGAAATGTCCGTAAAAGAATCTGCTGGCGAGGGAGTTGCAGGAGAGACGGAAGAAGATAAATTCGAGCGTTTCAATCCAAAAACAGAAATTACCTTGACTGAAGCCAAGAAGCTGAAGAAAGGCGCAAAACTTGATGACGTGATAAAAACTGAGTTATTCCCGCCAGCGGCATATGGCCGAATGGCCGCGCAGACAGCCAAGCAGGTAATTATCCAGCGGTTGCGCGAGGCTGAGCGCGAAAATATTTATAAGGAATATAAAGGCAAGGAAGGCGACGTCATCAACGGTACGATCCAACGGATCGAAGGACGGATGGTGCTGGTTGACCTTGGGCAGACTATCGCCTTATTGCCACCGCCAGAGCAGGTGCCGCGTGAACGGTATGCGCCAGGCCAAAGATTGCGCTTCTACGTGGCTAGCGTAAATACCACTTCAAAAGGCCCGGAAATAATTCTGTCACGCGCCCACCAGGACATGGTCAGGAAATTATTCACCCTCGAGGTGCCGGAAATTGCCAGTGGCTCTGTTGAGATAAAAGCTTTAGCCCGTGAGGCGGGTTCTCGCACAAAGGTTGCCGTTGCGACGTCCCAACGCAATATTGACCCGGTCGGATCTTGCGTCGGGCAGAGAGGTTCGCGCGTTCAGACAATTATTTCAGAAATTGGCGGAGAAAAAATTGATATCATCGAATGGGACGCGAATCCGGTACGGTTCATATCAAATGCCCTGTCGCCGGCCAAAGTCCTGAGCGTAAAGACTAACGAAGAAGAGAAGACCGCCTTGGCGGAAGTGAAGGACGACCAGTTGTCATTGGCCATCGGCAAAGCCGGACAGAATGTCCGCTTGTCCGCAAAATTAACCGGATGGAAGATTGACATCATCTCTGATTCAGGTGAAAAAGTTTCAGAGCGGTCATCCGAAAATTTAGAAGGGAAAAAAGTAGATCAGGCAAGTCCAGAAGTCGCGCCCGAAACTTCTCCAGTTGAAGCCGAGACCCCGGCAGAAGAAAATGCCCAGGAGCCTGCAGGCGAGCCAGCCAGCGAAGGCTCTGTCACTCAGACAACGGACGAGCCGGCCAAAAACGAAGACCCAAAGGAATAATTATTAATAAATAATTAATCGAAGATTATGTCATTGCCTCTCATTATCGCTCTCGGGGCTGCTGCCCTAGCCATCATCTATGGTTTACTCCTGATTAGGTGGATTGTCCGTTTGCCAAAAGGCGACGAAAAGATGCAGTCAATCGCCAAAGCTATCCAAGAAGGCGCCAGCGCATACCTGAACCGTCAGTATCGGACTGTCGGCCTGATCGCCATCGCTGTATTCATTATTCTATGGCTTCTCTTAGATTTGAGGACTGCAATCGGATTTGTCATTGGCGCAGCATTTTCTGCATTAGCAGGGTATATCGGCATGAATGTGTCTGTACGTGCCAATGTGCGCACTGCAGAAGCGGCAAAGCAAGGTTTGGCCAAGGCCTTATCCGTATCGTCCAAGGGCGGTGCGGTTACTGGTTTGTTGGTAGTCGGCCTGGGCTTGCTCGGTGTGGCTGGATATTATGCCATAACTAAAGACGTAAAAGCCCTGATCGGTTTGGGTTTTGGCGGAAGTTTGATCTCAATATTCGCCCGGTTGGGCGGCGGAATTTATACCAAAGCCGCAGACGTGGGCGCTGACCTGGTTGGAAAAGTTGAAGCCGGCATCCCAGAAGACGATCCCCGAAATCCGGCAGTGATCGCTGACAACGTTGGTGATAATGTCGGTGATTGCGCTGGTATGGCAGCGGATTTGTTTGAAACATACGCCGTGACTGCTGTCGCCTCCATGCTTTTAGGTTCGTTGCTTTTTGCCGGATTTGACAATGCCCTGCTATACCCATTGGTTATCGGTGGCTTATCCATCGTAACTTCTATCATCGGAGTGTTTTTTATCCGCCTGGGCAAGTCAAAAAATATTATGGGCGCCCTGTATAAAGGTATGATAGCGGCCGGCATCCTGTCCGCCGCTGCATTTTATCCATTGACACGCTGGTTGATGAAGGACAATGGGCTGTATACGGTCAATAATATTTACTTGGCCTCGCTCGTCGGGCTGATCGTTACCGCACTGTTGGTAGTTATTACAGAGTATTATACTTCAACCAAATACGGGCCGGTGCGCGGCATTGCCAAGGCATCCGAAACTGGTCATGCCACGAATATCATAAATGGTCTGGCAGTTTCCATGAAAGCCACAGCTCTGCCGGTACTGGTTATTGGCGGCGGGGTTCTGGCTGCGTACGCGCTGGCGGATATATATGGCATCGCGATCGCGGTCATGAGCATGTTGTCATTGACCGGCATAATTGTCGCGATTGATGCTTATGGTCCGATTACGGACAATGCCGGCGGAATTGCCGAGATGGCAGAATTGCCCAAGGAGGTCCGTGATGTCACTGATCCTCTGGATGCGGTTGGCAATACTACCAAAGCGGTGACCAAGGGTTATGCCATCGGTTCGGCCGGATTGGCGGCTTTGGTACTGTTCGCTTCATATACTCAGGAACTCGTTGATCGCGGCAAGAATTTCTTATTCAATTTGGACGATCCGAAAGTTGTTGTCGGATTATTTATTGGCGGTCTCATGCCCTACCTTTTCGGTGCGCAAGCCATGCAGGCTGTCGGCAAGGTAGCTGGATACGTCGTTGAGGAAGTGCGCCGACAGTTCCGGGACAATAAAGGGATCATGGCCGGGACATCCAAGCCGGACTATGCCAAGACTGTCGATATTGTTACAAAGGGAGCCATCAAACAAATGATTGTTCCGGCGCTCATGCCGGTCGTGGTGCCGATAGCCGTCGGTTGGCTGATGGGTCCGGTTGCATTGGGCGGTTTATTGGTGGGCAGTATCGTAACCGGTATCTTTGTCGCCATCTCCATGACCACCGGCGGTGCCGCCTGGGACAATGCCAAGAAATATATCGAAACAGGGGCATTCGGCGGCAAGGGTTCGTCTGCCCATCAGGCGGCTGTTACCGGCGATACGGTTGGGGATCCTTATAAGGATACTGCCGGCCCTGCCATTAACCCAATGATCAAAATCCTGAACATCGTCGCGCTATTGATTATCAGCTTAATAATCTAAACTTCGTCTTATGTACGAAGGTGTCCGTCAGTTATTTGCGCCTTTAGTACAAAAGAAGATACGAGAGGTGGTTGGCGAGGAAAATATTCCGAGCAAACCGCCCTTTATATTATCGCCAAACCATATCGGTTTTTTTGATGCGCCTTTTCTGACGGTATTCATGCTAGACAGGTTCAACCTGCCGACATATGCCCCTACCGTCATGCATATGGTCAGGGCTTGGGGTGGGCAGCGGATAGCCCGCCGATGGCTGGGCATGTTGCCGGTGCGGCCAAACAATCCGGCGGCCGTCCTCGAGGAAGCAAACGAATTATTGAAAAAAAATAATATAGTTGCGATTTTTCCCGAAGGGCACCGCAATGACAATCCGAGCCTGCTCGGCCGGGGGAAGACTGGTGCCGTCCGTCTGGCATTGATGTCCGGCGCGCCCCTTATTCCTGTCGGCTTGATAAGCAATATGGGCTTTACGATTTGGCGTGGTTTTTACCACCTTTTCAAAAGGGAGAGGCATGCTAAGATCGTATTTGGCAAACCACTCGATCTGTCAGAATATATGGGCAAACCACTCGATCGCGAGTTGCTTTATTCCGCACACCGAAAGTTAATGCTTGCCATCAGTGCCTTATGTGGCAAGCCCTATATGTATTAATAAAAAATTAATGAAAAAAATTTACCCCATTACCAGACTTACGCTCCTGCCATTGATCAGGTTTTTTATTAAAAAAATTGTTGGCCTTGAGAACTTGCCAGCTAAAGGCCCGTACATCATCGCCTGCAAGCATATGGGACCGCTGGATGGAGCTTTCATTGCAGCCGCCATCATCCCCAAGATTAACCAAAAAATATATTATTTCACCAACATCGCTAAATGGGGCTGGTTTTGGGAAAAAATTGTGGCAGAAAAGTGGGCCGGATCAATACCGTTTTACCGTGACAATCCGGCAGCCAGCCTTGAGCTCGCCAAAGAGCTAATAAGGCAGGGCAAGATTATCGGAATATTTCCCGAGGGAATATTACAGGACTATGGCCAGCGGGGTCGGGCGAAAACCGGGGTGGCCAGATTGGCCATCTGGGGGCGTTTGCCGATCGTCCCTGTGGGCATGGTGAACGACATCAGCGTCCGAACTGACTTGCCACGTTTATATCGTCGCCGTCAGGTGATAAAAAATATTCTCCTTAACCCGCATTCACTGGAAATACATATCGGGAAGCCGTTTGAGATTTCCCAATATTACGACCGGGAAGTGACGCACGAACTACTGGTCGAGTCGACCAACATGATCATGGAAAAAATTGACGCTTTAACAAAGATAAATTTTTTGTCATAATTAGCTATCGGAGGAGAAGCGGATTTAACATTAACCATAAGACCTATGGAATGGCACACATTATCCCACTTGCCGGCTAACGAAATCCGTGAACTGCAAAACAGCGTCCTGCGCCAGTTTATGCGGCACCAGCTCCCATATTCGCCTTTTTACCGTGATCTTTTCGAAAAAAACCACATCAATTTCAATGACATCAGGACAGTCGACGACCTACAGAGACTGCCTTTTTCTGACAAATCAAATGTAGCGCCTACAGTCGATGACCCTGGCAAGTCCAGGAAATTCATCCTCCAGCCTGATGAGCATCTCATCAGGAAGTATGCCCCAAAGGACATGCTGGCGAAAATTTTATGGGCGAAAATCACCAGACAGGATGTCAAAAGGCGATTGGAATACATGTACAAACCGATTCATATACATTTTACAACTGGCCGGACTGCCCTGCCGACCTCTTTTGTCTATTCCGGGACGGATGTCGAGGTTCTGAAGCAAGCGGGCGAACGGATGCTTGATACGGCCGGGATAACCAGGGACTTGGTGGCGATCAATGCTTTCCCCTACGCACCGCATTTGGCTTTTTGGCAGGCATACAATGCTTTGACCAAGCTGGGCATGACCTCTGTCCATACCGGGGGCGGAAAAATCATGGGTACGCAAAAAATCCTTGATGCGACGGAAAAGCTAAAAGCCGGCGTACTGACGGTAATTCCCGGTTATGGATACCACCTTTTGCGTGAAGCGGTTAAGGATGGCAGGAATTTCCCCAACCTGAAATTTATAATCAGCGGCGGTGAAAGGGCGAGCGCCGGACAGAAGGTGAAAGTGCATGAATTGCTGGAAAAACTTGGCGCCAAGGATGCGCAGTATCTGTCCACCTATGCCATGACTGAAGGCAAGACAGCTTGGATACAATGCCATGAGCGGTCCGGCTATCACACCTACCCCGATCTAGAGATCTGGGAAGTCATAGACAAAAATGGCAATGTCGTTAAGCCTGGCGAACCAGGCGAATTGGTGATCACGACTATTGGTTGGCACGGCTCTGTCGTGGTGCGTTACCGGACCGGTGACATGACCGAGGGTATGGATTATGAGCCTTGCCCGCATTGCGGCAAGACTGTCCCCCGCATCCGCATGGACATCCAGCGCAGTTCTGAAATCAAGGAGTTCCATCTGACCAAAGTAAAAGGCGAGCTGATTAACCTGAATGATTTTTATCCGGTCATGTCCGGCATCCAGGGAATAGACGAATGGCAGGTGGAGATCCGAAAGAAAAATAATGATCCCTTTGAGACGGATGAGATAGTGGCTCATGTCGCCGTAAAACTGAATGAAACATTTGGACAGGTCAGGGCGGAGATCGACAAGAAGGTTCGCGGTGAAATGTTTGTCACGGTCCAGATAGAGGAAAAGAAGCTGGACGAACTGGAGCATATGCTGGGTACTGAGACCGAACTGAAGGAAAAGCGCATCATAGACAAGCGGCCGAAAACGTAACAAAATGGAGCGGGACGTCATCATAATGATCGAGGGCGGGGCTATGCTCGGAGTGTTCGGGGCTGGCGTAGTGACGTCATTTCAGGAGGCAAATATATATGGGCGCGTGCACAGCGTTTACGGAGCATCAGCCGGCGCCCATGATTTAGCCTATTTTTTGGCGGCACAAACCGACAGCCGCCAGGCGAGGCTGGGGTCAAGTATTTATTATGAAGATCTGGTAGGGAGTAATTTCATTAGGCCGTACCGTTTTTTTGTTTACCTGTTCGACCTGTTAATGCGCCGGTTTCGGGCTGGGCATCAGGTTCGCCACATCGTTGACATTGACTACCTGATGCATGTAGAGCGTAATATCAAGGTATTACATGTTGATGCGATTCGGAACCAGGACATACCCTTTTATGCGGCTGCATATGACACACAGCTTAAGAGGGTTGTTTTTTTGGACGGACGACAGGATACGCTCCAGGTTCTGAAAGCTTCCTCATCCGCACCGCCTTTTTATGCTAATACAGTAGAAGTCAGAGGGAGAGAATATCTGGACGGCGGGCTGATCCAGGACTGGGACGTGGAGAAGATAGTGCGCGAACATCCAGATAAGAAAATTTTGTATGTAATAAATAACGCGAAAAAAGCTTGGTTTACGATTTTTGCTTTGCCTTACTATTTCTTGGAAGCTTTGCTTAATCTA
Source organism: uncultured Gammaproteobacteria bacterium (assembly GCA_964628855.1). Taxonomy (GTDB): domain Bacteria; phylum Patescibacteriota; class Patescibacteriia; order UBA10025; family JAHIVO01; genus JBAYGJ01. Next base: position 11,995 of record CAZVMV010000013.1, on the reverse strand, counting down.
ATATGTTTCGGATGGGAAATATCATGGCCGCGCTTGAAAAATTCTTTTTCGTATGAGACGAGAAAAAAGTTGTCCAAATATAGAAATGTCGCAGTTGTAAGCAATAAACTTGAATTTACAAATAGCGTGACTGACCGGGCGAAAGTATATCGTCTATACCAGCACGGTTTGGAAAAAGGCAGGGCAGTCCTCGGTTTACTGGGTTTAGCTTGAAAAAACCCTGGAAACGGTCTAATATTAAGTATCCAAGGCTGATTTTTTATCTCTAAAAAATACCATGAAAACAAGTATCAAACAGTTACCGAAAAGCCAGGTCGAACTAACTATTGAATTAAGCCAGGAAGAAATCGGGCCATACCAAGAACAGGCAGCTAAGTCTTTGTCGTATGGTACCAAGATTGCCGGTTTCCGGCCGGGCAAAGCCCCTTATGAGATGGTTGAACGTGAACTGGGCACCATGAAAATTTTGCAGGAAGCAGCGGAGCTGGCCATTGAAAAATCATTTACTGAAGCGATTATAGAAAATAAATTAGTGACTATTGGCCCGCCCCAGGTAACGTTGGAGAAGCTGGCGCCCGGCAACCCCCTTTCTTACAAGGCGATCGTTTCATTATTGCCAAAGGTGGATTTAACTGATTATCGCAAGGTAAAAGCGGTAAAACGCGAAGTGAAGGTCGAGCCAAAAGAAATCGATGAGACGGTGGAAAATTTACGTAAAATGTACGGCAAGGAAAAACTGGTGACCCGGCCGGTCCGCAAAGGCGATAAAGTTGAAATTGACCTGGACACCTATATGGATAAGGTGCCGATCGACGGCGGGACCAGTAAAAATCATCCAGTGGTGATCGGCGAAGGGCATTTCATCCCCGGTTTCGAGGACAGCGTTATCGACATGGCCGCCGGCCAAACCAAGGAATTCCAATTGAAGTTTCCCAAAGAGTACCATCGCAAGGACTTGGCCGGTAAGCCGGTTGAATTCAAAGTAAAGGTGAATAATGTTTTTGAAATTGAGCTGCCAGTCGTGGATGATTCGTTCGCGAAAATGCTGGGCCAATTTGAAAAGCTGGACGAAATGCGCGCGCAAATTGAACAAAGCATCCATCGGGATAAGGCGAACAAGGAGCAGCAGCGCTGGGAGCTGGAAATTGTTAACCAGCTGATCACTAAATCATCGTTTGGAGACATACCAGAAATTCTAATGGAGACAGAGCTACACAAAATGATGCATGAGCTCGAGCACGAAGTGACCGGCGAGGGCATGAAATTTGACGATTACCTACAGAGCATCAAGAAGTCAAAAGAAGAGCTGGAAAAGGAGTTTAGGCCGCAGGCTGAAAAAAGGATCAGGACAGCGTTAGTTTTGCGTGAAATCGCTACCAAAGAGAAAATCCAGGTTAGTGATGGGGAATTGGACAAGGAGATCGCTGACCACCAGAAACAATATGAAAAAAGGCCTGAAATAGCCGAACAACTCAAGAAGCCGGAATACCGAGATTATTTGCGGAACATTTTACGCAGCCAAAAAGTCTTCAAATGGCTGGAAGATAATCAGTCGAAATAACTATTACCCCTATGAATATTGGCGCACACGTTTCCATCGCTGGCGGCGTGTTTAATGCGCCCATCAATGCGGCAAAAACCGGCTGTGAGTGTTTCCAGATGTTCACTCGCTCGCCTCAAGGCGGCCCAGCGCCAGTGCTGGATCCTGACACTGTCAGTACTTTTCATGCCAACCTGAAGCAGCACAAACTGACCGCCGTCTACATCCATACCCCTTATTATATAAATCTGGCCTCGTCCACGGATAGGATAAGCGCTAGTTCAATACGAGTAATACGGGAGGAATTGGATCGGGGATCTTTGCTGGGCGCGCGAGCTCTGATGACCCATATCGGATCAGCCAGCGACCTAGGGCGTAACCAGGCGATGAAAAAAGTAGTCGCCGGACTCAAAAAAGTAGTCTCCGGATACGAGGGTAAAACGCGTTTCTTGCTGGAGATCTCTGCTGGCTCTGGAAACATCATCGGCGATACGTTTGAGGAAATTGCTGCATTAATAAAGGCCGTGCCTGATTATCCAATTGGCGTTTGTTTTGATACCTGTCATGCCTTTGCCTCTGGGTATGATTTGAGGACGAAAAAGAACGTTGATGATACGCTGTCGAAATTCGACGAAGTTATTGGTTTGGAAAAACTTTTTGTCATCCATGCAAATGATTCGAAATTTGGTTTAAATTCCCGCAAAGACCGGCACGATCATATCGGATATGGCCATATCGGCGCGGAGGGTTTCCGTGCCCTGCTCCATCATCAGAAACTGAAGCAAGTTGATTTTATTTTGGAAACACCGCCCAGCGAAAACAAGGACTTGGATGACGTAAAAATGTTAAAAAAACTACGGTCATGATGAAGTTTATTAGAAAACTGCCGACAATTATTCTGTGGATAATGTTCGCTATCTCAGTAATTTTATTTATTACCACATTCACTGATGCCAATCGCCTGCTTGTCAGCCCATTGATTCATAATGACACGCCTGTTAAGTCAGATGTAATAATTGTCTTGGGCGGCGGGATAATTTCCGACACTCACTCGCTGCCGTGGGGCGTCGAGGAGCGGGTTACGAAGGGTGTAGAATTATACAAGGCTGGATTCGCCCCGACTATCATCGTTTCCGGCGGTATCGTCCATTTTCAGGGTGAGGCAGAAAGTGAAGTCATGGCCCCATTTGCCGTGATGCTTGGCGTGCCGGAAGATGACATAATTCAGGAAAACCGTTCCAAAGATACTTATACTAATGCTTTGTACAGCACTCAGATCATGCAAGAACACGGTTGGCAGAGAGCAATCGTGGTTACCTCCGATTTCCATTCTGGTCGGGCATGCCGAATATTCAAAAAGGTAACCCAGAACATCATTTGCGTAGCCGCGCCGCGGAATCCGGTCTTTGACGGGAGCCATTATCGTAATCTTATGGATTCCCGTGCGACAGTCCGTGAATACGGCGCTTGGGTGTATAATTGGTTACGGGGCAATCTGTAATTTTTTTCTTATGAAAATAGCCATAATATCTGATTCCCACGATAACCAGCCGAATATCGAAAAAGCATTGGCCTATCTGAATGAACAGAAGGTTTCGACTCTCATTCATTGCGGCGACGTATGCGCCCCAGCGACGCTAGCTTTTATCTCTGAGCATTATGACGGACAGATCCATATGTGTTTCGGAAATGTGGATGGTGACCGCTATAATATGGCCAGGTTGTCATACGAGGAGTTGAAGAATGTGAAGATCCATGGCGAGATTGGAGAGCTGGAACTCGGTGGTAAAAAAATAGCGTTTGTCCACTATCCGTACATGGCCAGGGGTCTGGCCGCAGAAGGTAAATATGACCTGGTTTTTTACGGGCATGACCACAAGCCATGGGAAGAGCCAATCGGAAACGCTCGCATTGCCAATCCGGGCAATTTGGCGAATATTTTTTATGCCCCGTCATTTGCCATTTTTGATACCGAAACTGGCAAGTTAGAATTAAAAATATTAGCAAAAATATGATATTCAAGCACACCCTTATCAAAGCCGCAAAACTTGCTGGCGCGATACAGCTTAAGCATTTTGGCAAATTGAAACATGTCGCCCGCCATTTCAAGGCGCACCATGAGATGGTGACTTATGTCGACAAGCTGGCCGAGGGGAAAATTATAAGTACGATAAAACGCCAGTATTCCCAACATGCAATAATTTCCGAAGAATCGCCAGATACCGAGCCAATCAAAAGTGAATACACCTGGGTAATTGACCCGTTGGACGGTACGACTAATTTCGCCATCGGTAATCCCTTGTTTGGGGTCTCCATCGCAGTGCTCGACTCCAGAGGAGCATACGAAGGGGTGTTTTATTTTCCTGTCATGAAAAGATTGTTGTATTGTTTGCGGGGTCATGGCACTTATGAGGATGGCAAGCGCGTCCATGTTTCCCGCAGTAAAATACATGATTCGATCATATCAGTAAATATTACACATAATATCCAGGCCTCACACCAGGCAATGGATATCATGAAAAGGTTACGTCCAGAAGTAAATAATATCCGCGTTTTTGGATCCAGCGCCTTTGCTTACAGTTCGGTGGCAGTCGGGGCGGTAGACGGATTGGTGATGGTCGGCCATCAAAATCGCTGGGACGTCAACCCCGGCATGCTCATGGTGACTGAGGCAGGCGGACAGGCGACAAACATGAAAGGGGGCCATTGGAGCGCAAGTGATAATGGCGTGGTATTGTCTAACGGGAAAGTCCACGCTCAACTCGTCCGAAAATTAAAATAGTAAAATTAAAAAACAGGGTTCTTCGTAAACCTTGTTTTTTTGGTGCTGCCCTTCGCTATGCTCAGGACCACGGATATTTGATTACATTTATTGCCGCCGGTCGGAATCGAACCGACACGGGATTGCTCCCAACGGATTTTAAGTCCGTCGCGTATACCAGTTCCGCCACGGCGGCTCAGGATTTAATTATATCAAATAATACGATGCCCGTCGCAATTGCCACATTTAGTGATTCTTTATGGCCATGCATGGGGATGTCGATCACGTTATTGCAAAGTTTTTGCAGTGAAGCCGGCAGGCCTTTCACTTCAGCGCCGACAATTAAGGCCAGAGGGAAGCGTTTTTTCAGCTGATAATACGGCTTGCTTGATTTCGACTGTTCCAGTGCTATGAGTCGTATTTTTTCAGATTTGAGTTTTTTCAGTAAGACGGAAGTATGCTTAACCTTTTCAAACGGTACGGTTTTTTCTGCGCCCAGGGCTACCTTATCTATCTTGGGATGAGGCGGTGCCGGTGTTATGCCGCAGAGATAGATTTTTTTCACTCCAGCGGCATCGGCCGTACGGAAGATGGCCCCAACGTTAAATCGGCTCCTGACGTTGTGGAGGACTAGGACAACGTTTGTATTGTTCATACTGGTTTGGTCTGGAGCGGGTGAGCGGATTCGAACCGCCGACCTCTTCCTTGGCAAGGAAGCATTCTAGCCACTGAACTACACCCGCATGAGTTACGGTAGTATTGTTTCAAAGTTGTGATTCCGTGTCAATACACTGGAGGCCACGGGCGGAATCGAACCGCCGGATAAAGGTTTTGCAGACCTCTGCCTTACCACTTGGCTACGTGGCCATCAGGGCGTATAGGTATGGTATCAATGTGAGGCTATTTTTTCAAGGGTTGGCCAAAAACAAACCCCGCTATTTTGAGCGGGATTTGTTGGTGTTAATTAAAGTATTTCCATCCTCACATACCTGACGCCCCATTGGAGCGCCATTTGACGGTTTGGCATCCAGATGTCCGCCCGCTTATTAAATCGGGCAGCCATACGGTCCTCGACTACAAAGATTTTATTGCCGAACTGGTCTGGGAACCGGACTTTTGTGCCGATCGGCAGGAAATTAGCTGCAATCACGCCGTCCCTCACCTGGGTGCCTGAGGCGGTGGTAAATGGAGTGCTTCCGCATTCCTCTACAGTAGATGAGTAGGCAGTAACAGTAAGGTTCAGGGTTTTTTTGGCAGCTGGCTGTGGGCGATCCCCATTTTCCGGCAGGTGAACGGTGGGAGCCGGAGGCTTGGAGGCAACTATTTGTTCCGGTGCCGCTATTTGAGGCTCGTTCGTTACTTGTGCTAGCGCAAGGTGTGGGAATGAAAACTCGAAAGTAAAGATTGAGAGGACAATTATTGTTATGTATTTGATTTTTCTAAGAGTAATTTGCTTGATCATACATTTCGGTTAGTGGTATCTTCCGATATTGGCTTATATTAGCGGTTAATGGTTAGTAATTGTAAAAATTTAGCTAATATTAGTCGCAATATGGGTATCAAAAAACACCCTATCACGAGGGTGGATTTGAAGGGGTATTTTAGCAGGTCTGGGTATTATGTCAAGGCCTGATCGTGTTCAAGGATTAACGTTAACAGTTGATTATGAATGGCCGGTGAGGCGGCGCATTGGGTGAAGTTTTGGCCGGCCCTGCTTAGCGGGTTTGAATAGTCCATTGGTTTGCCGAAAAAATCAGTGAAAATACCCCCAGCCTCTTCTATAATGACATGTGGGGCAATACAATCCCAGATGTGGCTGGATTGGCACAGCCACCCACCATAGGCGCCGGTGGCCACCATCATCGCGTCAAAAACACTATTACTCGAACGTATGTTACGTGAGCGCACGACCAGGCGGCGCACGATTTCTATCTCATGACCCGTCAATTCCGGATTGTCATGATGGTGATCTATGCCGTATGAAATTAAAGCGTTTGTAATGTCCTTATTTCCAGTAACCCTGATTTGCTGGTTGTTACGGAAAGCCCCCCGCCCCTTCTCGGCGGTAAAAATTGCTTGAAAATTGGGCAAAATGACCCCTCCGGCAACAGGTAGGGGCCCTTTGAGTAAGCCTATCATCGTCCCGTATAATGGTGCGCCAGCGGCGTAATTACTGGTGCCATCGATCGGATCGATGACCCAGGTCCACTGGGATTGCCGGTCAATGACGCCGGTCTCCTCATCAATTATATTATGATTCGGGAATTCCTTCTGGATGCTGTTGACCAGTAATTTACCAATGGCCAGGTCGGTTTCTGTCAGGACCTGGTTCTTGTCAGTCGGTTTGATCGAACCGGTAACATGGCCGAAGTTTTTGTTAGCTACAAAAGAAGCTTGCTTCAGCTGGTCAGTGATAAATTCAGAATAATTCATGGCAATTACCTGTTATACCCAAGTGTTATGAGTCTGGTAATCAAATTGGTGTAGGAAATGCCATTTGCCTGCCACATCTTTGGGTACATGGAAATTTGTGTGAATCCAGGGATGGTGTTAATTTCATTCAGATAGATTTTGCCGTTTTTTTTCACTAGAAAATCGACCCTGGCCAAACCTTCGCAATTTGCGAGCCGGTAAGCCTCTACGGCCAGGCGCTTTATTTCGGACATTATCTTTTTTGGCAATGGGGCTGGTATTTCTGGGTAGCTTTTGCCGTCATAATATTTGTCATCGTAATCATAGAACTCCTTCGACGGCACAATCCGGCCAGGCGTGGCGACTTTGAAATCCTTTATTGTGTTGCCGGATACCGCTGTCTCAATTTCATAGGCGTTTTCCACCGACTCCTCGACAATGACTTTGTGGTCGTATTTTTTCGCGAACAAGATGGCGGGTCCGAGTTTTGATTTTGCTTTTACTTTCGTAATTCCAACAGATGATCCAGTTCGTGCCGGTTTCACGAATACGGGGTAGCGAAGGGCTAGGGACTGTCTAATTTTGTCATCTAGCTCCTTAGCAGTTTGCCGTCGGTAGTCCAGTATGACGAATATTGGCTTAGGCAGGCCGTGGTAAGCCATCAATTCATTGAATACGGCTTTATCCAAACATACAGCCGAGGATAGCACGTCAGCTCCGACAAACGGAATGTTCAGCATGCGGAACATTCCTTGGATGGTGCCATCCTCACCGCCAGTACCATGCAGGACAGGGAAAGCGATGTTGATTTGCTTATTGAGCGTGTTTAAGTCGGCGCGTTTGATTGCGCTGAAGTGTTTTTCGCCTACGTTTAGAAAAACGTTGGTTCCGGTCCAGAAAACGCCATTTTTATCAATCCAAAATTCCTTGACCGAGAATTTCTTGCGGTCAACTGCTTTAATCACATTTGCGGCAGACATAACTGAGATTTCATGTTCAGGCGACTGTCCACCGAAGAAGATGCCCACAGTAATTTTTTTCATAAACCACTGGAGCGGGTAACGGGAATCGAACCCGTATTTTCAGCTTGGAAAGCTGACATAATAGCCATTATACTATACCCGCATTATTAAGGGTGCCAAAGGTATTGTTTTAAGTCGATGTAGTAATTTCCCTGCCTCATTGTAACCTCAACACCCTCTTTTTTCAAGAGTTCCGCCTGGAGGTTTTTTGAGTGCTCCTGGCAGCCGGTACTGATCCGGCCTTCCCGGTTGATCACTCGCTGCCAAGGCACTGTTTTGAGCTTGTCGTCAGGCAGGACATGTAATGCCCAGCCGACCATCCTGGCCGCCCGAGGAGACCCAAGCAATGCGGCAATCTGGCCGTAGGTGGCGACTTTGCCACTTGGGATGCATTTTACTACAGTATAAACGCTGGAAAATTTTTTTTCCATTCGTTTTATGGGTTTACGATGAAAAATAAATATATGCTATTAGGTCGCCATTGAGGGTTCGGGCTGGACTTTTGATTGGCGTTTGAGGAAGAACGGGCTGGCTGAGTGGTTTTGGGAAATTTTAACCAGTTTTGCGTGCAAGCCGGTCGATTTGAGTATTAGTTCGGGAGTGAGTGCTTGCATGGTTGTGTCCCTTTCCTGTGCTGCGTACAAAACCGTATACATTTCGGGCAACATTGAATACATCATTTCCTCGACGGTAATAGAATGCGCGAGGGACTGGAATTCTTCGAGACGGGTATCAATATTTTCTAAAATCATATCAATGCCTGTAGCAGGCACAATTGATCCGGTGGGGGTGGATAGATAGGACAGGACCAGTCCGTCACCTCCGAAAGCGGCAGTTTGTACCGGTTCAACTGCTTCGGCTTCTGTAATTTCCCCTTTTTCACGCAGCAATTGTTGCCAGGCCATTTTTGTCTGTGTCAGGTCATTAACCTGTGAAAATCCGCCCAGGCATTTCATACCATAATAAAGCGAAATTATGAGGTAGCACAAGATCATATTGGGGAAAATCCTTTTTTCTGCCAGGGCACGATTGATTGGTTCCGGGGAGATGGAAATACCGGTATCGCTATTTTCTGAGAAAAGGCGCCCATCCCTGAGCTCCAGCTGTTTGCGGTGATTGTTTTCGTTGAGTGCCCAGAAAAAGGTAGTGCCAAGGTTATTTTGTCTGGTATGGGCGCCGTGGATACCGTCAAAAAGTTCCATCGCACGTTCACGCATCTTGCTGTCGAATAGCATGCGGTAGATCGGAGATCGGGAATTGTGGAGATGATATCGGATAAGCAGTGTGCTGGCTAAAGTTTCGATATCCAGATATACGAGGTTAGGGATGGCGCCTTGGTTTGCGTCGACCGCCTCATGCGTCGGATGGAACATGAATGGCCAGAGTTCATAATTCAGTTTTGTGATTTGCGTGAGTAGGTCGGGTGTGGCAATGATCGCGGGTGTGGCAATCAGTTCATCGATAATTTGGTGGACATGGTTGCAGCGTTCTGGAGTGATGTTGCCCTGGGACATACGTTTATCTAGATCCAGGTGGGCGCGTTGAATATCCGTTGCATTAAATGGTCGTGATTTGTACACGACTCCCATTTTTTCTTTGTCCGGGAAAAATGGTAGGCGGATTAGATTATTGGTACCATTAATACCGCCATGAAAAAGGATGCCTCGCGCATAAGCTGAGGCATTATTGAGTGAAATGCTCGAGAAAGAAAAAACTACCAGATGCTTTAATACGTTTATTTTTTTCTGGAGGAACGACAATGCCATTATGATATTTGAATTTACGAAAAATGGATGGTCTATCGGACCGTGATGGTCAGTAGTCGATACGAGTGGGTAGGCCTCCAACTGGCGGGCCACTTCATCGCCGATCGTTTTACCTAATCGTTGGCTGATAATTTCCTTGGCAACTGAAACCAGCTCAGACCGACGTGCGTCCAGCTGTGGGTGGGAATTTATGCTTAGGAAGTATTTGGTAAAATTAGATAATTTTTCCTGACCATGCAGCCGCATGATTTTTTCCAGGATCGGGCGCCGATTCCAGATGGCTTGTTTGAGGGAAGTGATTGTCTGGCCCATGGAAGGGCCGGGGTGGTCATCGGTATCTGAATTGGTCATACGTCAAAAATATTGGTTGACACCCATGGTACACCCTTTTGGACAAACAGTCAATACAGGCTTTTTTTAAATCGACGATTTGGCTTAATTTTAGCTAAAAAACCCCCTCAATCCAAAATGGACTTAAGCTTGAATATAAATTTTTAGTCAGACCATGGGGTTGCGGTCGGTGTGTCGTCACGCTTTTTCGGTGATTTTGCCGTTTTGAGTTTTTTGTCGATTTGTTCGAGTACAGAAGCCATCTGGCCAACTTCATTGTTTGGAAGTGTTTCTGAGGATGGTTCATAATTGCCTGCCTCTATGTGCTGGGCCATTCTCAGCAGCTCTTTCAGCGTACGTGTTATGCGTTTGCTTATCCAGAATGCGAATCCTGTCACTGCCAGCATGACGCCCACCCCGGTGAGGGTATACACCCAACCCAGATCATCAACTGGTTTTGTTACTTCGTTTTCCATCATTTCAACTAGGTAACACCACCGTTGTGATTTTACGTAGCCATGGCCGCCAATAATTATGTTACCGCTGGAATTTTTAAACCGCGCCTGCTCTTCATTATGTGATTCTACGCCTTCTGTGCTCTCTCCGTATTTTTTTAAATCAGCCAGACAGGTCATGGTATTCGGGTTGCTAACCCTTTCAAATAATGACTGGCTTGTGAATCTTCCGGCCGTCAGTCGCTGGCCATCTTTATTGATTAAGTATGATTCCCCGGAATCGCCAAGCCCGTTTGGGTTTGTCACGATGTCGGAAATTTTATTGAAACGAAAACGACTAACCGCAACGCCAACAATTTTTGTATTATTTGTGATCGGAGCAGAAACATTTATATCCGTCTCATTAGAATTTGACGAGTTCAGATATGGCTCTGAAATGTAAGGAATGGATCGTCCGTTGAGAAATTCTTCGGATTTTGACTGATCGACGCCTAATTGAGTATTAAGGAATGAGGAAGCAATAAGAGTGCCCTTTGAATCCAGTAAATATATTTCTATCAAATTGTCGATCAAAGGGAATTTATTTTTTAGCAAATAGATGGACAATTCATTACTATTACAGGTATTTGCCGCGTGTCCGTTTTCAGAAAGACAGCCTGAAATAAACTCGTCACTGGCTGTTATTTTTGTGAAGGCAGTTATTTCGTCAAGGTAAGTTTCAATGTGTTCGGAGCGTTCATCGATAATTGTTCCCAACTGCTCGGATTGTGAAATTTTTATATCAGCCCGTAGCGCGCCCATACTGATATAAATTGCCGCGCTAGTAATAATTGCTGCAAAAATACAAATTGGCAGAACAATACGAAATGTTAGATGTCCTGTGCGGATTTTCATAATTATTGCGTTTACTGGTCGGGGTGCCCGGACTTGAACCGGGGACCTCTCGCTCCCAAAGCGAGCGTTCTAGCCAACTGAACTACACCCCGTTAGATATTATTTTTTATATTTACGTTCGTTTGTCCGGTAGCCGTTATCTTCGGCCCAGACAAGGAATAGGCGTTTTTGAAATCCACCCTTGCGTTTCATGTTTTTCTTCAATTCATCCCTGACGCACGACGGTTTTATTTTTTTGTACCGGCGGATCGTTGCCAGCACTTCTTGGACATCTGCCAGTTCGGATGTGAGCTCTCGCTTATTTTTTGCTGCCATCAGTCCAGTGGCCTCTTCACCCACCTTTTTATACAGCTCAATTTCAAATTGTTTGGGGGACAGTCTTTTTATCGAATACTGGGCATTGTTTGCCTTGATGATGGCTGGAATTTTATCCCGTATTAATTTGTGGTAATAGATCTTTTTCATTGATAAAACAAGCGGTTAATATCCACTCTATGATATCATGACTGTTTTAATCTTGGAATGGGAAGGTGCCGAGGGCCAGAATCGGACTGGCGACGCAAGGATTTTCAGTCCTTCGCTCTACCACTGAGCTACCTCGGCGGATTCACCGGCATAAGCGAGTATTATATTTTGTGTCCATGGTGGGGACGAGAGGAGTTGAACCTCTGACCTTCACAATGTCAATGTGACGCTCTACCCGGGGCGTGTCGGCGGTTCCCGCATCGCCACGCCCGCCTCGACTCCTCACAAACTGAAACTGTTCAGTTTGTTCGTGGTCTCGGCCCAACTGAGCATTGCCAACTGGTGGGCGG
>CAZVMV010000012.1:0-37607 GCA_964628855.1 uncultured Gammaproteobacteria bacterium | reverse complement strand
ACAACGAATACAAAAACGCAGTCTAAGTCGCGATGCGCATAATATTACTTGCTGTATACCAATTCACAGACCAGCTTCCGGTCGGCAATTTTATTTTTCACCCATTCAAATTCACCAGTTTCCGCATTCCCATAAGCCATGCTCTGGTATTCGCCCCCTAGCAATTGTCCGATCTCCACCCCGATCAGTGCTGATTCTGAACGGGAAATTCGCAACCGGCTTTCCAGAATAAATTGGAGAAATTCTGAAATTACGGCTGGTGTAATTGGGTTATATTTCAGGTCGCTGATCGTTAGTTTCACTTCCGGCGCAGGAAACTGCCCGATATATTTTTTTGCAATGTATTCGGCGGTCGATTCCCACCAGGCTGGATTTTCGCGTAACGAGGTGGTGAGCGCTTTTTGGCGCGCTAAAAGTTTCAGACACGCCAGAGCTTTTAATTTTTCACCGGCCTGAACCGTGCTCGATAATTCGTGATAAATCGCATGCGGGTCTCCCTTTGTCTTGACCAGCACCTTATCCTCTATATCCAAAACGCGCTGACGATCATGCCGGTAATTTGCATAAGCAGACCTTAGTTGATCCATCGGATCGCGGGTTTTTTGGGACGCCTGTGCGGCGGCAACGCTTTGGGTTACCGAAGAAATCTTTGTCCCACTTGAGTAAAGCGCCTCCATGATTTGTTTGTCCTGCTTGTACTGCTCTAAATTGATCCGCTCAAATTTACCCCCCCGGATCACTCCTTCTCGCCCAGGATCATCCACTGGAATTTCCTCCTCCAGCCCAATTGGTTCAGTCGATGGAAGCTGGACATATTCTATCAGAGCAAATAATTTTTTGATTATTGACTGCTCCTGTGGAGCTAGGCGCCGGAAATTGTTATTAGTGGAGAAATATTGTGAACGTTTCACACTGTCGACCGGCGCCATGCCTAATTGGCGGGTAAATTCCTTATACCATTCGTTGCAAGTTCCTTTAACCGAAGACTCATTAACCATCAGCGGGGTGGATGTAAGAATCTCCAAGTTGTTGGTTAGCACCTGTCTCAGGCGGGATTTTAGTTCGTCCCTCTCCTCCAAGATCATGTCATTGCTTACCCATGCACGAACCGTATCGACGATCAGGAAATCCTCCATGGACAATCCGATGCGGAATTTGTCATGGAACAAGCCGTACACTTCCGGGTCTTTTAATATCGGCAATGCCACCCATCCGGCCTGGGTAGCCAATAATTCTAAATGCTTATACACATCTGATGTTGCATCTGGACCGCGTACCTGCCTGAGGGCAGAGCTGACATTCCGGTAAAAATTAAAAGCATAATTAATTTCATTGAAAATGATTATGTCACGCAAGCGCTTTTCCAGTGCCTTGACGCTGTCCGGGCTTGAAAGTTCCTGAAATTTTACTGGCTGTTTGGTCGGCATATTATCCGTTTATTACTCGGTTGACAATTTCCGCCTCTCCCTTCAATTCATTGATTGAACCGGCGGCAAAATCTTTTAATGATTTCCTGAAACCATTGAAAATTCTTCGATCAATTGACTGGTCTTTTTCGAGAAGGTCTTCTAGTTTCGCCAGTGAGTCGTCAGTGATTAATTTCATGGCAGCATTCTTATTAAAACGCTCTTTGCCCATACTCTTCATCATCTGATCGTAGTTTTTACGAATAAGCAGCAATCCCTGCCGGCCCATGACAAAATTACCGTCCTTATCCTCGCCGCCATACATGAGCCTGTTGCCTTGGCGCATCAGGCCCTCCAGGTCTCGTTTGCTCATTTCGATAAATGAACGATACCCCTGAGTATCAGCAGTCCGCTGGTGATACAGACCGTTCTCTACCCCGACGCTTTGGGCAAATGTCCAATGGTTGATTTTTTGCGCGGTTTCGCTCAAATCGTTCTGGAGGTTGTACGCTGCTTGCTGCGCCATGCCCAAATCCTTGATGAATCGCTCATTAATAAACGTATTCATCCCATCCTGGTTTGCGGTGAGGCCCTGTGCATTCAGCAATTCGTTCAAATGCCCAACTTCAGCCGAGCGTTTCGCCACTGCACCGGCTAGGAACCGGTCCTTGTTCCGCATGGCGTTGTTGAAAAGCGCGATCAGTTCGTCCTCGTTCTCCGTATCGATCTTCCTGGCCTCTTTATTTATGGCTTCACGTCCTGCGGCGCGGGAATAATAATCTTGGGGAGCATAACTGGCCATCTCAACTAATTGTTCCCCCTGTTTCTTCTTTACGGCTTCCAATTCTTCCAGTGTCTTTCTCGTTTCAGCGCGAGATGTAACATCCCTACCATAATCACGCTCCTTTTCTAAAGACTCCCTCTTTTTCTGTAAATCTGTTAAATAATTTGATTCGGCAAGTTCCTTATCCTGTTCCTCAGTCCGGTCAGTTCTAAGCGTATTGGTCGTTGGGTCAATTAATGGCTGTCTTTTATTGAGTAGGGCTTGTCGCAAAGCATCCTCCCTGTCAGTATTTGCATTCGGATCAAGCGCTAGTTTGATTCGTTTCTCCTCATCTAATTTAGCAATGTCTTTTTCAATCTGTTCAAGTGTTTTCTGCATCTTCCTTTGCTGGGGAGTCGACATCTTGCCGGATTGGATATTCGCCAATTCAGAGTCAATTTCCCGGATTTCTCGGTTATATTTATCATTTATCCAAGTCTTGGCTTCTCGTGTCTTCTCCGCGTCTGAACGGCCCGGTGCAGTGAAATTTGTATATGCTCGCTGCGCGGCATCATAACGGTTCCTTTCATTATCAAGATTCACCTGTTCTTCAGCTTTCTGTCTATTTAGCCGGGTGGTACGTTCTGGGTCTGCATTAATTTTCGCCAGCTCCTCGTCCAAACCCCTGATCTGCTCATTCCATTTATCCACCTTATCCTGGTCAACCTGCGTTTTGGCCATTTCTTGCGCGATGTTTTGCTCTAGCCTGGTTTTCCGGTCATTGATATCAGTCGGACGGGCCAATTCGGCTTCAATCCGATTGATTTCATCCTGGTGGTGCTGTTTATTTTCCTGCGCGCTGACCATCTCGCCCTTATGGTAAGTTTCATAAGCGCTTACGGGATTCTCCAGAGCCTCTAGTTTTTTCAGTTCCGCAATCTCTTCATTGGTTTTGTCCTGTTTCCCTTGAAGCTCTTTCATCCGCTCCGGCCGGTATTTGAATAATCTCTTGATACCTTTTGTCGCCAGGAAGCCGCGCATATACTGCTCGGCAAAATCCGGCGTCCCCAGTCCATAAATCGCCGCTCTCAACCCTCCCTTTTCACGCATCTTCGCCCCTGCGGCCTGACGGCCGGACAGTTCATCCTTCTCCCTCTTCTGCTTCATGCCCTCCCTGATGTTGTCACGGATTTTGGTCGGACGCAATTCGATGCCCGTCTTTGCATAAATTTTCTTCGCCGCATAACCAGCGCCCTTGGCGGGCAATTTCAATATTCCACCACCTGCCTTGAGCACGCCCGACCCCATGGCCTGCACCTTGCCCATCATATTCCCGGCCCATTTACCGGCAAACCCACCGAGCGCCTGGGCAAAACCCATGGCCATGACCAGTAATGCGACGGCTATAATGAAACCGAGCAAATTGTCCGAACTTGAAACTGTGCCGAGGCCAGGATTCATGCCAGCGTTGGCCATCCCGCTATTTACCAAATTACCTTGATCTCCCGACAAATTAACGACCTTGGATGGGTCCCCAGACGAGGTTGTCAAGATTGACAGTGCCAGCCAGATGAAAAACGCCAGGACTGGTCCGGTCGTCAGCCATTTGCCGAATGTCGACCACCAACGGGACGCGTACTGCTTGCCCGAGGGAACCACTGCCAACAAATAGGCCAGCGGTGAAAGGACAACCAATACCCACAGGTAAACGATCCGGGCGATGAAGACAATGATCATAGCCAGCATGACGAAAAATGTGACGGTCATGAGCATGATGGCGAAAAGCGGCAAACCGATTTTCTGCCAGTCACTCAGCGTTGTGGCCTGGTCAGGTGCGTTCGGATCGATAAAACCGAGCATCGACTTCAGCTGAAACACGCTGACGAAATTCCCGGCTGCAGAATCCTTGAAGGCGTTGACGAAGGTCAAAAGCACCACCTGACTGACATCGATGAGGAACCCGGAAATGACTTTTGAAAAATTAATCAGCACTGCCATCAGGATAAGTTTGGGCAGGAGGCTCTGGTATTTGTAGGATTCTATGCGCAGGATGGTGCCGAATGCAATGATCAGCAGTACAGCCACGAAAAACATGTTACACAGGTCGCGCACCACTACCCAGCCGGTACTGACCGCATTGGAACGGATGAAATCATTGTACTGGACTATGCCGATCAGGATGTCTATCAGGACGATAACGATCTTGCCAATTATTGCAGCAATGTTCAATAAGAGGTCGGCAATTGTCTGTATAAAATTATCCCAAGCCCAGGAGAAAACATCCGCATGCGCGGGTCGGGCTATCCCGAAGAGGCCGATTGAAATCACCAGGACGATCAAAGCGACAGTCGTCCAACGTACCGCGGGAGACTGGCGGGTAAAAAATATTTTGAATTTAAGCCAAAGATGTAGATACATGGGCACAAAGGATAATCAGGAGTAAAAAATTGTTACTGGACGATGATCGTCTTGCCGCTGTCGATCCAATACTGGACGTCCGGGTTCGGGTTCTCATCCATGCAGTCATCGCCCGCCGGGTCGCTGTAGAAACGCAGGTCCAATCCGGCTGTGTTGGCGCCTTCCTTGATGCCGCACCAGTCCCAGTTATCGATCACCCTGATGCGCGGCCGGTACCCGGAGGCGTTTCGGTCGGTGAACGCTTTGGTCAGCACGAGCGTGCCGGAATCATAACGGCCATCGAGGGTGAAGACGTCCGTGCCGTCTCCTCGCCAGTCCACCTGCACGCGCCTGATCGGTTTCTGGTCAGGATTGACCAGAATATCGAAACTCAATTGGATCTTGTTGCCTGGCTGGACCGTGACGCTGGTCTTGGTCGCGTCCAACGTGTCGCCGGTGCCGATGGCAATATTTTTCACGATCGGCAACACCGCGCAATAATCCGTATTATTTACCGGGTCATAAGCCGGTCGCCCAGTGGCCGGACATATCGGCATTGTTGAATAAGGAGTGACCCACTCAGTATTATTAGTTGCTTGCGATGCCGAATAGCTCAAAATATTACTGCAATAACCAGGCAGAGCGCAATCCTCGTTGTATACGCAACGCGAACCGTTATTGGCACCACCGACACAAACACCCACTGGCGCATTGTCATGCAATAACCATGTTCCTACAGATCCGATTGTTGTGGCGAATAGTCGGCGTATCTTCTGCCTTGCTGCGGCAATCCCAGTCGCTCCCTGATCAATGGCGCCTCCACTAGGCAAATTAAATCCAAGACAAACTGGCGTCCCAGTAAAATCAGCATCCGCGCATTCACCCGTGGCAGCAACATAATTTTCGCAGCAATCAGCCACGCCATTATCGCACCGCTGGCCATTCTTGGAGTGACCAGTAATTGTTTGGCACATCGTGCCCGCAGATTTAGCCGGGACAGCCGCAATAGTATAGCTATATGTAGAGCCGCCGGTCGGGTCTGCAGTTGAATTCTGGGCATATGGTGGCCGCTTACCGGGCTCATTGCAATCCGTATCCCATGTCGCAGGATCGCCTCGATTAACCGTGCCCCCTGTCCCACAAACTCCGGAATCCGGCTCAATCAAAGCACCAAATGGCGAGGCAATTTGGCCGTACGCGTACGCCAATCCAGGCACAGTATAAGTCGATCCGTTCAGCACCCTCGTTGCCCAAGCCTTAGTGTCGCCGTTATCGTCCACTACTTGGGCTATTTCCGTGCAGGAGTCCTTCAGATAAAAATCATATACAAACGCGACACCTTCAGTATGATCTCCAGTCTGGTCATTCATGATCGCGCTGTAATTCTCAAGTTTATATGTGCCGTTTTCCGGGACAAACCAAAACTCAAATTCCCAGCAATCTTTATCCGGCTCTGTATCGGGTGCGCCAGGACAGATTGGAGAAGCGCCAATCCAGGCCATCCTACCACCCGCGCCATACTGCTTGCGTAAAGTAATCTGCTGTACACCGCTCCCTAGGTAGGTCTGGTTATTTTGGACCGTTTCGGCTGAAAATTCCATTTCTGGTTGAGGATATGCCAAGGCACCACCCCATACATGAGCATAAACAACACGGATAATAACCTTTTCAATATCTTCTATATATATGGTTTTATTTGGAACCCTTGTCATTCTTTCACTTGAATCAGTGCAGCACATTCCGATGGTTACGGCATTGTTTGCCACAAATCCATTAGTGTTCCCATCAAAACTCCAATAATAACCCCAATCATCACAACTCGTATCTATCGCTCCATTTGGACTAACGTTTGTCTGCCGCCAGATATACCGTCCGCCACCATTGATGTTGTTAGATCCGCCATTCGGGTCGGCGCTGAAAGGATCCTGATTCACGCCATAATTGCCGGTCGTGGACAGGCACATATACACCGGTGTCCGGCCTGTATAGCGGTACTGCGGCAGGCTGCCAAAAAGGCTGTCTTCCCCCCGCAGAAGATCTACAGGCCACCAGTTGATGCAATACTTCGGATTTTTCGGGTCTGTCTCCAGGCAGTAGCCTTCCCAGCCTTTATAAGTAGTGTTGGTCTCGTCCTTGTAGGTACAATATGGCGAGTCAGCGCGCGGGTACAAGCGGCAGGATCGGGTGATCTTGGTGTAGTCATAGCAAATGCCCGGCGCGCAGTCGGCATCGGTCGTGCAGATCTTGTTCTCGTCCTCTGCCAGGCCGTTGCGGCAACGTTTGTCGACATTGGCCCGCAGGACTGGCTCGACCGCCACGTCATCCAGGAAGAATGTCATGGTCGTGCCGGTGCCAGCCTGTACGAAATTCAGTTTGGCTGTAGTGAACGCCACATGCGAACCGTCAGCTCGGACAGCGGCATCGATCGGGCCAAACGAGTATTCCTCCCATTGTGGGGCGCTGGTCGTGCCGGCCTGGGATTTCGGCGGGAATGATGAGGATACGTCCTGGTAATAATGGCCACCGGTGCTGGACTGGAAATCGAACTGCACTCTCATCAGGTCCAGGTTGGTCGGCTGGGTCTGGGTGCGGAGTTTGAAAGAGACGACATACGACTCGCCGCTGATGATCGACGTGCCCAAGTTATATGAGACGCCGTCCCACTGCCTGGTCGTGCCGATTTTTGCCACGTTATTTTCATCCAAATTATAATTTAATGAAGGTATCTGTCCGGTATTGTCATCTTCCTCTGTCCATTGGATGGCATTGATATCTAATGATCCTAGGGGTTGCCAGCGACTGGACAATTGGCCGAGCGGAAGGAATGAGGCGCCGTCAGGTTGCGGCGGAGTCTGCGCATCGAGACTGCTCAGCTCAGTGGAGAGTTTCAGGTTCTGCGTATAGCTGCTGTCGCCGAAATCACCGTTCTCGATGATGTTGCCGCCATAACCGATTTGGCCGGCTTCGCTCATCGCGGTTACCGGATATTGGCCCTCGATGATCTTCTGGTTCGTGCCGCAGGTGTTGCCGGTCTGGCAAGTGCCGCCATTCTGGCACTGGCCGTCGTTCAGGCAGGTGCGGGTCACGTCATTGCTGCAGCGGTCACAGTCCGTATCCACGGCGCAGGTGAGGTTTTCGTTGTTCTGGCAGCGCCTGCCCCAATCGAGCCCGGCGAGAACTAAACCGGACTTATTCTTGATCTGGTCGACGAAAGCAGGAGTATTGTATGTCTGGTTGACCGCATCACTACGGACCGGGTGGATACATTCGCCCGTCTCCGGGTCCAGCTGGTCGCAAAGTTCGCGCTGCAGGCACAATAATTCTTTACCCTTATCTTTTGTTGTCTGGGTTATGTATTCAGAACAGTCCAGCCACTGGCCGCAGGTCCGGTCACGGATGACTTTCAGGACGGTATTGGAATCGTTCGAACAGGTAGTCGGATCAGCACATGGTACTGGCTCCTTGCCGTTCGGTGATTGCTGGCTGTCATATTTCAGGGTCGAATTGGAAGTGTCATTGAACAGGCGGCACCCCTCTTCACGGTTTACCAGCCCGTTACAGCCAGTCTGATCCACGCTATTCGATAGGTAATAATAGGCTTGGCAGGCGAACTGTTCATTGTTGGCATGATCAATGAGGGTTACGCCATCAGGCAGTGAGGGATTGCAATATTTCGGCGTCTCTGGGACGGATGTGTCAACAGGCTCCTCTGGATCGCGGTATTCGGTACAGCTGGAATCAGACGCAGAGCAGGTCCCTACCCAGCCGCCGACCGGCCGGGCGGTCAATGGGAAAGTGACATTACACAGAGCATTTGCTCCGCCCAGACAGTCCGCATTGGTACTACACATCTTGCCGGCATTGGTGCTCTGGTCGCTGCAAGTGCCGATGGCGCAGAAAGCCCCGGCACCGCAGATGTTGTATTCCTGGACCGTGCTGCATGGCTGGTATGCGTTCACGGAATTTGACGAACAAATCCCCGAGGTGACCGGACAATCAGGCGCGCCGGCATTGGTGCTGGTCTTGTACCATCCGGCAGTCGTCTGGCCTGTCACTTTCTTATATTCGCAGGTATTGGTGCCTGGATCTTTGAAATAAAATTTTGATCCGGTGTCGGACGAATACTCCTCACACCCCACTTCTTGGCTAGAACAGATGCTCGAACTGTACTTGTCGGGATTGTTGATGATATAAGAATCCGTAAAACCTTTGATCGTGCCGTCCGCTTCCAGAGTTCTCAGGCCCATTTTTTCACATCCCTTGTCCGTGGCGGCACAGTTCTTCTTCGGGTCATTCACCACGTTGATGACATTGTCAGGCGCCACTTCCACCTGGCCGGCCTGGGCAACCGGATTAGCCGGTGCCGGACCGCCAAATGATATATAACGGAGCATGGCATCATAATCGCGCAAATCAATCATGTTATCGTCATTCCAGTCGGCCGGATCCCAATTCCTGAGAGTAAATCCGCCTCCATATACATAGGATCCTAGGGCTGTCATGTCTGCCAGGTCTATCGAATTGTCATTTGTGAGCTCGCCGCGAGTCACGTCCGTCAGCGTACCGCCCTGGACTGCATTGGGTGAAGTGGAATTGTTGGTATCAATCATCGCTTCGCAGCCGACTTTGTCCTCAGAGCACAGGCTGACAAAAGATTTCAGGTAATGGGTCGCAGACGCCCGGTCGCGGTACTGGTCGCAGCCTTCGTATCCCGAACATGTTTTGTAAGAATCCTTGATCAGGTAAATGCTCTGGTTAACCTCGGTCAGGACGATATTGTCCACGAAAAACGCATTGTTGGCATAAAACTGCAGTTGGACATTGGCAAGATTGGTATTTGCCGGGATGTACAATGGGCCAAGTTTAAATTCGTTCCAGTCGCCTGCCTGCACCACGGCCTGGCCAGAAAATACCAGCGCAGGATTTGTCGACAGGGCGACACTGACAGGCTCGTCAGCGGCCGCTGATTTGGCATAAAAAGTGATTGAATAAGAGCGGTCAGTGGACATGCCCAGAGCTGTAGCGGCATTTGGATATCCTGCGTTATTTGCCACCAGCATGGAGTGGCCGCCTACAGTGGTGGATTCATTACTATATACGGCATTTCCGACCCACGGGGTGACGCTCCCGGACTCAAAGTCGTTATTATATATGCTGCGGTAATTGTCCCCGGCATTCCCCTTATAGGCACGACATCCTACAAATTGCTCCTGGCATGTGACCCCTTCATTGGCGACCATATGGTACAGGACATTGGCCCCGTCATTGGAGTTACGGTAGGCTTTGCACTGGTCGGAGGAAAAAATGACCCTCGTCTTTTCGCGGTAGAAAACATTGCCTTGTGCATCGAAAAATTCACGGCAGTCCAGATTCTTCTGCAATTGCGAGTCGATACAATCCCGGTTCGATGAACAGGTAGCGCCGGTGGCCGAACAAGTGTGCGTGGCGAGTATGCAAGTATCGGCAGTATTCACGCATGAGGTGGCTGGGTGTGATTCCGGAACGGTGTCACCGTTATCGTCAAAATTCACGTTATCAACGCAGTTCGGCCAACTGTTCGCGCCGAAGGCGGCATTCTCAGAAACCATATTGGTACACGGCGCACCGTCGACATTGCTCTGTTTGAGAGTGTATTTCTTCAATTGGTAACCGAATTCATCGGACCCTTCCCAGGTGTAGTATGGTCGGACATTGGCCGCATCCGCATTCACACACAGTCGGATTTGGCTGTAATATTCCTTGCCCTCTCCGCCGTTCTGGACTGATTCCAGGTTGGTATATTCTTCGCACCCTACGGCGGTGGCCGGACAGGTCTTGCCAGTGGACGCCACGAACGAGATCGGATCACGGGCTGGCCGGCTCGGCATATTTTCTATCGGCATTTCCCGGTATGCCTGACAACCGACAAACTCGGCCGGACACTGACTGCACGAGGCCGGATCATTTGGATTGCAGGAATTTGGATTTGTAATCGTACCGGTCACGACCCTGGATGTTGTGGTGGAGGTATAAGATTCGCAGCCGACTTCAGTTGCTTTGCACGTCAGGGCATAATTGGCACACTTAGGATCATCAGTCGCAGAGTTGCCACTACATTTCAGGTACGCAGGAGGTAACTTTAAATATGTCTTGGCGGATTCTTCATAAGTCTTATAATTGGTCAGGTTATTTTTTTCCAATTGGATATCATCGACCAGCACATCACAACCATCGCCGTTCGGCCGTTGGAACATTGGGTACAAAGTATTCCTTAAAAAGTCGCCGGTCCATTCGGAATCGGGCAAATCACTGAAACTGGCCGTAACTACATATCTAGTCCAATCACCGCTAGCGCTAATGGTAGCGGTTTGTGTATAGTCCATTTGACATGCTACATCATCCGGATCGCAATATGCCCCGTTGAATTCCTTTGCACGACCCAACCTCACGATCAACTGTCCGTTTGATTGGTTACATACTGCATCGCCAGACTGTTTTGCATAAAAGGAGAGCGTGAAACTCTGGCCGTCCGTCGCCGATCCGGTATTCACCGGGTAAGAAGTCATCATCCAGTGCCCCCCTAGCTGCGCTCCCGCACATGAAGCCAGCGACCGGATTCGCACTGCAGTACGACCGGTAAACGAACTGGACACGGCAGCCAGCTGGTCACCGCACGGGACGCCCCCCTGGACCTTGCCTGCCATCCAGCCCGGGAAAAGGTCAGGATTATAAGGCGGGCCATCTTTGATACCGTCAGTCATGGTGGTGACGTTGTCAGCGGTCGTGACAAAGCTTTCAAAATCAGAATTTTTCAGGAGGTTCACGCCTCGGTTTGCGACACTCATCAGTTCGGTACAGCCTTCACCCGTCGCCTGACAGCTCGACGCATTTCGGTTCAGGTTTATCTGATTGCCGCCAGACGGAGGCTCGGCAATTGTACAGGTCCAACGGTTCGAGGCGTTGTCCCAGTCACGGCAATAATTCTGACAGCCGACATTTTCCGAAGTACAGCCGTTTTTATTGACCGTATCCATCAGATACGAAACCTGATTACCGGTACGGGAAGCGAGAGCCATACAACTGGCACTGGCAGAGTTACATGAATTTCCGCTGAATTTATAAATCGGCTTTTCCTGCACGCAATACCCCCATTTCTTGCATGAACCGTCTGCGTTTTCTGCGATACACGACTGTTCGTCGGCACAATAATCCGTCTGCCTCTGGATGATAGTGGTAGCAGCGTCATTTTTGTCCACGTTTCCATCACCATTTGTGTCTTCCTGCTGGATCTTTTCCTCAGAATCAATCTTCTCTCCGGCGCCGGCGCGGTTGCAGGTAACTGCCGGCAACTTCAGTACCCAGTTCGGGTCAATCAGATGATAAAATGGCGAACTGGCATTATCATAATCCTTAATGATGGAATTCAAAGTGTAATTGCCACCGCTGATCTTCCGGATATACAGAGCGGCAAGTTCCCATCCGACCGGGATGACTCTGTATTTCCTGAGGATGACCAGGCTGCGGTACGGGTAGCCGTCATAATAAGCCGGCTCGGCACCACGGGCGTTATAGCCGAAAATTTTTGCGCCGTCGAGTAGCCCAGCATCCAAGGCTTCCTGTACCGTCATCTGCTGTTCGATGGCTGTAGAAAACCTGCTGTCTATGACGCAGGTATCAGGCGTCGGATCACTTTCGTCCGGACAGCTGGCGATGCTGGAGAGGACATCACGTTCTCCGCCAACTACATAATCGGTTTGTTTCAAGTCAGCCAGCTGAATCTTGGCGGCGGTGATGCCGGATGAAGACTGGCCTAGTCCACTATACCCACGGGGGCTTGAGCCGACCGTCCGAGTGCCACCGCTGCCGGAATTGGCCAGACCCTTGGTTAAATATTTTTCAATTAATTTTGCAGCTAGGGTATTAGTGAATGTCCCGATGGCGTCAGCAATACGCGTACCGGTCTGCACGAACATGGGCTGAAGCGCCTGGACCGGAAGTTCGCTGGCTAGCTTCTGGACTAATGTACCTGGCGTTTTTACGGTTTTTGAAATCGGGTTGATGATCGAGTCAAAGGGACCTTCGATTGTCTTCGCCACCTCGGCCGCTTTTTCAGCCGCGGCCCGCTCTTTCTCCGTCGCATTAATGACCGAGAGGTAGATGCCCAATTGGTTAGATTCCGGATTGAAAGTTTTGGAAACTTCGGCCAGGTATAATTTGGATTTTTGTTTGCTGGTCAGGTTCGGCTCCCAATCCGTCGTGGCACTCTCGAAATTATCGATGATGCTGGAGAGCGGACATTTTGAAGTATAAAGAGGAGCGGTCTGTCCCGTGACGTCTTTACGTGCCAAAACCTGCAACTGTACCTTGAGAGGCAGGTTTACTCCCAGCGTCGTACTGATCGGTGTACAAAGCGAAAAACCGGCCACACATTCCGGCGCACCGACTACCAATACAGATTTCCCACTAATGATGTCTTTGTCAGTTTTCCAAGTGTCGGGCGGACAAGACTGGTTCAGTTTGCAATCATATGGGACGCAACCCAGACTGATACATTTGTTTTTCTTGTCGACACTGGAAACGCAGTCCTGGCTAGCTACAGCAGCCGGACATTTCATCTGCACCTTTTCACAATCGTTGTTGACTGCGCATTTCACGTCAGAATACCCGGCGCATGTCGATTTGCCCAATCCCGTGGAAGCAAGCGAATCGAGAATATCACCAACCGCCGCATCCCCGGCGTCTTTGAGAAGTTTAGTCGGGTTCTCTGGCCAGAGAGGTTTTTGGCCGGGCTTGCCAGTAACAATTTTTGTAGCAGTATTATAGGCTAAATTGTTCAGGTAATTTTTTAAAATATTCTTGAACGCTACGTCGGCAGCTTTTTTCAAAACTTTTGCGATCTTCTCTGTTATGGTACGCGGGATATCGCCAATAGTTACTGAAGTATCGCCTGCCCCTAAAAGTGCCTTGGCTGGACGCGGCAATAGCGCTACAGAAAATACAATTTGGCAGACAAAAAACACCAGCACACCCAACAGGATCCACCGTTGCTTTCTATTGATTTTTTTTATACCTTTCGCCATGATGAGCGATTAGTACTTTTTAGTTGTATTTATAACTGACTATGTATTTGTGTTTGTCCCAGTCGTGCCCTGGGCATTCTGGCTCAAACTGTCTAGGTAAATCTGTTTGAGAGTCGCATCGTCTACCTGGTTGAGGGTATCGGCCGGTACTCCGCTCTGTTGCAGGAGATACCTGATATCCGTGATGGATAAATTTTTCAAATCGTCATATGTAACCGACTGGTTCGTATTGGAAATATTTGCATTCTGTGAGCCGTTGGTCGTCTGGTTTGTATTGGCCGAAGAGCTGGTATTAGTATTTGTCGTCCCTTCCTGCTCGGCCAATGCCTGCTGGTACCATTGCATAAGTGTAGCATCATCTACCTGACTCAACTCTGACTCTGACACGCCGGAATCCCGAAGAACCGAGCGGAGCTGCTCTGAGGTAAGGTCAGAGCCGTCCGTCAGCAAGTCGTTGGTTGATGCCGCAGCAGCCGAGTTAGTATTTAGCACCTGGCGGCTGCAGGTTTTGTCCTTGGGACAATTCGGATCAGTATTGCCGTCAATTTCAGTTCTGTCATTCAAACCATCGCCGTCACTGTCGGAAAGATAGGGACTAGTCTGGTAAACATACAGTTCATTGTAATCAGACACCCCATCATTATCCGTATCTTTTGTTTTCAGGCTATCCAGCGTGGCCGCAGAGATTTCATTTGTAGTGGCAGTTGAATTTCTTGCTGAGGATGAATTTGTAGATTTTTTTTCGAAAGGGCTTTTCAGAATATGACCGGTCTGCCATACGCTAAAACCAAGGATAAGCACTCCAAAAACCAAAACCCAGGTGAATACTTCTTTCCGTTGTTGAAATTCTTTTTCAGCAGGTGTCTGGATATTTTCCTGTTTTGGCTTACCTTGGCTATTTTCGTTTTTGTTTTTCCAAAATAAAAATGGTGACATTTTGTGCCTCCATTATATCATAATAGGCCGTATCTGTCAATCAAATACGCAACAATTCTTTGGTAATTTTAACCCAATCTTTTACTCCCAGCTCCTGAGCCCTGATCATGGGGTCGAAACCAGCATTTTCTATGGATTTCCTTATATTTGTGTCCGGGAGACGAAGCCCGGCCGCAAGATTATTGTGCAGCTGCTTGCGGCGTGAAGAAAATCCGATACGGGCAAGCTGCCATAATTTTTCCGTTCCCTCTTTGCCTAGTTCCTTAATTACACCGGCCGGATCAGAACCTATCCTGCTAATACTCAATACCGCGGAGTCGACTTTTGGCTCAGGCCAAAAGCACTTACGACTAACTGTCGCAATTAACTCTGGCTTGCCATAAATCTGTACGGCCAGGGTCAGCAGGCTGAATTCGCCAGGCTTAGCCGTAACGCGCTCCGCCACCTCCTCCTGGACCATGACCACCATCCTGGCTGGTCGCGGTGCCTTCTCCAGAAAATTCCTAAGCACCAATGAAGTAATATTGTAAGGAAGATTTGCCACGATTTTATACTGCCGGTCACCCAGTTCGTGGGTTAAAGTCGGCCAAATCCTGAAAATATCCCCTTCATGGACTGAAACAGATTTGTACACATTTGCCAGTTTGACCAGGGCTGGTATAAACCTCCGGTCCATTTCCACGGCGAGTACCTTCTTGGCGCTTTTTGCCAATTCAGCCGTGAGAGTGCCAAAACCGGGGCCAATCTCGAGTACTATGTCATCAGACTTGAGATCAGAGGCCCGCACTACCGCATTTAGAGCGGATTGGTCAATCAAAAAATTCTGGCCTGACCGCTGGTCTGGCCGTATGCCATAGAGTTTGCAAAGGTAGGTAATACTGGCCATACTGGCCATCGATGCCATAAACTTATCATTAATCTGCATCACGCATGAACATGTACATGAGCGAACAAATGCCGGCCAAAATAAATATCGGCAGCCACGGTTCGGCAAACGACTGGACAATAATCAATAGGACGGCCGCGGTCAGGCATTTGGCAACGGCGATTGACTGTTCGTAAAAAACGGTATAAGAGAGTACGCCGTATTTGCGGGCTTGGTTGTACGTCATGGCCACCAACGGAACGAATAAAACTTCTTTGGAAAAGCGTGAGATGGTATCCAGGCTGAAAACATGCCAAACCTGGGTCCCAAATCCGCGGACCAGCCAACTGACAAAATAAAACAAACTCCCGGCGCGCAGGACCTTTTCCTTGCGGTATTTATCCACTGCCCGGCCGACATACAGGATCAGAAATCCGGTAACTAGGGTGGCAAAGGCTACAACCGTCCCGATCTTGAAATAGTCGTTCACCACCAGGTAAATGAAAATCGGCCAGAGCGATAGGACGATCAGCTCTTCGCCAAAACCAAGGTAGGCCAAGAAATTGCGCCGGTGCTGCTTGTCCCATAACTCACGGAATACCTCGCCATATGAAAATTTTTCCGGGCTGTAGATCTCCCTGATGCGCAATAAGGGGAATGCGGAAAGGATAAAAAGGATGGCCACAACGGTGAAGAGAACGCCGAAATTACTCCATTCCAATATCGCGCCGCCTATAAAAGGGCCGACAATGAAGACGATCATATGGAGAGATTCTATCCCGCCGACCTCGCGGCCGCGCTGCTCTTTGGAGGAAAACTCAGCAAAATCAGCGTGATAGGCCGGCCAATACATCGATTTTTGGATGGCATATAGGATGGGCGCCAGGTAAAATAGCGGGTGGAATTTCGGGATGGCAAACAAAGCAATATAATACCCCAGTAAAAAAAACTGGCTATAAAAAATCGAATGCTCATACCCCAGCCGGCCGACCCAACGGCCGATAAATGGCAGGAACAGGGTATAAAATGCGTAGACGAGGAAATAGAAAAATACAACCTGCTTCAGCGAATACCCGGCAGTGAAGAGGTAGATCGGCTCGAATAATGTAACTGCTGCCATGCCGAGATCCATCAGTCCCACAGACCAGAAAAGCTCCTTCAGGTCGCGCGATGGATGTTTGGAAAAATAATGCGGTAAGTGCAGCTGGAACTTCTTGAATATCGACATGAAAAATTACTCCTTGTGTGCTTTTATTTTTATTGGGCCGTCACGCAGAATCTTTACTTTCTTGCCTTCGATCTGGGCGACCGTCGAAACCGGTATCTCCGGCAATTCCCCGGCATCTAAAATAAGGTCGGGGAGGCTTTCGGATTCCTGGAACATGTGGGTAACGCATTCCGTGGAATAACAGTTCCCCCGGCCAGTGATATTCGCGCTGGTTGAGGTCAGTGGCCGGTCGCATGCCTTTACCAAAGCCAATGCCACAGCGGCATCAGGTATCCTGACACCAATGGTGGGCAGTCCAAGCGTTAAAAATGGCGGTACGGTAGATTTTTTCTTGAAAATTATCGTCAATGCGCCAGGCCAGTATTTTTTCATCAGGTGCTGCTCCTCTGGCGTCACATCGGCGATCCGTTCCAGCATTTTCGGCGAGTCTATTATGACTGGCAGCGGCTTCTGTATGCGCCTTTTCATGATGAATAATTTTCCGATCGCCTTCTCATTCAATGCGTCAGCGGCCAAGCCATACGCAGTATCTGTCGGATATACCACAACCCCGCCATCAATGATAACCTGTGCAGCCTGTTTGATAATTTCAGCTTCCGGTTTTTTGGGGTTTATCTTAATTATCTGCATATTAATTAATTATTTATTTAAATATTTTTTAATTGATTTTTTACGCAAATCCCATTCGCGCTTCTCTGGCGTGATTACCTTCAAATCTTCCAGGACGTGTTCAGTCACCAGACTTAGGCATTTTTCTCTCATTGCTTCGTCCCTGAAACCGAAATACATGTTCCGATGCGCCAATTGGTATATCAAGTCCTCCAGCATTTCCTTTGGGTCAGTATTGGCAACCAGGGTTAAAGGATGGCAAAAAGATTCCTCCCCATCAGCCAGATAAATTGGTATGGACGTTTCGGCAAATTCTTCCCAGGCGAAACCAGAAAATTTCTCTATTAGGTCCAGTATATGGTCAATGTACTCCTCATACAATTTCTCGAAATCAGCGCCCATGCCTATCACCCCGCGCCAGACATCCTCGAAATCTCGTTCACCGCGATACAGCCTTTTGGCATATTCATAATTATACACGATGTCAGTCGTTGGTTGCATAGTAATTATTTAATGCCATTCAAACAGCAATAGTGATGATCCTGCCTTTGATATACTTAGCCATTTTAGGCTTCCTGCCTTCGGTCCACTTTTTTACCTTTTCACTGGCCAATGCCAGCTTAACGACCTCATCCTCTCCAGCGTCCACGGAGACGCTTAGCTGGTCACGGACTTTCCCGTTTATTTGGATGGGGATGGAAACTTCCGTTTCAACTAGCATTTTTTTATCCGCCACCGGCCAAGTCTCAAAGTCGATCAAGTCTTTATGTCCCAAATTTTCCCACATCTCCGCGACTAGGTGCGGTGCGAATGGGGAGAGAAGCTTCAGGAATATTTCAAATTCTTCCTTTGTCATCAGAAACTCCGCGGTCAAAACCTTGCCCTGGACCGTCACATCCTTGAATAAAATCATCAACTGGGAAATGGCGGTATTGAACCGGAAACTCTCAATGTCCTCGGTTACCTTCTTGATGGTCTTGTGCAATAATTGTTTCCGGCCTTCATTCGGGACAGTGACGCGCTGGTCGCCCTTGGCTAAAAGTGAAGTAATCGTATTACCCCATTGCCATATTCGTTCCAGGAAACGGGACATGCCGACAATACCATTCGTATTCCACGGCTTGGCATCCTCGAAAGGACCCATGAACATCTCATACATGCGCATGGCGTCAGCGCCATACTCCTTGATCACGTCATCCGGATTCACCACATTGCCGCGCGATTTGGACATCTTCTGATTGTCCTCACCAAGGATTAATCCCTGATTTTTAAGCTTAATAAAAGGTTCCTCGCCGCACTCTTTTGGCACCGCTCCAATATCATAGAGAAATTTATAAACAAAACGGGCGTAGAGAAGGTGCAGCACCGCATGTTCAGCGCCGCCAACATATATATCAACCGGCAACCACTTTTTCAATGCCTCCGGGTCGGCCAACAGTTTTTCATTTTTCGGGTCGCAGTAGCGCAGGAAATACCAGTTTGACCCGGCCCACTGCGGCATAGTGTTTGTTTCGCGCTTTGCTTCACCCCCGCACTGAGGACAATTAGTGTTGACCCACTTATCAATCGAAGCTAACGGCGACTCGCCCGTACCGGTAGGCTCATACTTTTTTACGTTTGGCAATTCCAAGGGCAACTCATCCTCGGATAATGGGAAAACGCCGTTAAATTGGTTATGAAGTTCAAAATAAAGTTCTGGAAAAGTTTTTGCATTCCC
Organism: uncultured Gammaproteobacteria bacterium; assembly: GCA_964628855.1. GTDB lineage: Bacteria > Patescibacteriota > Patescibacteriia > UBA10025 > JAHIVO01 > JBAYGJ01. The sequence continues at coordinate 18,627 of CAZVMV010000012.1, read as the reverse complement.
ATTTTTCAGGGAAAAATGATTGCGCCCCGGAAGCAGGCTGAATCGGGCGTTTTTCAAAGTTTTCTTGTATAATTCAGGGATTTTTACCGGAATGTAAAAATCATTATCAGAATAATAGTAAGATATTGATGACGTGTTTTTTTGTAATTTGGAAAAGTCGACCTGAACGGCATTAAATTTTTTCTGATGATCAACTGGGTCATTTGGATGAAGTTTTGCATACTCAACCCAGTCCATCTCCTTATGGGTCGGCGCCACTAAAATTAATTTACCTACCTTTGACTTTAGATCGGCTACGAAATGCATCGCCGCGATGGCGCCGAGCGAATGCCCAATGACAACGCTATTGCCGTCCATCTTGGCCTGAAACTCCCGTAGCGACCCAAGCCATTTGCCCAGGTCCGGATGGCTGGGGTCAGGCATGTCAGGTGTAAATACCTCATGTCCTTCTGAACGTAGTTTTTCGGCCAACCAGGGATACCAATTTGCCTGACCGCTACTGCCAGTACCGTGGATGATTAAGATCTTTGATTTTTTCTGCTTACACGATTCGCAATGGACTATCGGGATCGGTTCGCCCCAATATCTTTGCCTCGAGAAAAGCCAATCCCGCAGTTTGTAGTTTATGGTTTTGTTGCCCAGTCTCTGCTTATGCAACCATTCCGTAATAACTTCTTTGAACTTTTTTGACTCCATACCATCGTATTGCCCGGAATTGACCATCTTACCTTCCCCAACAAAGCACTCATCCTTATTTTGTAAATCTGAATCAATCACCTTTTTAATCGGCAGTTTGAATTTCTTCGCAAACGCGAAATCCCTCTCATCGTGCGCCGGCACAGCCATAATGGCGCCGGTACCATATGAGCTCAACACATAATCAGCTATCCAGATTGGTATTTTTTTCTCATTGACCGGGTTGATGGCATAGGCGCCGGTGAAGACGCCGGATTTTTCCTTGGCTAGGTCAGTCCGGTCCAGGTCTGACTTCCGTGCCGCTTCAATCTGGTATTTGCCCACTACCCTGCGTTGTTCTGGAGTAGTAATTTTATCGACTAATGGATGCTCGGGAGATAAAACCATGTACGTCGCACCAAACAGGGTATCGGGCCGTGTGGTAAACACTTCGATAAATTCATCAGCCTTTTCAAGCCTGAACATAACGGATGCGCCCTCACTCCGCCCGATCCAGTTGCGTTGGAGTAACTTAATGTTCTCTGGCCAGTCAAGCTTATCCAAGCCATGCAACAATCTTTCTATGTACCGTTCATCCGTGATTTTCACGAGCCACTGCTTGATCTGCTTCTTGGTCACTACCGTGCCGCAGCGTTCGCACTTGCCATTGACCACTTCTTCATTGGCCAGGCCGGTCTTGCACGACGGGCACCAATTGATCGGCGCGAAAGCCTCATATGCCAAGCCGTGCTTGTAAAGCTGAACGAATATCCATTGGGTCCATTTATAGTATTTCGGGTCGGATGTAATGACTTCCCTGTTCCAGTCGTATGAAAAGCCCAAGGATTGTATTTGTTTCCTCATGTTCTTGATGTTCTTGGCAGTAGTCACAGCCGGGTGGGTACCTGTCTTTATGGCATAGTTTTCTGCCGGCAGGCCGAAGGCGTCGAAACCCATGGGATGTAAAACCTGCAATCCCTTCATCCGTAAATAACGCGCCACGATATCGGAGGCCGTGTATCCTTCCGGATGGCCGACATGAAGTCCCTGCGCCGAAGGATAGGGGAACATGTCCAATACATAAACCTTCGTTTTATTAGCCGCGGATTTTACCTCAACCGAAAAAATGCCTTGGCGCTCCCATTCGCGTTGCCATTTTTTTTCGACGGCTGAATGATGGTATTTCTTGGCCATACTGACCACAATAGTACCATTTTTCCGCAGCCCCTTTCAAGCATTATTAAAAAAGTTTAGTTAGCCGTCTCTTTATTGATCATTGACTCAGGCAAAACGGCATGGTATGATTCACACTTGAAAAAATCCCCACATTCATCGGGCATATATTAGCCAAATTTAGCATTAAATATACCCGTATTCCAGAGACGTTAAAAAGAATATCCCTGAAGATTTTAATGGCGGTTTTGGAAGCCCTTATCTCCGTTGGTCGTGGTGTGGGCTTTTTTTTCGTATTCATGTTCGGCCGGCCGATTATGGTGGCCAGCCGGTTCGTGTTCCGCTATTTACTAGTGCCTTTGTATAGCGGTTACCGGTATCTTAAGACTTCATTTTCGGTACGGTTCGCGCCAGCAAAAAATAAATTCCTTTACCCGCTCCTGACCCGTTCCACCATTCACGTACTGATGGGGGTGATTGTAGTCGGCGTTATCGCCAATAATGTCTTCATCAAACAAACGCATGCTGAGGAATTCGGCCAAGGCACCATCATCTCCACCTTGACCACAAATCCAGATGACGCGGACATCGTCGAGACGGCAGTAACGAGTGCCCAAAAAACCAACAAACATTACCAGGCTACCAGCCTAGTAAGCAAGGAAGACTTGGCTGCGGCCGGCGAGGGCGATGGCACGGCCGGCGAGGGGGCGAATGCGATCACCTCCCAAACCAACAATGCGATCATCAAACCCGACATCGCCTCCACTACCCAGGGGGAAAGACCGCGTGACAATGTGGAATATTACATCGTCGAGGGAGGCGATACGATCAGCACAATTGCAGAAAAATTCAGCATCTCCACTAATACACTTTTATGGGAAAATAAACTTGGACCTCGCGACCTGATCAAGCCGGGAGATAAACTGACCATCCTGCCGTCAAGCGGCGTATCTCACCAGGTCAAGAAAGGCGACACGCTGGCAAAAATCGCCTCGCGTTATAGCGTGACTGCGGACAGCATCATTGAATACAATAAGTTAGCGAATGCCGACGATATCGAACAAAACGAAATCTTGATTATCCCGGGCGGGCAAATGCCCGAAGAAGTCGTTCCAGTAACCCCAAAAACTAGCGGTTCATCAAGCGGTTCCACGATATTCAATATCCCGCCGCCCAGCCGTGTGGCTTCCAGTGCCCGCATGCTCTGGCCGACTCCCAGCCACAGGATCAACCAATACTTCAAAGGCCGACGCCATACCGGCGCGGACATTGATGGAGACTACTCCTCGCCGATATACGCTGCTGATAACGGACGTGTTGAATATGCCGGAAGCAACAGGAGCGGCTATGGCCTCCACGTCATCGTCAACCATGGCGGCGGAGTCAAAACACTTTATGGCCATGAAAGCAAGCTTTTCGTGAAGGTCGGCGATTCGGTAAAACGTGGCCAAACCATCGGCATGATGGGCTGTACCGGACGTTGCACGGGCACTCACCTGCATTTTGAAGTAAGAATTAACGGCGTCACGGTAAACCCGTTATCCTACCTATAAAAATACAAAAAACAAATAACCGTCAGCCTATGCTTGACTGTATGGGTTATTTTTTTAGTACCCGCCTGATCTTCTCAATTATCTCGTCAATGGTGAAATTGGACTTGATAAGATAATCATCGGCTCCCAGCGTTCGCCCCTTCTCCACATCCGTCTCCTGGCCAAGATTGGAGAGGAGGATAATCGGTGTTTTTGCCACGTCAGGCATGGCGTTAGTCCGAACCCTTTTCAATATCTCGAAACCATCAACACCGGGCAGGATGATGTCCAATAAAATCACATCGGGGTGTGAACTGATCGCTTTTTCCGACCCTCCAGGCCCGTCGATCGCCGTATCCACTTCGAAATTTTCCTTCAATAATTTAGTTACGAGCAAATCCCTCAGGAATTGATCATCTTCGATAATCAATACTCTAGCCTCGGGTGTAGCGCCGCTCGGCTTGGCGGAATATTGTCCCGACATGATGCCTGGTTCGGCTGGGACGCCCTTCTGCAATCGACCCAATACACTATTAACCTTGCTGACTACCTCTTCGGGCGTAAATTGAGCTTTTATGATGTAATCTTTTGCGCCAAGATCAATGGCTTTGTCTATCTCAACTGGCTGTCCGGAATTGGAAATTATGATGACCGGCGGCATGTTATTCTTACCGAACTTTTTCTGCAACGCTTCCAGCACTTCATAACCATTCAGCTTCGGCATAACAATATCCAACAAGATCACGTCCGGCTTTGCCTGGTCGATTATCGCTAACCCAGCCTCGCCATCGCCAGCGGAATGTACCTGGTAATTCTCTTTTTGAAGTTTTTTTGTCAGTACGTCAACCAAGATTGCCTCGTCCTCGATGATTATGACTGTCTTTTGTTGGTTCGTCATATATGTGATGGTTTATTTAATTGATTATCGTGCGGCAATGACTGCCGACGGTAGATGACGAGCAGGAAAATCACGAAATAGGACAGGAAGGATAAAATGTCGGAAATATAGACGATTATCGGCGTTTCTCCAGTATAATAAGTATACGCTGTCACTATCAAAAGCGCCAGACCGATGGAGAGGCCGATGGAGCGGTTCTGGACTACCGGGTCGGTTGAACGACGCCCCTGCCAAAAAAAGAAAACTGCGCTGGGTAAAAGTACGCCCGTAAAAATTATCGAGCTGAGAATGCTCACAACAGGGTGGATGTCCCAATCAGTCATGCTGTTCGACGGATTATAGACAGGGTGGTTGAAAAAAATTACATTAAAAACTACGGCAATTAATGACAATGTGATTACCCCTAAGAATACTGGGCGCACCCACTGGCGGCGCAGGAAAAAAACTGAGACTTTGGCGAAGAATGCCACTCCGCCATAAAGAAATGCCTGTGCGATGACAAACCCCACACCGAGCACAAATGAATTTTCAGGCATGACCAATCTCGGTATCGAAAAAAAGAAATAAGATAAAATTAACGAAGTATAGCCCTGGGAAAAATATAGCAGGACGGCATTGTTACGGTCCCGTCGCCATGAACGGTACAACTGCAGGCCACAAATTCCGCAAATGATGCTGTTGGCCAGATCGATAAGTGGAGTGATCGGTATATGCATATGAACTAAATACTTTTCATGAATTTTTCGTATTGGGTGTTGGCTACACCATTGAGTTGCAAAGGAAGGGCAAAATAAAACGTCGAACCCCTGCCCTCGACACTGTCAAACCAAGTCGTGCCGTGATGATTCTCGATGATATTGCGGACGATAAACAAGCCAAGCCCCGACCCGTCAGTTTGCATTCTGATGACATTGTCCGCACGGAAAAACTTCGAAAAAATTCTTCCTTGTTCATGGGATGGGATGCCCACCCCAGTATCAGCTACACTAAATACGATCTGATTGGCATCATATTTAATCGCTACCGTAACTTTGCCGCCCTGCGGAGTGTATTTCACCGCGTTATCTATCAAATTTTGGATGACCAGTCGAATTTTCTGGGAATCTATGTACACTCGCGGGAGCTCTTTTGATGGCTTTTTATATTCAAAACGAATATCCTTTTTCTTTATGGTATTGTACATTTCCTGAATAACGTTATCCACCAGCTCAGTCAGAGAGGTATGCACAAAACGGTACTGAAATCTGCCCTCCTCAATCCGTGAAACATTGAGCAAATCATTAATTAACTGAATCATGCGCTCATTCGTCTGGTAGCCTTTGTTCAAAAGATCTGCCTGCTGGGGATTTAAAGGGCCCATGTCACCGTCCAATATCATTCGTAACACCCATTTCGTGGCAGACAACGGCGTCCGCATCTGATGGGAGGCGACTGAAATGAACTCCGTTTTCATCTGGTCGACTTCCTTCAAGCGGCGGTTGACCTGTGAATATATTTTATTCAAACGCGCTAATTCCTGATTGGATTTTAACAACTCCAATTCAACAGTTTGCAAACTACGGACAACATACCCGCTTCGGTAGCTGGATATGCCCATAAGCGTAACCATGGTCATGGATACCATGAAAATATAAATTTTATTCAGAAAAAGAGGCTGCGCGACGACAAATGTCGACGCGTGTGGCAATATCCCGTGGTATTCCAGGATTACCATACCTATCAGCATGCCGCCCCCAAATACTAAATTCAAAGGCGCAGCAACGCCGCTGAAATGGACATTAGTACCGACCAATTGCAATAAATACAACGACAGAAAAATACTCTCGATTCCACCGGTGGCATGGACAATGACGGAGATAACCACCATATCCAAAAACACGCCCAGATACGGCCAGAATTTCGGGAAATAAATCGTGCGATATACCAGACTGGAAGTGAGATTGAATATGAAACCGATGGTGGCAGCGATCAGTACGCCGATCAGGTCAAACTGGAAACCGACCTCAAAACCGACCACAGCAATGATAGACACTGATATGATCATTATGTACCGTACCGCCACTGACCAGCGCAGACGTTTAAGTTTCTCCTCCTCACCGAGGCGGAGAATATTTTCTGTCTGTGCAATGGCCAGCTCGTCCTTTAATTTAGACTGCTCCTCCATGTGAATTTATTTTTGTATTATGGATATATTTTATCATATTTTTACTAAAAAGTCAATAAACACAAGAATCAAGCATATTATCTCGAGTGATATAAAAATTTTATTTAATAAAAAATGGTCCGAAATGAATCTCGGACCAATAATTCTGCCGCATCGATAAGACGTTCAACTCACACTCCTGATTCCGAGATAACCGCTTGAGTAAGCGGTGATCGGGATTACTAACATGGCGGCAATCACTCCAGCTGCATGCACTGTTGCGTCAGGCAGGATTCCTACGATCATGACAGCCAAAATTATGACCACCTCGTTAAGAATTATCCACCTGCGACTTCCGCTGGCATGGTTGTAAAAATCGGCTAATGACGATACGCCGGGGAAACCATCAATTTTAACGCTCTGCTGCCAAACAATGTAGTTTCCCAAAGTCAGCACAATGGTCAGGGCGGCCATTGTCCAGCGGAGGAATGCATTGTGGATCAGGAAAAAACAGGCGAGTGAGCACGCGATCGCGATAAACAGAACCAGTAAAAAGTGACGGGTAATATTCACGATGTCCTCCTTGATTTCGAAATTTCTCTTTCTATTTTTATAACAACAATATTACATTGACCGGCCTACCCTTGTCAATTTGCTTGCGCCCGGAACTGTAGCGCCTCGGCGATATGCTCCGATTTAATCAATTCGGAGCCGGCCAAATCGGCAATTGTTCTGGCAACTTTTAAAATTCGATGATATGCCCGGGCAGAAAGATAAAATTGGTTTACTGCCCGTTTCAATAATGTTTGTGCATCAATTTCAACAGTACAGTACTGATCAAGATGCCTGACGGACATCTCTGCATTCACAATCAGGCCAGTACCAACAAAACGCTTGGCCTGCAGTAAACGCGTAAGAAGAACGCGTTTCCGAACATCGGACGAAGATTCGCCATGCCCGATTTCTGAAAGTTTTTCATATTCCTGGCGCGGCACAGTGATATGAATATCAATACGGTCAAGGAGCGGTCCTGAAATTTTTTTTTGGTATTTCATGACGCTCATCGCGCTGCAGGTGCAGGCTTGCTTTGGGTCATTCAGGTAACCACATGGACACGGGTTGCGCGCCGCGATTAATGTAAATCGCGCGGGAAACTGGACTGAACCTGAGGCGCGAGAAACGGTAATGATCCCATCCTCCAGGGGCTGACGCAGACTCTCCAATGATTGGCGTGGGAATTCAGAAAACTCATCAAGAAACAAAACACCCCTGTGCGCTAAAGAAATCTCCCCAGGTTTTGGCCAGCTGCCGCCGCCAACGAGAGCTACTGACGATGTAGTGTGATGCGGCGCGCGGAACGGCCTTTGGCGGATGACCGGAGCATCCTTTACCAGGCGGCCGGCGACTGAATAAATCTTCGTCACTTCCAAAGATTCGTCCAAGTTCATCAATGGCAATATGGTCGGCACGGTTTTCGCTAACAGCGTCTTGCCCGAACCTGGCGGGCCGGTCATGAGGACATTATGCCCACCGGCTGCGGCAATTTCCAAAGCGCGTTTTGCCATTTCTTGTCCGCGAATATATGAAAAATCCATCACGTCAGTTTCTATGGTAGGCAAAGCGCGGTTTTTTTTCCGGTACAACGAAATTGACTGTCGTCGATTCAAATGATTAATAATTTCTTCAAGATGGCGTACCCCAAAAATGCGCACACCGTTCACCATGGCCGCCTCACCAGCATTGGCGGCTGGCACGAATATTTCCTTGAGCTTTTTTTGTCTGGCCAGGCAGGCTATCGGTAACACGCCGGCAACCGGTCGGACAGCGCCTGCCAGCGATAACTCACCGATGAATAATCTTTGTTCGATCGGCCAATCTGATCTGACCTCGCCACGCGCTAGTAATATCGCTACTGCCATCGGCAGGTCATAGCTCGACCCCTCCTTTCGTAAAGCTGCTGGGGCCAGATTTACAGTTACTACTCCTGGTGGCCATTCGGCACCACTGTTTCTGATGCCTGATTTTACTCGTTCGCGGGCTTCCAGTACTGCAGCATCTGGCAGACCTACTATAATTGTCTTCGGCAAGCCCAATCCCAAATCAGCTTCAACCTCCACAATCTGGGCATCGAGACCGACAACCGCGGCAGACAATACTTTTGCTGACATAAATGAAAATAATGAATAAAACCTTCTCACGAAAGTGGGAAGGTTTTATCTAATTCTTCTGCAGGGAAATGGTATCAAACAACCGGACTGATGTCAAGACTGGACTCCTACAGATAAATTATTAAAAAAGGGGCCAATAATATTGGTCCCCTCAAATGCCCATAACATTAGGCTTATTTCTGCGAACGTTCGACAACGCGCAGACTGTCCTTCGTTTTCCAAAGCTCTGCTTCGGCAAGGAAATAGTGCGACAGGCAACTATCGGCTCGGGCAAAATAGTAAGCCCGGTCCATCCATGCCTTCATGTCAGAAAGCGTGCTGTCCGTAGGTAGCCTATCATCGAGCCGGTAATAATACTTTGCCCATGTAAGTAAAACCAGAAATCGCTCCTCGGGCACAAGTTTGTCATAGTAGCCAGTCAACCACTCGAGATCGATCCTCGCGGAATCTAGCAATTCAGGGAGCTTATCAGATGATTCAACTGCCGCACTGACACGCAACATACGTAATGGAATGGACAAAGTATCGCGACAAATGGTTGCTGACAAGCGGCTATATCCTTCGCGTGCTTTGCCATAAGCTGATTTCCCCCCGAAAATACTCTTGAAACCGCTGACAACTGCGCCCTTGACGCCTTCATCACGAACTTTCATCATCCGCAATGAACCCAGATAAGCCTCATAGATCAGGCAGGCGCTGTCTTTTTTCAATTGCTTGAACAATTCCTCTGAATATTTGCGAAGTTCCGGGTCCTTCAACTTAAAAGACAGGTTGTGGCTGAGGATAGCCAGAGTCAAGCGACTTGTATCACAAATCTGCTGGAGATCATTGCGCAAAGCATCAGACTTCTTCCGTTCTGCCGAAGAATCCCCAAACGTTTTGCCGGTTCGGTACAGATCCTGGATTAGGATCAAACGTTGAGAGTACTCTTCGGAATAATTCCCGAAGTAATTGACGGCAGAACTGTCCAGCCAATAATAAGCTGGTGGTGGATCACATGCTCCCGCAGACGAGGAAAAACAGAACAACCAGAGAATAAGCAGGAACACTTTCCTACACATACACGCTCCATTTCTCTTTAGATGACAAAGATCAATTGAGCCATCTTATCAGCCCAACCAACATACGTCAATATGCAATACAATCTACTTTATTGCGGGCGACCTCATTACTCTAACGATAAGCCAAACAGCCCCAAACAAGATCAGGACGTCGGAGATATTGAATACAGGCCAACTTGTCAAAGTAATGAAATCGACTACATAACCATACTTCATTCGGTCTAGGGCATTCGAAAACGCGCCCAGAATAATTAGTATCAAAGGAAATACAATTATCCACTCGCGTCTGCAATAAGCAATCACGGCAAAATAAACAAGGACCATGATGATCAGGATTAATAAAATCATTAATAATGTCTCTGGAAAAGCGATGCTGTATGATATGCCACGATTTCGCTCTAAAACAAAACCTGCCATATCCTTAAAAAGCCACAATCCTGTGTCAGGCAGCATATTCAGAGCCCACCATTTCATCATTCTATCGAGGCAAAATACCAGAATAAGCGTAACCACCCCAATGGCAGTCCGCCAAGTTAATTTCATAAGATAAATAGCCTTTAAACCTTATGTCCGGAACAGCTCATGCATAGATCAGCTTCGGGGATAGCCAATAATCGCTCATCCTCTATGGCATTACCGCATTTTTCGCATTTCCCATACTTATTCTGATCGATTTTTTCCAAAGCGACATCAATTTTTTCCAAAGCGACTTCCAAATTCCTCTCCAATGCGATTGAATCCTGAAAATCAGCAACTTCCACGGCATTATCCTCATCCTTGTCGCCAATTACCTCCCATTTTGCCTGCACTCTGTCTTTATTGAATTTTTTTTCATGGGTAATCCCCTCGAGCTGGACGGTAATCCTATTTTTCTGCTCATTAAGTTTTGCACGAAGCTGGTCGACGAATTGCTGATCCATAAAGCTTAATATCCTGATTTAATGATAAATATTTGGCCATTTGCCCAAATAGTATAGCAGGATTATACCAGTCATGACAAAAAATAACAAACCCCCCACTCAACTAATTGAATGGGGGGCAGTAAAGTCTGACAACCTAACTAAAACACTGGCACGGATGTGATGTTTATACCGCCACGGAAGCCTGAAGCATGAGTGAAGAACGTCTTCAGGGCAGTGCCCGCATAATTAAACACGCGGACCTGCGGACCCATGCCGGCACCCGGCGCTGTAACTATTTCATTAGTACCATCAGAATTGACGTCTGCAACAACGGTAGTGAAACTACCGCGTAATTTTGATGAATACGCAAAGAAACTCTTCAGCGCGGTCCCCTGGTAAGTAAATATCCTCACTTGCGGGCCAGCCTGACTCTCTGGAGTAGCGACAATCTCATTAGTGCCGTCGCCATTTACATCACCGACCGCCGCATACAAACCGCCGCGGAACGTCGTGGCATAGGCCATGAATTTCTTTACCAGTCCGCCGGCACCGTTGAAGATAGCCACCTGTGGCCCAAGCCCCGGTTCCGGAGTGATGACGATATCAACGCTCCCGTTTCCATCAGCATCACCCGTAGTGACATGGTAACCACCACGAACTGTCGTGGCGTAGGCGAAAAATTGAGAGACAACAGTGCCGTCATAGTTGAACACCCTGACCTGTGGCGCCGACTTGGAAGCTGGCACGACTACTATCTCTGCTACCCCGTCGCCATCAACGTCGCCCGTGGTTAAATTCACACCGCCGCGGAATGTCGTTCCATATGCCATGAACTGCTTTTCAACAGTCCCGTTGCTGTTGAATATCCTGACCTGAGGCCCCGCACCGGCCATCGTAGTGGTAATTATTTCCGCCGAACCATCGCCGTCCACATCCGCTACCACTAGGTTAACGCCCGTACGCATTGTTGAGGTGTACGCGAAAAACTGTTTGAGTAATTTTCCTTGCAGACTGAATACCCTAACCTGAGGGGCGCCTCCTGAAGCCGGCACCACAATAATTTCATTAACACCGTCGCCATTCACGTCGCCATATGCCACCTGTATTCCGAATCGCAATTTGGAGTCAAAGGCAAAGAATGAAAGTTTTGATTTACCGTTGCCATCCCAGACCGTCACCTGTGGACCACCCTTGGAAGCAGGTGTAGCCACGATATATTGGGGGCCACTAGCGGCGGCGGTAACTCGCGACCCAGTGGCTAGGGCAAAATTCGTGAAGTGGGATACACTGAAACATACTTTGTGACTTTCGAAGTCCTGCGTGGTTCCCTCTGGCAGCTGCCAAGTACCGTTTGTGGAATTATAGTACTTTGCCACGATCGTATTCTCATCGATCCCGATCTTATCCAGATAGCCTTTGTCATAGGGAATGCAGATGGTTGCGTTCGAGTTAAAAGTCTGGACCAGCTGGTTATTACTGTCCAGAGCTTCAAAATTCCAGGCGAAATTAATCGGCTTGGTATCCTTTGTATGCATGAGGTTAACGTCTGGAGTAGCCATCAGGGTTACGTTACCACTTGTTGCTAATGCATTTGCTGGGACTGTAAGAGATGTGCCGTCCGGCAATGTCATCACCTTTTGTGTAGTGGCGTCAAATGTTTCGGTCACGCCTTTCGGGATATTGAATAACCCTTCCTGCATCTTCACGCTCAGCGCGACATTTTTACCCTTGGTCACCGATACCTGATTCTCATCTGACCGATAGAATTTGTCCGTCTTCGGATTAAATGAATCACATCCAACATTCCAGGTCCCGGTAGTCAATGGGACGTTGGACAGACCGCCATTAGCCTCCTTACCGGAATTGCCGCCCTGTTCTGACCAGGCATGGCAAAAACCCATCTCTGGCTTTGTCCCATCCGGTAATAATAATGTCACAACCGCTGTTGCATCCGCTTCACGGAATTGTAGCGTTAGTCCGGAGGCCGGTTTGGACGCTGTAACATCGACTGAAACTTCCTTAGGTGGCATATAATTTCCGGAATACTCCGGGGGCATGCCGGCATGTATGTCATACTTGCCAGCAAGCACGGCGATGGTGAATCTTCCGTCTGCGCCAGTCTGCGTTCCGGTATCAACGATGCGTGCACCAGCGACATCTCCTTTGATTTTATTTTCCATTGATCGGTAGTTGTTCGCGTTTACCCAGGCGCGCTGCATCGGTGATCCGTCTGGTTTTACCACTATCCCAGAAATGACTGAGTCTGCTTTTAGCAGAGTAATCACCTTTGTGAAGGTGCTATTTACAGGAACAGTAAACGCATCATCCGGCCTAGGATTTGATGCCACGTAACCACTACCGCCGCCACGCACGTTCACGCCGGCCATATATTTCTTACCGCCGCGTACAGAAAATGTGAAGCTGCCATCTGGCTGTAGTCTGGTTCCGCGCCATTGCCAGGAATCATCATTTACATAAACTTCGGCATCGAGATTTTTTACTAATTGGCCGTTTTGATCCTTTACAAATCCAGAAATAGTGGAATCATTCTGCACGAGCGTTACTTTAACGACCTTCGTGTCACCAAGTGCAACCGCGACTTCAACCTCTTCCTTCAAAGAATAACCGATACCCGCATCAGACGGCAGGTTAGCGCCAACAACGAACGTGGCGCCGCCGATCAACCTGATTGTCGCTGTACCCTGATTGATGCCGGACCCAAATTCATTTCCCGGTCCCCAGCCGGCCCCTTTTTTCCTGGCATATGCATATCCGAACATATTTGAAATTGCATTTCCGTTTGCATCCACCAATTTCACCTGTAATGTGGCATCAGCCAATCTTACTATGATATTTCCCGCACTGACCGACTGGTTGTCCGCCACTGCCACATCAATAGGCTTGTTGTCTGCCGGGATATAATTCCCTGATTGTGGCCCATTATCAATATTTATCTGCCAATTTCCTGGGGACACGTACATGGAGAAAGTGCCATCAGCACCCGATGTGGCATTTCCCCATCCGCCACCGTTCATTATCCAGGCATTAATCCTGACTCCCGATACACCAATTCCATTTTCTAAAACAACTTTGCCTGTGATGGCTGAATTTTTCTGTGACATGACTATCGTGCCCAAATCTTTCGTCTGGTTATCAACTACTCCGACAGGAATTGTCGCTGAATAATATCTGGCGTATGCCGGATTATTCATGTCGGGATTTATTGATACGTTATAATTCCCGGCCGGTACGTTTACGGAAAACGCTCCATCCTGACCGAGACCGGAGCCCAATCCCATTCCGCCATCCTTCTGGATATTTACACTCCCCCCAGGCAGAGGCGAACCGTTTGGCAAAACCGCCTTTCCTTTTATCACCGCTGTAGCCTTAATTACGGTAAATGTTAAGCTCTGCGTTTCAGTAACGCTATTTTGAGCGAATTCGACGACTACAGGCGGTTGGTTATAGGCCCAATCGCAATTACCTGGCGAATTGGTTATTGGATTCCATGGGCAATTCACCCCGACATCCCAGGATCCGCCAGAAACAGTCAATGCTTTTACTCCAGATGAATCCACGGTACCGCCGACATTGCTTCCACCGCCCCTTTTGTTCGCCCACACATTTGCATTGGTCACCGCAGCGCCAGTGTCATATTTCACTGTAACGTTTATCGTTTTTGCCGCGACTATAAAAGATAAGTTTTTTGTGACCATGGCTCCTGCATAAACAAAAGAAGAAGCGTCAGGAGGCACGACGCCACTAGCTCCTTGGGGAGCGAAAATTTCGACAAAGTATGTTTGGCCGGTTTGAAACGTGCCTCTGTCCGTGACTACCGGTATCGCATAATAACCATTGGAATCAACGCCAGTTCCATAACTATAAGAAAAATCCTGTGTCCGCACATTCACTCCGCCGCACTGCTTGTATGGGTCGACACCAACACAGGGAGCGCTGCCGTCAGGATTGGTGATTTTACCGACCAGCGCAAGATTGCCAATAAACAGCGGATTAGATACGTTTGTCATTTCAGAGTGGTCGTCTGGGGGTAATTGCAGACTTACTTGTATGGCATAAGATCCGGTTGTGGCGGGGTTGATGACTCCTGGCATGGAAATAGTTAAAGTGCCAGATAGTTCGGAATTCGCAATAAAACTCCCATACCCAGGATTAGGGCTGCCATCGCTCCATTTGGTGATATCTGCTCCGGATACCGATATTGATCCAAAGTTAAAATTACATTCTGTACCGCTGCACCCCGGACCCTGCTTATATGTGTTGATGATAAACCGTGTACCAGCTGGAATGTTTTGTGAAGTGACCATGGTAAAGGTCAAATCATTGGTCCCGCTCAATGTGGCGGATGTCCCACTCACAGAGATGCTGCTAAAATGTCCCGTAACAGCTTGAGTCTGTGAGGCACTAAACATAAAAGCCAGCGCCATAAAAATTACCCCGACGGCAATAAATTTCTTTGTCATATATTCTTATTCCCTTATGCCCGCTCCTTCCGGGCGGACACTTAATTAATATTAGTAAATATTTAAAAAACCGCCTTTAGCGGTTTATATTAAAACAAAACAACTGCGCCCCTCGCCCATAAAATATTTCTGACAATTAGCCATTACCATATACAAGCATTAATGATAAATTTGCTAATTATGGCTATATTATAATAACTTCATTTAAACAGGTCAAATCAGCATTTACACCCTATCCTTCATCGCCTCAATTATTCGGCCAATTGCCAACATATATGTCGCTGAACGCAAATCAACTCGTTCGGTTTGGGAGATGGTCCATATATTATTAAACTGTTTGACCATTTTTTCCTCCAATCGGCTGTTTATGACCTGCTCAGTCCAGCGTTCATTATCCAGATTTTGCCGCCACTCGAAATAACTGACCGTTACTCCGCCTGCATTGGCCAAAACGTCAGGCACTACATATACGCCTTTTGAAAATAAAAACTCATCAGCCTCGGGTGTAATCGGACCGTTGGCCATTTCCAAGATGACTTTTGCCTTGATCTTGTGGGCGTTTTTTGAAGTAATCTGGTTTTCCATGGCTGCGGGCACCAATACATCGCACTCAGTTTCCAGCAATTCCTCATTGCTCAGTTTCTGGTAATTAATTTCCTCGCAGACCGACCCTTTACAATACACTCCGGCTAATTTTCCGCTGGCCTTTTTATGCTCCATTACATGCCTTGGGTCAACGCCGTCTGGCACTAATATTGCTCCTTTCGAATCTGAAAGTCCGATAATCTTAAATCCGTTTTCATGTAATATTCTGGCGGTATGGTATCCAACGTTTCCAAAACCCTGCACAATAACCCGTGTATTTTTTGGTGTTAATCCAATTTTTTCTAAGAGCTCTCTAAGTACAAAAAATCCACCCTGTGCTGTAGAATACTCCCGGCCGGCCGAACCGCCAATTTCCAAAGGCTTGCCCGTAAAAGAGGCGGGCACGCTGCGCCCAGCCAATTTTGAATATTCATCAACCATCCATGACATGATTTTTGGAGTGGTGTTTACGTCCGGGGCCGGCACGTCCTTATCCGGACCGATGTCTTTATAAAAAGCCCGCACCCACCCACGCGACAGCTTTTCCAATTCTGTTTCACTCAGTTCTTTTGGATTTACTGTTATACCGCCCTTGCCCCCGCCCATTGGTATGTCCACTGCGGCACACTTTATCGCCATCAAACATGCCAATGTCTTCACTTCGTCCAAATCCGCTTCGTTATGGAAACGAATACCGCCCTTATATGGGCCCCTAGCATTGTTGAACTGAACACGGAAACCGTTAAACTTTTTTTCCTCACCGGAATCCATATTAATTGCAATGGGACGCTCGAGTATCGCGTCCGGTTTAATCAATAAATCCGCGTACTTCTGGTCTACACCCAATCGTTCGACTGTTTCCTGAATGTTTTTTATTACGGTATCAAATGAATTGATTTTTCCCATAAAGTTTATTGTTTTTTTATTATACGCGAGTTTTTTATACAAAAACATCAGGTTTCTGAATAATTTAACACAGGCGATGGCGTGCGTGTGTTGACGCTGAATACTTCGACAAAAAAACTAATTATTTATTCACCGTTTTCCAATCAATCATTACTGCCCGTTTGCCCTGTTTTTGTTGAAGATACTTATATGCCTGTAAGGCGGCTTTGCATCCCTCGCCAGCGGAAATTACAATTTGCTTATAAGTCACCGTGGTCACGTCCCCGGCAGCAAAAATCCCGGGCACTGAAGTTTCGCAGGCTGAATTTATGACAATCTGGTTTTGCGCATCAACGTCAACCAGGCCTTTGATGAAATCAGCCTTGACCACATAGCCAATTTCAACAAAAACACCTTCCAAAGGTATGATCTGGGTGCCGGTAGGAGTTTTTATTACTAGCGATTCTACCTTTTCCTCACCTTTTACCTCTTCAATTGTTGCATTGTAGATCGTATCAATATTTTTTTTAGTGGAAATTTGTGTTACTAAAACATCCTCTGCCTTTAATTTTTCATTCCGGCCGATTAAATAGACGTGTTCAGCGATATCCGCCAGATAAAGCGCTGAACTGACGCCGGAATTACCTCCCCCAATAACAGCCACCTTTTTACCCTTAAACAAAGGCCCGTCGCATGTAGCGCAATAAGTAACCCCTTTTCCGATCAAGCGCTCTTCCCCGGGTACATCGAGATGACGATGAGACAAGCCAAAGGCTAAAATTACACTTTTAGCCTTATACGCTTGACTTGTGGTCTGTACTGAGAAAAAGTCGCCCTGCTTTTCAACTTTCTTAACCTCGTCAAAAACAAACTCTGCGCCCGACTTTTCTGCCTGGGCGTGAAATTTAGTCATCAGTTCCGGGCCGGTTATTGATTCATATCCAGGATAATTTTCTATAATGTCAGTTGTTGCGGCTTGGCCTCCTATATCTTGAGAAATTACCAGAGTCTTCAAGGCCCGACGAGTCGTATATATTGCAGCGGTTAAACCCGAGGCTCCTCCGCCTACTATTATTACGTCGTAATCCATAAATCTTAATAATTTATGATAATACCTTAGTCATTTGCTCGGCCAATTGGGCTTTTTGCTGAAGCCCAATTCCTTGCCACACGACTTTTCCGGATTTTATGATTACAAGAGTAGGGATACTCATTACGCCAAATTGCTGGGCTTTTGAAGGGTTTTGGTCAACTTCCAGTTTGCCAACCTTAAATTTTCCCTCGAACTCCTTTGCCAATTGCTCTATAATTGGTCCCTGCATTTTGCAAGGTCCGCACCACTCGGCCCAAAAATCCACCAAAACGGGACCTTCTGATTGCATGACTTCCTGGTCAAAATTTTGATCAGTCAATGTAATTTCTGACATACGATTTTAATAATTATTAAGTTAATTTAAATAGATTATTGGCAATTTTTTGTAAATCATCAAGCTGCTTCTGTGGGTCTTTGTTTTTTATGAAACAGTGGCTTGATTCATTGTTTAAAATCAATATTCCAAGCTTTTCTAACGAAGCACGGGCAGCCATCAATTGGGTAATGATTTCAGTGCAATCTCGCTTTTCCTCCATCATCTTATCCAGGCCATTTAGTTGACCAATAATTCTATGGAGATGGCTACGTGATTCATTTTTTTGGCTAAATTTAGACATATTTATATACCCTATGGGGGTATGTTCTAATTTTATTCTATTATAATCTTTTGTCAAGCACAAATTTTTTTTAATTATCAAAAAACAGCAGATTGTGATTTTGTAAGTGCTGTTTTTTGGTGGACCTCAGGGGGCTCGAACCCCTCACCTCTTCCATGCCATGGAAGCGCTCTACCAAATGAGCTAGAGGCCCATGAATCCTTTACATACTATCAATAATTGTTATATTTTACAAGGTATATTTTATGTTCCACGTGGAACATCTATTTTTTGGTGGACCAAAGGGGAGTCGAACCCCTGGCCTCAGCAATGCGAATGCTGCGCTCTACCAACTGAGCTATTGGCCCAAAACGCTATTTTGCCCTCGAGAGGAATCGAACCTCTATCTATCCCTTAGGACGGGATTGTTCTATC
>CAZVMV010000011.1:0-38637 GCA_964628855.1 uncultured Gammaproteobacteria bacterium | reverse complement strand
AGTCTGGGCAGTGTCTCAGTCCCAGTGAGGCGGGTCGCGCTCTCACGCCCGCTATCCGTCGTCGCCTTGGTAGGCCATTACCCTACCAACTAGCTGATAGACCATAGGCCCCTCTCCGACCGATTTGCACCTTTACATAATCCCACATGGTGGGTTCATGATCATCGGGGATTAGCCCGGATTTCTCCAGGTTGTACCCGAGTCGGAGGCAGGTTACCAATGTGTTACGCACCCGTTTGCCACTTGCTGTACCTTGCGGCACAACACGTTCGACTTGCATGCCTTAGACACGCCGCCAGCGTTCATCCTGAGCCAGGATCAAACTCTCAAATAGTTGGAGTTTTTTAACTTAGAAAAACTCCCAAAAAAAAGGAATTGATTCGTTTCCTTACCACTTGCTGGTTGTTAAAAAGAAAACATTGTTAAGGTTCTCCTAAGTCTGGCCGATAAAAAATCCCGGGACAGCCGGGACACAAAACATTTGTAAACATGTAATTTTCGGAAATGTTTTGCTCCGCTAGGCTGGTTCCTTTCCTGTTTTTATTGTAAACTTAGCGAAAAACTCGACCATTCGTAGTTGTATAAGTATTGTATACTACCAAGCTCACCCTGTCAAGGATTGCCTTTGGCCTGTTTACTACGCCATCTTTCTATGCCTTCATGGTCGCCGGACAGCAGTATTTTTGGTACTTTTTGGCCTCTGAAATTTTCCGGGCGCGTGTAATGAAGTTGATTGTTTATAAACAAAACCAACCAATCAAAAAACTTGAAGCATTTGCTATAAAACTTAATATCACGGCATTGGTTACTGTCAATTGTTTATTTATTAGATAATAAATTAATCCTTCAATAGCAAAAATAATAAATTCAAATGAGAGTAAAGTAACAAGTTTAGTCCCAATCTCAATAAACGGAAATACTAACCATAGGGCTGATACAGTAATTATGTTGGTAATTATAAAAACTAAAATGAACTTTTTGGATGTTAATTCAATTTTATTATTGACTTTCGCATAAATCCATAATATTAGTAGCTCAATTATTGAAGTACTAATAACAGCAAATATTAATTGTAATTTAATGGGCAGTTTTCTGATTAAATTTATGTTTGTGTCACCAATGATTTCTAATGAAGTTGGTGTAATGCCTACATTAATTCTTGTATCCGTTATTGTTCGTTTAATATTATCATTTTTGTAAGAGTACCAATTTGAAACATCTTCATCTGTAATATTGGCAGCAGGTTTCCATTCAGCAATATTACTTTCTAATGAATGCCCATTTATATCCATTTTAATTTGGACAAATTTTTCATCTCGTTTTGGGAAAAAGTATATTTTATATTCCTCGTCTGAATATTTTGAACAATTTATACTTTGCCAATCGACAAAAAGACATTTATTTTCTTCACATACTCTAAATTTACAATTAGTAATGCTAGAAATTATGTTTTTATTTTTATATTTAAATGAAAATCCCCAAGTACTTTTTGGCCCAACGTCAGCATGAGTAAAAATAGGCACTAGTATGAGTACTAATAATATTAATATATTATTTTTTTTCATATTAATTTATTTTTTGAATTATTTTCCCTCCATTCCTTAATATTATCATGATTTCCTTGAAGGAGTATTTCTGGCACTTTTTGGCCTTTGAAATTTTCTGGTCTGGTGTAGTGGGGATATTCACGGTATTTTAGATTTTTTGAAAATGTTTCATCTTTTGGCGAGTCGGCATGACCAAGGACGCCGGGCAATAATCTAGTGACAGCATCAATAATAGTCAGGGCTGGCAATTCGCCGCCGGTCAGTACGTATTGACCGGTTGAAATTTCCCCATCGATGAATTTTTTAATGCGTTCATCAACACCTTCGTAATGGCCGCAGATAAAGATGACCTGGTCGAGCTTCGTAAATTGTTTTGCCGTCGTCTGGGCGAATAACCTTCCTTTTGGTGACATTAGGAAGACTTTAGAATTCTTTTTTCGTTTGATGGCTTTCAGGCATTTGTAGAGCGGTTCGATTTTCATAACCATCCCTGGTCCGCCACCGTATGGTCGGTCGTCTACAGTCCGGTGTTTATCGGCAGTGAAGTCACGAAGATTATGTATTTTTACGGCGATAAGTTTTTTCTTCTGCGCACGCTTCAAAATACTCACATTGATATATGAGTTGAAGATCTCCGGGAAAATGGTGATGAGGTCGAATTGCATATTAGTCAGTATAACACAAAAGCCGTTCTGCAGAACGGCTTTTGAAAGTATTGTTTGATTGTGGAAGTTAGATCTTCAGATCGTCAACCGCTGACGTGTCCGGTTCGCTCTGCGTCGGGCGTGGGCCCTTGCGGTAGCCTTCCGGCTCGTAGATCTTCAGGTTGACCCGGGCGTGGTTCTTGGCGCCGACGACGCGGAGGAGCGTGCGAATAGCTTTCGCAGTCTGACCCTGGCGGCCGATGACCTGGCCGAGATCGGCCGGGTTGACCTTCAGGGTGATCAGAACGCCCATCTCATCGACAGTCCGGTCCGATGAAACATCGTCTGGACGATCGACGAGCGACTTGACCACGTACTCTACGAACTCCTGGTCATGCTCAACAGCTTTTGCCATAAGATTGTGGTTCTTCAGTTTATTCTATTAAGGTGCCAGTACTGTCGACCTTGATCAGAACTGGATTTCCTGAGTTTATGCTAACAATGAAGTAGGTCTTTGTCAAATTGCGACGCAGTTTTTTATAGCCTGAACTGGCCATGGGCAAATCCATTTGCCGAATTTGTTGATGTAACAGGTGTCGTTCACCCTGACATTGAAACTCTGTGAATCGGAGTATATTCCGTTTTTAACGGTGGCAGTGTAGGTGAAATAGCCTGAGCTATATTGGTTCGTTGCCCAGGTGAAGACGTTGGGCTCGTCCATGCATTCGCCGCCTGCAAAAAATTTAGTCGAATTGATGGAGTACTGGAATGGCAAGCCGGCGGGGTTGGCCGCTCTCAGGCGCACGACTACATTTTGTAATTCATTGACGCTCACTGGGCTTATCGGCTGGAGGACGGGCACGGCCGATATCGGATAATAGTCGTAATTAGTTATTGGGCCGTAAGGAAATTCGTAAACCGGATTCGGTGAGTCGCAAATGCCGTCACGATTGGCGTCATCACAGCCGTTAGCCGGATTATCATAAAAATTCCAGTAATTTCCTACCCCATTCTCGTTATAATGGTTGTTGATACCCATGTCATAGGCCGGCCTCACGTAATTGGGGTCGGCAATGAAGTTGATCCGGTTCCTTACGAACATATTGTCATGAGTTCCGTAGTCAAAGGCCGTTGCCGTATAGACCTTCATGTTGTTGAATTCAAATCTGTTGTTATGAGGATTATAAGTGATGCCATTGGTCGTGCCGCTGCCTGTCGTCAAGCCCCAATCTACGCCGTCATAAGTGTTGTATGAGATCGAATTATCATGGGAGTCGTGCAGCAGGCTTATCCCTGGCCCCCAGAAATCGGTGATTGTATTGTGATGGACAATATTATATTTGGCGGCGCCGGTATTTTTATAATCGTCTGAATCTTTATCCCCATCAAAAGTGATACCGTTGCCGGTCCAGACTTCGTGAGGACCGATAATTGTATTGCGGTAAATATTGTTATAGGCTGATCCGTGGTTTATCCATATGGCATTTGGATTGGTAGTGCCTGCTGAGGGGAATTTTCCCAGCGTATTCCCATAAACTTGGTTGTTATTTGAATTGAAGGCAAGGTTGATGCCCCCCTGGGAATAGAGTGTGTTGTCGTGGATGCGGCTGTTGGAAACAAACTCCAGGTCAATGGTCGGCAGGATGCCCTTATTGCCGCTGTTTTCCGCGCGAAGGTTGTTAAAGATTTCACTGTTTGTGGCCGAACTGATCACTAGGTCAATGTATGAGTTGAGCGTAAAAGTATTATTGGCGATCGTTACCTTTTTAGGGGGATTGGGTTGATGATTGAAGCTGTCATAACCGCCGCCGATATATGCGCCATAGCCGAATTTTCCAAAGGTGCAGTTTTTCATGGTGAAATTGTCGCCTTGCGAGTAGATAGCCGCTTTGGCGCCGGGACTGCTCATATCCGTGGAGTTATTGAAGTCGAAATTGCCAATCAGGCTAGCGCCATCGCAATCCAGCGTGACATTATCACTGTGTACCAGAATAAATCGGCCATATGGCGTAGTATTGCCAGAGCGGTCATATGTTTTATTGCAAATTGTTATGGTAGCAGGCGTATTGCTTGGGTCATTGATTTCCAGCGGGCTTGGGTAAGCTGGTCCTCCATTTACTGCGGTGTCCAGATCAATGCAATCTGACGGTTTTGCTGATGGAGAAATATTGATTGTGTTGTTGACGATATCATTTTCTAGTATGCGCACTGGAATTTTTTTTGGTATGGCGGTGGGCATTTTAGGCGCGAGTTGGAGCGGTATGATGGGCAGGGCGCGGAAGACGGTTGTTGTTTCTTCTGTCTCCGACAGAAGGTACGGCGCAGTCGCCGCACCGGCTGGTTTCGTAATAATTATCACTCCAAAGGCAGCCAATAAGACTGCAAGCGAGATGATAGGTTTCTTTTTCATAAATTTAATAAAAAGTTTTTGAAAATATAAAAATTCAGCTCCAGTATATCCAATACTCAAGCATGTTGCGCATCCCTCCAGTGAAACTCCTTATAAAGAAACACTGTTTATAGGGAAAGTTTTTTATTTTAACGATTAAGCGGCTGGCTTAGCTTCTTCTGTCTTCGGCGCTTCAGTTACCGGCGCGGGTGTCGTTTCGGCGGCTTTTTTTGGAGTTTCTGCGGTTGATGCCGTTTCTTCTTTTTTACGGATATTGGCCACTTTAATTTTATCGCCAGCAATAAGTTTCTGGTCGATTAAAAGGTTGTGAACCACACCAGACGCAGTGGCGCCTTTTGACAGCCAATACTGCACACGTTCAGTCTTCAGGTCGGCTTTGTTCGTGTGAGGATTGTAGGTACCCAGCAACTCTAAATAGTCACCGACAGTATCCTTGGTTTTTTCCGAAACAATGACCCGGAATACCGGATGTTTCTTTTTGCCGAATCTTGATAATCTGATGGTTAACATAGTATAAGTATTTTAGGGTAAAATCGTTTTTTCGTCAAGACCTAGCGATTGACCACTTTTTCCGCCTCGGCCATATCGATTGACAACAGCTTGGATGCGCCGTCGTCACTCATGGTTACGCCGTAGATGATGTTCGCCTTGTTCATGGTGGCCCGGTTGTGGGTGATGACTATGAACTGGGTCTTGGTCGATAATTTCTCGACAATCGAGGCGAAGCGGATTGAGTTGGTTTCGTCCAGGGCGGCATCGACTTCATCCAGGATGACAAACGGGGATGGGTTGTTGTGTATGATGGCGCAAATCAGGGCAATGGAAGTCAGGGCGCGTTCTCCGCCTGACAGCATGCTGATGCCCTTCATTTTTTTTCCGGGAGGGGTGGCATGGATGTCGATGCCCGTAATTATTTTTTCCACTTTTTTGGCGTAGAGCGGATTTTTTTTCTTTGCATCATCTTCTTCTTCGTCCTCATCTTCGTCCTCATCTTCATCACCATCCTCGCCCATTTCTTCCAGTTCCTCCTCTGGGCTTTTGGGCTCTTCCTTGACCAATGACAAGCTAGCGTGGCCGCCATTAAAAAGTATTTTGAAGTATTCCCCAAAACGCTCGTTAATCTGGTCAAACGCCCGGCCGAACTGTTCCTTGATAGTATCATTCAGATTGGCAATAGCAGTTTCCAAATCCGCCATGGCCTTGTTTAGGTCTTCGGTTTCTTTGGTCAGAAAATCGAAACGTTCCTTGGTCGACTTGTATTCTTCCGCCACTTGCGGGTCGATCCCGCCGATCAGCTCGATCTGTTTTTTCAGGTGCTGGATCTGTTCGAAAAGTTGAGGCTGCGCGGGAACAGCCGGTCCGTTTATCACTTTTATGCGTTCCTCGTCTGCCAGTTCGTCGGTCATTTCCTTGGCCAAATCTTCCTGGTGCGTTTCGATTTTGGCGATAGAGATCTGGATATTGTTCAGTTCTGCGGTGATGACATTGAGGGATTGCTGTTTTTGTGAGAAAATATTCTGTTGTTTGAATACCTCTTCCTTCTTTTTTTGTTCAGTCTCGTTGAAAGAGCTGATATGCTCTGTAATTTTTAAAAGCTGAGTTTCAATGTGATTGATTTTTTGGCTGATTTCTTTTTCATCATTGGCAATGTCCTGGGACAATTCTGAGGCGGTTTTTGATGATGAGGCGCGGGACAGATCACGGGAAATTTTGGTCAATTCGTCCGTCAGGCTTTTCAGCTGGGCACGATGCAGGGATTCTTTTTCCTGATTGACCTGCAGTTTAATTTTTATTGAATTGATTTCGGATGCGACAGTTTCTTTGTGTCCCAGCAGTTTAGCGATTTTATCCTGGAGATCGATGACTTCGTGAGGGTCGCCAGCACCTGATTCCCTAATTTTTTGGGCTAAATGACGTAATTGGCTGGTGATAGCCCGGGCGGTAATTTTTATTGCCTGCAATTCGTCCAGTGTCTGAGCCGCCTCGATGCTATTCAACAGGTCCTGCTGTTCTGTAAAGAGTTGGTCGATGGATTGGGCGATTTCCGGGATGGTAACCATTTTCCGGTTAGCCATGCGGCTGCGCGCTGACTGGAGGTTTTGGTTAAGCTTCTGGATTTCTGTGGCTACCGATTCTAGAGTTTTTTCCTTTTCAGCCAGCAGCCCGGCGAATTTTCCCGCCTGGCCGGAATGGTCGGCACTGGATTTGTCTAGATTATTTATTTCCGACTGCAGCTGTTCCTGGCGCCGCTCGAGCCAGACCAGGTCATATTGTCCCTGCTGTTCGCGGCTAACTGCAATTTTCCCCTTTATGATAGCTTGGTCGCGCAACAATGAGTTTTTTTCTGTAGTCAGCTGGTTGTAATCGCGCTGCAGCCTGTCGTACTCTTCCTGGCGGGTGGTGCCCATGGCCAGTTCGTGCATATGGGCCTGGATGGTTTCCAATTCTTTGGAAATCGTTTCACGTTTTTTGTCGGTTTCGTGGAATTTTTTCTCTTCCACCTCGTGCTGTTTGGCGAGGTCGTGCCATTGCCCGGTGTAATATGTGTTTTGGATTTTTTTCAGTTCAGCCTGCACTTCTTCCCGTTTCTCCAGGCGGTGGACTTGTCGGGTCAGCGAGCGTAGCCGCGGTTCGATTTCCTGGATAAGCAGCTCTGCCTGGCGGAGGTTTTCCTTGGTCAGGTTTAGTTTGTTTTCGGCCTGCTCTTTTTTGAGCTGGTATTGCCTGACGCCAGCCGCCTCATCAAAAAATTCCTTTCGCTGGCCTGGCGTGGCGGCCAGGAACAGGTCGACCATACCCTGGCTGATGATGCTATAGGATCGCTGGCCGAAATTCGATTTAGCCAAAAGCAACAGGATGTCCTGCAGCCTGACTTTATTTTTATTTATAAAATATTCACCCTCACCGTCGCGGTAAATTTTCCTGGTAATGATAATCTCGCTGAAATCAATCGGGGCTTGCCGGTCGTCGTTGTTCAGGTGCATGTCGACCTGGCAGAATCCCAGACGGGATTTCTTGTCCGAGCCGGCAAAAATGACATCCTCGGATTTCTTGCCACGGAGTGTTTTCAGGCTCTGCTCACCCAGTACCCAGCGCACCGCGTCTGCGGTGTTGGATTTTCCTGAGCCGTTTGGGCCGACAATCGCCGTAATGCCTGGTTTGAATTCCAGTACAGATTTACTGGCAAAAGACTTAAAACCCTGGATAACTAGTTGTTGGAGATACATGGTGTTCTATGGGATTTTTTGAGCATATGAAAGAGGCTCGAAGCCCTCTTGATGGGGATATTTTACCATAAAACCCTCTCATTCTCCAAATAAAAAAAGCCCGAACCTGATATGGTCGGGCCGAGGGAATAGGTGGGGACGCTTTCACGTGACTGCGCTTTTTTCCTTCCGGCGTTGGCGTTCCGGATTTTCGAGCGACTTCGCTTTTTTCCAGCTGCTTATACCGTAGCCAATCAACCCGATGACGTATGCGGATCCGTAACACCACAGCTCCATCCGCCAACTTGAGTTAGTGTAGTACGGGATGAGTCCGTGCACAATGGAAGCGAGGGCATACAGGGCCGTTAGCAGGCCATATCCGAATAGTACCAGAAAATGCCAGTTATTCTTCAACCGGTGGTGGAAAATCCATGACAGGCATCCGGCCGGATAAAACAGGAAGAAGAAAAAAGCCTTCACGTTATCGATGACATTGGCAATCCGTGACATTGTATCTCTCCTGGGAATGAACCATTTTGAAATTACTTAAAAATAGCGTATTTTTTTAAGTACGTCAAGGGTAATAAAATACCGCCAAGTCGGGTGACTTGGCGGGGTTGGGCGTTCAGAAAGAAGGTTCGAGACTAGTCCCAAAGAGGCGCGCCGCAGTACTCGCAGGCGACGAGTCGGGCGCTGCCGGGATGACCGAGGAAGACGAAATTCGGATGGGCTTCGCGATCATTATTTGTGATGCATGCCGCATTGGAGCACCTCACATGTTCCGAAATGCTGACCGGTACTCCATACTTTCTTTTCAGAATGGTCTGGTTGCCGGGCAGATAGTTGATCGTTGCCTCAGGGAAAATGGATTGTATTGTCGCGGCGGCGAATTTCGGGAGTTCGTATTCATGAAGCAGCAGCATGTCCTTTAGGTGGTCGGCGTGCGCCTTCGACTTGACGTACTGTACTGCCTGGCGAGGAGTATCGCCGGGCATGGAGCGGAGGGTACGCAGAATCCGGTAAACCATTTCCATGCTGCCTGCTGGCAGGTGGTCGATTACCGTACCTCTTTCGACGGGCTGGAAGTGTTTGGGGGTCTTGGTCGGGTTAGTGGGCTTGGTTTCAGTGCCCACCAGGAGTTCCGACTGTACAGGGTTCAGGTCAATGGCACGGAATGGTGCCTGACATAGGAAAGTCACGATGTACATCCTGCTAGGGATGCCCATTTCCGCCTGCGGAAAAGCGATGATACGCGGATCGAGAGAGACCTCGGCCGCGATTTCGTCAACTCTCGGCAAGGGATGCATGACGCGCACCGTAGGTTTCCAACGGTTAAGAACGGCCAGGGTGATTACGAATTCATGCCGAATGGCTTCGATGTAGCGTTTCTCGTCATCGGTCGCCCGCTCCGTCTGGAATCGGGTGTCGTAGACAATGTCGCAATCAGCTAATGCGTCCAGCGATTCGCTTTCAACAAAATCTTTCAGGCCATGTTTGTAGCGTTCGGGCATGCCAAAACCCTTTGGCGCTACAAAAACGAATTTCATACCTGGCCGATCACGGAAAGCTTCCAGCAAGGAATGGCAGGTGCGCCCGTTCCTCAGGTCGCCCATAATCCCGAGAGTGAAGTTGTCCAACCGACCGAGCGTCCGCTTGATTGTCAGGGTGTCGAGGACCGTCTGGGTCGGGTGGTACTGCCGGCCGTCACCGCAGTTGATGATGTTGACCGGGCCGGGATTGATGACGGATATTTCATTCACATACTGCTGACAGACTTTTGCCGCAAAGAGGGGTGCGCCCTCAATTTTTGTCCGTAAGGCGATGATACGGGCGCCCTGGCCAGTGTACATCCGGAAGGTGTCGGCGAAACTTTCGCCTTTCAGCAGTGAAGTGTGGTCGGATCCCGAAACGATCGTACGCCGCATGCCGAGATTGAGCACGGCCTGTTCGGTCGAAAACATCGTCCGGGTGCTCGGCTCGAAAAAGAGCAGGGCCGCTTTGAAATTACCGAATTGGACATCGGACGTGTTGTGTCGTGCCCAATCAACCATCCGGTCTGCTCCGTCGACGACATTATCGAGCGAATATGGTCCGGTAAAGTCATCCATACTGATTACGTGCATGACAAATCCTCCTGTCCCTCCATTGGGACGGTTTATATGTTAAGATTCTTTGTTGTTTTTGTTATGTTTCCAAATTATCAATACAATAGCATGGCGAATTTATGCCGTCAAGGGAAAAAGGAGCCGGCATAGTGGCTCCTTTTTAGGAATTAGGCATTGGCGGCAGATCGATATCGCTGGAGTAACCGGGTTTAATAGTGCCGCAACGTGAGCATGCCATTGGGTTGGTAACATGCAGCCCGCAATTTGGACATATCCAGATCGGGATAGGCGGACGTTCTTTATCCATTAGCTCTCCTTAGTAAAAAGAACTTATACTTTTTGTCAGTATACTCCAGATGAATTGATAGAGAAAACAAAAGGAGCCACAGAAGTGGCTCCATAAAGTGTTGCCAGGGCGTGATATGGTCCTGATGTCACCGATCAGTAGTCAGTCAGAAGTGCGACGACCATGGTACCCTCGCCGTATGAGCGTATGCCGTCACGAATATGAATCTGTTGGCCGCCTGGAACGATCCGAAATCTCGGGTTGAGCACGGAGATGATTTTGTCATTGCCGCCTTGCCTGGTCCGTAGCTTGATCAATGTGCATCTCTGTGCCTGTTTCACGGTCAGGCTCCTGATAGGCACTGGAATAAATCCAGCCATTTGATCCTCCATGTACGTATATGGGTGGTTTTCCGTATGAGTGAATACTATGTTAAGCAAATTATCGTTAGGTGTCAAACGGGGAGGAAAAAAAGGAGCCACAGAAGTGGCTCCAGAGTAGAAAAATGAGATGAATGTGCGGATTAGTTGTTTAGCAGGTCAGAGGGACGGATGTAGCATTCAGGATTGATGAAGAAGATGATGGCCAGGATGGCAATCACGATGATTGCCACCACACAGCCCATCTTCCGTTTATCCTGTTCGCTCAGGTCGTTCTGGCCCATAGGCACCTCCTTTCAGGCCATCTGTCTGGCGGTGCCACACTGCTGGCAGATAGTGTTTGTGTCAGGGTTTCCCGACTGACAGCTCGGACAACTCCATCCAAGTGGCGGCTCCGGTTTTGCCGTCAAGCGCACCCAATTGGCGTGGGGCTTCTTAGGCGGAATTGCCTCAGAACCATTGCGACAGTGAGGGCATTCTTCCGGCGACCAACGGGGCATGTTCTGGTCAACGACCGAGACATACTTTTGCTCGCCGAACGTGGTTTCGCCGGAACGGTTGAAAAAGATGCCAACATACGGTATCAGTTCAGCACCACCGCCGGTGGCCTCCATCAGCGCTGCCCGTTGAGCACGCAGCGTGGTGGCCTCGGTGACGAGTTCCTCTATTTGGAGAACGGTATCGCCTGGCTTAATGCCGAAGCGGACGAGTTTTTTTACCCCGTCTTTTTCCTCGGTATAAGCAGACCGAGCACCCAGGAATCCAGCCACGCTGTCGCTGTAGGTGATACCGGCCATGGGAGAGCCCAGGACCCAATCGACCGAGCCGAACTTAATGCCGGCATCCATAAGGATCCGAGCCTGTTGGGCTGCCATCACTTCCTTGATGAGCGGGTATTGGAAGAGTTCAGGGCAGTTGATATAACCGTCTGAATGTTTCCCACTCGTGAGAAGTGCGTGTGGCCGAGTCGGATCGCCTTTGTAGTCGAAATACCAGTGTGCCTCAGCGAGACCGATGAGACGGAGAATTTCTTCCTGCGTGAGGAGAAATCCTTTCAAGATACCGTCTACAGTCGGTCGGTTATTGAAGGTACGGAAGTCCCGTACCGACAGAAGTCTCTGTGTGTCCAAGTGAACATCCTATTCTGGCACGGTCATTGTGCCGTTTAACGTTTTGTCAGTTCGCGGATTGCCCACTCTTCAGTATCCGTATGGCTGAAGACATTGAGCAGTTTAGTGATCGTCAGCACCGATACGACCTGATCGGGAAGGCAGCATAGGCACATACGGCCGCCCTTGTTTTTGATGGTGGTAAGCGCGCTGATGAGCATGCCTAGTCCGACGCTGTTTATGAAAGTAACATCAGCTAAGTTCAGACAGAACTGTTTGATGCCCTGCTCGAGGCATTTACTGATGTGGCCGTGAAATAGCGTAGTCTCTGGACCGCCCTTGATCGCACCGCTGAAGCGGGCAATCTCCGTCTTGTCACGCGTTTCGTACGAAACGGTGAAAGGGTTTTGGTCGGTCATGGCTCAGCCCACCTGGCGCAGCGCGTTGACCTGGCCGTTGTACGCTTTGGCAGCGTTACCGGCCGCTTCCGCATAGTCGTCGCCAGAGGAGGCGTGACACACCTTAGACGAGACATTGATTACAGCCGGTCCGTTGTTGTTGGCCTCAAGCGTCTTCTCCATGTCTCCGCCTTGTTTGCCGATGCCCGGGATGAGCAGCGGTATCTCCTGGCCGATTTCCCGGCGGATAGCGTCGAGTTCGGACGGGAACGTGGCACCAGCAACGAATCCAAGCTGTCCGGTCTGCCCAAACACATCGATAAATGTCTCGATGGCGTGGACATATACAGGTGCGCCACCGCAAGGGTGACGCTGGGAGATGGCGTTCAGCTCCTGAATTTCCCCGGCGCCAGGATTGGTGGTATGGCCGAGGACGAAAACATTCAGACCGGCTTCGATGTACGGCCGCACAGTGTCTGTGCCCATATACGGGTTGACCGTCACTGCGTCCGGCTGGAAGCGGAGATACATTTCCGCATACATCTTTGCAGTATCGCCGATGTCACCTCGCTTGCCATCCACGATCAGCAGGTGGTCGGGGAATTCAGTCTTAATGAATTTACAGACAGATTCCAGGGCGTGGATGCCGGCCGGACCATGAGCCTCATAGAAAGCAATATTCGGCTTGAAGGCGCACGAGAACGGCGCTGTTGATCTGATTACCTGAGTCAAGTATTCGTATAGCATCGGCTGCAGTCGATCACCGAATGCTGACATGAGGCCGAGCGGGAGCTTGGCCATAACTGGATCAAGTCCGACACACAGAATGCTGCCGGTGACTTCTTGCGCGTGGCACAATTTCTCAACTAGTTTCATACAATTCCTCCGTAGGGTTTATTGATTTTCAAGCTTCAGTTTCTGTTTTATATTTGCGTTACCTTAGCATTGACATTAGGCCATTGTCAAATAAAAAATACGCACGTCGGATGTCCTTCGTGCGTAAGGGTTTGATTTTTTCTCGCGTGAGATGTTGCTACCATCTCGTCTGGCTAAGTGATGTCCTCTTCTCCTGGAAACGGGGCGGACGTGGCCACGTTTTCACTTTGCGGGTGGCAGCACCCACGGACTGGTTGGCCGGCACATAGACCTGCCAGCCGGTCGGGTTGACGATCAGCGTCTCGCTGCCGTGGCGGAAGGGTTTCACGCCGTACTGTTTGCCGGGGAGGGCGACGTTGGTCCGCGTGCGTTCGTGCTCGAGCGTATGGACCCTAGCGGTGATGAAATGCGATTCATCTGTCGGGTGCTTGATCACAAGTTCATTCTTTGTCCCGAACGCGTGGCCGGTTACTTCGATCCCGAGAATGAGGTCGTGGTCGTCGTGCGCGGCAAAAACCGCGAATACGTGGCCGACAGGCACTAGGTCGCCTTTAGCCATGAGACACCTCCATGTTTTTGAGCGTTGTGTGTTTTTGTTTGCGGGGTTATTTACCAATCTATTACCCATCTGGTTTTTTGTCAAATAAAAAAATCCCCCGCAGAGCGCGAGGGTAATAGAAATTAGGGTCGAAACAGAATCATGGAGCCAGGTCGGGATCCGGCACTTTCAGTACGGCCGGCACATTCCCGGCATCAGCAATCTTTGATTCGTGTCTGACCAGCCATACGGAGTCGCCCGGCATGGGTAATTCCCTGCAAGAGCAGCCAAGCTCGATGCCACAGGCTTGCTGGGGTTCCACACTATCCACGGGTTTGTGGTCGATCTCCAGTGAGGAGACGGTCACGCGACAGCTGCGGTGCCTGGGCCCAGGGTGCTGGGAAGTGAAGACGAGCGTGTCCCCCTTACCGATTGCGGCGTTGGATTTAACGCCGGCAACCCGAATTTTCGGGAAGCGGCAGATGACTGTACCGATCGGCGTCGCCTTTTCACCGGAGAGTAGCAAAGGAACGTGGGCATTCATGATTTTCCTCCTTGGAATTTCTGAATTTCATCAGGCAGTCTGTTGATTACCTACACGTTAGCTTATATCCATGAATTATGTCAAATACAAAAGCGTCCCATAACTGGGACGCTTTGTTTCGGAAAAATGAGAATTATTTATTATCCCAGATGATGCGCGAGGCAGCTAATGTTTTTGTGGCCGAGGCATAATCACCAACTACCTTCACCACCTCTCCGACGGCCAGGTCATCAAAAGTTTTATTCGTGATCGTATTGCAAGCCGCTTTGACGAAACCGGTGCTTTTTACAGGTTTTTCAAGATAAAGATATTTTGTTGAGCTGGATGTAGTGACCGTCACTTCTACAATTTTTTTCGAGTTGCCCATTTGTATCACAAATGAGTGTGCCGCGGCATTAATTGATTTGACCGTGCCCTTCATGTCGCGGTATTTGGCGACGACGGTATTATTCCTGACTACATTGGCATTCAGCACTTTGCCTGTACCAAGCGTGCCTCGGGCTTCGACCTTGTCACCGACGGAGAATTCATCAACAGTAGCAGCGAGCATGTGTTTACGGAAAAGTTTGGTGGCAGAGGTGATGTTGATAGTCCAGGACTGGTCCTTACCGACAGTGACTGTGAAAGTTGCGGGCAGCCCGCCGTCGGTCAGTTGTATTGCCGAGATGGTCCCCGCGACTGTCTTCATGTAAACAATGATCCGGTCGGCTTCAATTTGTTTGGTTGCTGGTCGCCAGAGGCCGATGACGCGCGCCAATTCGCCGTTCTTCATATCTGCGCAGGTAATTTTTTCCCCGCCGCGGATAATTTTGGTATTTGTTGTAACAGTTACGGTTTGCTGCTCGCGATCCTTCGGTTTGTAGGTAAAGGTATTGCCGGCACAGTTTGTCGTGACGACATTGCCGATGAAAGTACCGCCCGCACGCTGGACAGACAGGTCTTTTATGGTTTTTGGCGTGATCGTATTAACTGCGTCACTGGACAGGGTGCCACGGACCTGGAGCGTGTCGCCGATCAGGAATTCTGAAAGGTCAGCTGGACCATTATACTTTCTGACAAGTACCGTGGTGGCGTCGACGTTTACCGTGTAGATAGTGGCACCAGACGTGAGGGTGATGGTAGCTGGGACGCTAGTACCGCTCATTGCCGTTAATGTGCCGGTAACTGTAATGGCGCTGGTGGACACCGTGTCTGTGTCAGCATGAACTGGTAAGGCCATTACTAATGCAAAAAGTACGGACATGGAGCCGATCACGAGAGATGTTTTGCGCATATTGATTGTGTTAATTGTTAATGCGACTATATATAATACCGTAGATCCGGTATATTTGTTACACTAGTTTTTATTGCCAGCCTTTTGCCTTCAGTCCGGCTTCTGCTGCAGCGACTTGTGCTTCTTGTTTTGACGAGCCATCGCCAGTGGCGATCTGCTCCTTGCCCAGAAACAATCCGATCACGAAATTTTTTGCATGGTCTGGCCCGGTTTCAGTAAGCACCTGGTAGGACGGTGTTATTCCGTAATTTTCCTGGCTCAGCTCCTGGAATTTGCTTTTCGGGTCCTGGTAGGCTTTGTTGGCGATAATCTCCTCGAGGTGGATAAGGATGCGTTCATGGATAAATTGTTTTGCCGGCTCCCACCCCTGGTCCAGGTAGATGGCCCCGATCAAGGCTTCAAAGGCATTGGCGAGTATGAATTGCCTGGCTTTTGAATTTGAATCTTTCGATTCACCTTTTGACAGGTATAGGTAAGCGTTTAGGTCGCATGTCTGGGCGATTTGGGAGAGCATCTTTGAGTTCACTAAGCTGGCGCGCCAATTAGTCAGGTCTCCTTCTGGGTTTGGATATTTATCGTAGAGGTATTCCGTAACAATTAACTCCAGCACCGCGTCGCCCAAGAATTCAAGGCGTTCATTTTGTGGTAGAGAGAAGTCCGGGTGTTCATTTAAATACGAACGATGAACCATTGCCTGCCTTAACAGGTCCTGGTTCTTGAAAGTGATGTTGATTTCTTTTTCGAGCTCGCTGATTTCTTTCATGGTGTTTGTCCACGAGCTGAAACGAAGGTTCGACGCTCTGGCGAACGCTCGTTTAAGCTGGCGGCTGTTTATCGGTGGCCTGCTGCTTGGGCTCAACTTCAGAAATGGCCACTTCGCCTTTTTTGACCATCTCCTTATAGATGGAGCCTAGTACGCCGTTTATGAATTTGCCCGATGACTCCCCCCCAAAGCTCTTGGCCAGTTCAATCGCCTCATTAATCGCCACCTTGGGCGGGATTTCCCCTTTTGAAAACTTAAGTTCGTAAATGCCGATTCTCAGCACATTACGGTCCACCACTGTTATCTGTTCGAGTGGCCACTCAGGCGCAAAAGCAGTTATTAGCTGGTTTATTTCAGTGATATTGTGCATGACGCCTTTGACCAGGCGCATGCTGAAACCGTTATCCTCAAAAGCCGGCGCGAATTCTTTTAAATTCCGCTCGACCAAGTTTGGTATATTGCGTTCGTCCAACTTATTGAAATCCCATTCATAGAGGGATTGCATGGCAATAGTCCGAGAAAGATGGCGGTTGGACATGGCTTTGTGTCAATTAACCCTTAAATTATTTTTTTGCCTTATCCTCTTTTTTCTTCGCTTTCTTTTTTTTGCGGTCGGCCTTTATGTCCAGCATCAGCACATCTTTGCCCTTATAAAAACCGCAATGCGCACACACATGGTGCGGCCGGATCGGTTTTTTGCATTTCGGGCATTTGGCCAGTTGCTGTACCTCGAGGGCGAAATGGGCGGCCCGTTCCCGTTTTGACTGTCTAGTTCTCCGTTTGGCTGGTAATCCCATACAATTTTTAGTTTAGGTGTTATAAATTATACAGTAAATATTCGGTAATTGACAAGTTGTGTAGTGTAGTGTACGGTAGTGGGAATTAGTGTACGTGGTTCTTTCGA
This sequence comes from uncultured Gammaproteobacteria bacterium, assembly GCA_964628855.1. Lineage (GTDB taxonomy): Bacteria > Patescibacteriota > Patescibacteriia > UBA10025 > JAHIVO01 > JBAYGJ01. Next base: position 21,654 of record CAZVMV010000011.1, on the reverse strand, counting down.
CACTGTCAACCCAATCGACCAGCACTAACGCTGGCGAAAACCCCAGCCCCAGAAAGGAGGGCATTTATGTGTAAGCGCGCGCTTGTTGTCGACGACAATGAGGACGTGCGTAACTTGGTCGCAGAGATACTTGGCGAATTGGACATAGAAGTAGTCGCCAAAACAAATGGCCAAGAAGCGCTCGATGCGTTCGGGTGCGAAAACCAGTTCGACATCGTGGTAACTGATCTGGAAATGCCGGTCATGAACGGTCCGGCCCTGATCAAGACGATCCGAAGTATCAAGCCGGACCAGCCGATCATACTAGTTACCGGCAATACCGAGGAGCTCGAATCCATGGCGCAACGCTACGGGGTAGTCACGATCGGCAAGCCCTTCAGGATAGGCGACCTCATGAAAGAGGTCAGCGCCCTGATCTAGCCTTGTTCCGTGTGCACTCGGGCAGCAATAGGAATGCTGCCTTTTTTATTTTCGGGAAACCCTTTAGAAAAGTGTTTCCCGATGCCTTTCGCAAATAAGCTGTATGCCTCGCCCGGGATAAACCCGAGGCTCGGCATGATTTACTTTAAGTCGCTCAGCCTGCAGCCTCGCGATCGTTTTTATTGACCTTATGTACAAGGAATACTATTCTTTATATGTAGCAATTCCGCTACGCAATGATCATTGGAGGTGTTCCGTGATGGAAAAACGGTTCCGGAATCCGGTGGATGAGGGGTAGCCATGCAGGACATCGGAAACCAAAAGACCCGTGGTCCTGGTGACGGTGAGTCGCCGATACGACGACTTCGAGGATCAGAAGACCAGGGTCAGAAGTGTCGCGGTGCCGGTTCTGAGACGCAAGTTCCCGAGAAGCGGGGCCAAGGGGAGTAGGCGAACAAAGCCACTCCCTTATTTGTTGTCAAAACCGCCGCTCGATTTTGGAGCGGCGGATTGTTTCAATGTAAGTAGTAATTTATACGAATGTCACGGTCGAAGCTTTATCATTTGCCTCGGAGAATCTCATCAGGCGCACACCCTGGGTGGCACGGCCGAGGACGGATACTGTTTTCAATGGCAAGCGGATGACCTGTCCTTTTTCTGACATGATGATCAGGTCTTCTGCTTCCAGTTTTGCGTTGACGATGAAGCCGGCAACAATTTTCCCAGTCTTTGGCGTAATCTTGGCCGTCTTAACGCCTGATCCGCCGCGGCCTTGGACCCGATAACTGCGCAGAGATGTTCGTTTGCCGAAGCCATTCTCCATGACGACGAGCAACTGTTCGTGCTGTTCGGCCTTGCCCTCATTGATCATGTCCATGCCGCAGATTTTATCGCTCCCCTTCAGCTTCATGCCACGGACGCCGGCTGCATTCCTGCCCATCGGACGGACTTGTTTCTCGTGGAACCTGATCGATTGTCCGTTTTCAGTGACGATGATGATGTCATCCTTGCCGGTCGAAGGTTTGACCCAGCGCAAGACGTCATTTGGTTTCAGTTTTGCCGCAATCAGCCCGGAGCGCCTGACCTGTTTGAAATCATCGATGTTAACTTTTTTTATGACGCCATGTTCGGTGACGGTAACTATGAATTTATAATCTCCCAATTCTTCAAGTGACATGATGGCGGCTACGTTTTCATTGGGTGACAGTTGGAGGAAATTGACGATAGCCTGTCCTTTGGCCGTTCGTGAGGCGACAGGAATGTCGTAGGCTTTCAATTGGAAGACGCGACCACGGGTGGTGAATATAAGCAAATCAGCATGGGTAGTTGTAGTCATTAGCTGTTCTACGGTATCCTCTTCTTTTGTCGTGAGGCCGATCACGCCTTTGCCGCCACGCTTCTGGGTCTTGAAAGTTTCCGGCGGGACTCGCTTGATATAGCCGTCACGAGTCACCATGACCACGGTCGGCTCGTTTGGGATCAGGTCTTCCTGCTTGAATTCTCCGATAGCAGAAACATTGACGTCTGTTTTGCGTGCATCGCCGAATTTCTCTTTTATCTCACCCAATTCTTTGGAAATGATGGTCAGGATCCGTTTGCGGGAGGCCAGGATGGATTCCAATTCCTTGATCAGGGCTAACTTTTCTTTCAATTCTTCCTGTATTTTCAGCCGTTCCAGGTTGGCCAGTTGTGAAAGTTTCATTTCCAGGATGGCGATGGTCTGTCTTTCTGTGAATTTGAACTGCTTCATCAGGTTGACTTTCGCCTGCTCCTTGTCTTTTGAGGCCTTGATCACCCGGATGACGGCGTCGATCTTGTCGACGGCTTTTTTCAAGCCCTCGAGGATATGTGCCCGTTCCTTGGCCCGGTCCAGGTCAAACTGCGCCCGCCGCTTGACGACCACTTCGCGGTGTTTAATGTATTCTTCCAGTACGTTTTTCAGGTTCAAGACGCGCGGCTGGATGCCGTCGACCAAAGCCAACATGTTCACGTGGAATGATGTCTGCAGGTCCGTCATGTTATACAGCTTGTTCAGGACTTTCTTCGGGTAGGCTTCCCTCTTCAGTTCAACCACGATTCGGACGCCGTCTTTATCGGACTCGTCGCGCAGGTCTTTGATGCCTTCCAATTTCTTGTCATTTACCAGTTGGGCAATGTGTTCGATCATGCCGGCCTTGTTCACTTGGAATGGAATCTCGGTAATGATGATGTTGAACTGGCCGGTTTTCACTTCCACGATTTCAGCTTTACCGCGCATGACAATAGAGCCTTTGCCGGTGCCATAGGCTTGTTCAATGTCCTTTTTATTGTAAATGATGCCGCCGGTCGGGAAGTCCGGACCCTTTACGAACTGCATCAATTCAGTGACCGAAGCTTCCGGCTTTGCAATAAGGTAATTGACCGCGTCGATCACTTCAGTCAGGTTGTGAGGCGGGATTGAGGTGGCCATACCTACGGCGATTCCCATCGTGCCGTTTAATAGCAGGTTCGGCAATTTGGCTGGCAGTACCGTGGGTTCCTGTTGGGATCCGTCGTAATTCGGGATGAAGTCGACCGTGTTCTTGTCGATGTCGAACATCAGCTCTTCTGAAACGCGTGAAATTTTTGCCTCCGTATAGCGCATGGCCGCGGCCGTATCACCGTCCATCGAACCGAAGTTGCCCTGTCCGTTTACCAGCGGGTACCGCATGGAAAAATCTTGGGCCATGCGTACCATGGAATCATATACCGCCACGTCGCCATGAGGATGGTATTTGCCGAGAACTTCACCGACGACAGTAGCCGATTTCCGGAATTTCGCATTTGCTCGCAGGCCGATGGTCCACATCGCATACATGATACGGCGATGAACGGGTTTCAAGCCGTCGCGTACGTCCGGCAGGGCACGTGAGATGATAACCGACATGGCGTAATCCAGGTATGATTCCTGCATTTCATTTATTATAGGCCGAGGTTCGATAGCACCGAGGTTGGTGGATGGTAACTTGGCCTGTTTCGACTCTTTAGGTTGGGAAGCGGTGGTTTTTGGCATAATTATTGTTTGGTCGGATCGTTAAATTGGGGGAAAACAGAATTTTCTAAATTTCTAATTTGTTCCTCATTAATATTGGAGATGTTGGTATTTTGGTTCAGATTTTTGATTTTCAGGATGTCAGTTTTTATATTCTCCCACAGATTGCGCAGGGTGTCAGACAGTTTGATGCCGAAATTTGAAGTCTGTGATCGCGTCAGGTTTCCGCTCATGAAAAGCGCGACCCATGCGATAAAGATGACTGCCATGATGACCATGACGGTGATGATGACGGTTTTGTGTTTCTGTTCAGTCGGAGTTTGGGGGGCAGTTTTTTTTGGTTTTTCTGGAATTGATTCTGTAATATCAGTCGCCGAAATTTTTACTGCGCTTTTAACTTGTACTGGTGGGTTGGCCGCAGCCGGTGTTTTTTTTGCCCGTTTGGGCGGGCGAATGGAATCAACTGGCGACATGGTATTAGCTTGGTTTGAGGATTATGACTCGTGTTTCTTCTACTGGCAGTTCCTTTTTGGTGATTTTAAGCTTTTCTTCTGCACCGTTCTGTTTCACGCCCATTTCGTCGCAGAACTTATCGACCGTTTGGAGTTTAATATTCAGGCCAGGTATTTTGTAATGCATTGGGATGGCGATGCGCGGCTCCAGCTGGTTTACAACATCTGCCGCCTGTTTGCCCTCAATGGTGAATACGCCACCGACCGGGATGAAAATAATATCCACGCCTTCAAGTTTTTCCAATTGTTCATCCGTCAGTTTCGTGCCCAGGTCACCGAGGTGGGCAATTTTCATTTCTTCCATCTGGAAGAAATAGATTATACTTTGTCCGCGGTCTGCACCTGACTGTTCATCGTGGTACGATGGTATACCCTGGATAAATACGTTCTTTATTTCATACTCGCCCGGCTTATCAATGATAAATGGCGAACCGCCGACCGCACCGGTATTATTATGGTCATGGTGGTCGTGGCTGATCGTGACGATATCACCGCTCAGACGTGGCAATTTCAAGCCGATGTCGCTGCCATATGGGTCAGTGATGACGGTTACGTCCTTACCTTGTATTTTGAAACAAGATTGTCCGAGCCAGGTGATTTGCATTTTTTAGATAATTTAATGCCTAAGTTTTTTAGCGTTTCCGGTATTTGACGGTACGCGGGTTTGGGTGAATTTGTAAGGAAATATTAACATATTTCAGGTTTGGAGTAAACCCAGTTTATTGCTTTTTTTCAGAATATATCAGAAATATTTGGAAAATTTATATTGGCAGGTCGACCGCCTCATTACCTCCCGGAGCGGGCAGCTGTTTTTTCGGCTCTGGGTCGCCGGACAGGGCATTGTCGATTTGCCAGGCAATCCGCCTTTCGAGGTCGAATATATCGTCAGTTTCCTGTCGGATGGACAGAAGGGTGATGTGTTGGTCGTTCTGGATATTGGTCAGATAAGCATTGACTTCAATCAAAGAGCCGATTTTTTTCAGATGTCCGTAGGAGATTAACTGGACATGGGCATCTTTAGCGATCAGTCGGAGCGTCCCATGGTCAGCCGGTACGGTGAGTGGGTAGCGGCGGATAGCATCGTGGACTGATGGTTCAGCCGCAAATTCAAACATGCCCTCATTGTGCAGTGCCTGTTTGATCTGTCTGGATACCCGTTCACACAGCCAGGCAGTCCGGTCTGCCGCTGGTGAAAGGTTGGTGAGTGGCAGGACGGCCAGTCCCAGACGTTCAGGATCTTTGGTTTTTTTCACTGCGGGCTGGGCTTGGTCAGACTGCAGTCCGGCCGGTTGGTTTGTCGGCTTAATCGTAGCTCCGCCAATCGTGCCCTGCATGGTCGGTGGCGCCACCCGCTGGTTCGCCGGTTTTTGGGCCGTGGGCGCAGCCATGTTTTCTTTTTGCATCTCAGCCGCCCGGTCATGTTTATGGAGGGTCTTCATCATTTCGTCGTGCCGCTGTTGTTTCCGGACTTCCTCCGGAGACGGGCCTTTCGGCGCCTGGGACTGCAGCTGGGTATTGGTGGCTTTTTGGTAAAGTTTGTTCAGGGCGATATTGGAAGGCGCGGAGTCGGTGCGTGGCTTGATGCCGATCTTTTGTGCCAGACGGCTGATCTTCAGTCCCGGCGTGCCCTTAGCCGTCGAGACGACCTGGTTAAAAAATTTTTTTGCCTGAATCTTTGTAATACTCGAGTCCTTCGGCTTGTAATAGTAAGTTTTCAGGCCTTGTTCCTTTTTCAGAATCTGCTTGAATTTTGAGTCGGTAATTTTCTGGCCTGCCCGGTTCGCGATCAGGCTTTTGGCCATGTCTTTAGCCGTACTCATTTTGATTTTCGGAAGGTATTTTGGAGGTAAGGCCATATGTTTTGTACGCTGAGTATACCGTTTTATTAGAATGATTTCAATTAAAAAAGGCGCCCCTCAGTGAGGAACGCTGGAACATCATATCAGGACTAATTCTTTAATGCTTTCCAGAGAAAGCCAAGAATACAAGTCGCGCTGATGATGAGGCCGATAGAAATTTCGAGAAGCAATTTAGCGTGCGCTATGTCGTTTGCGTCGAACGCGTCTTTTGCTCCAGGAAGTAAAACGGGAATTGCGAAGACCAGCATAATTGCCGGTATCGCGAAGAGTTCGGATCCGTCTGATCCATGAATTTCATCGGCAGTCCTTGAAAAATTGAGATCCGGCATGAGCTTCCTTTCAATAAATAAAGAACAAGGTGAATGTGATAGGTTACCTCATTTTAGCCTTTTCGTCAATACCAAAACATTACAATGCGCAAAGTTGGTGAGGGGAAAAATAAAAAAGCGCTCAATAGAGCGCTTTGTCATTGTGTCATTCAGTGACGTTACTGAATGATGTCGTCGACCAGATGGTTTAGGATGCCGTTTTGGTCGATGGTCCAGGTGTCAATCGTAACATCATCATCCAGGTTTGCCGTGGCTGTGGCCGTAAATTTGACCTCACTGGCCTCGATTTTGTAGGTGTACTTGGCGACCGCCGGGATGGTGACGCCGCACTGCGGGAAAACGCCGTCAGTGCCCTTCACGCTTGTCTGGCCATTATCTCCATAGACAGAATTTACCCGGCGATATTCGATTTGGCCTGAATAGATCTGCTTCAGGATTATTTTCGCTTCCCGCTGTTTAGCCTTGTCTGAAGCAGTCATGAATCTCGGGATGGCGAGTGCTGCCAGAATGCCGATGATGACCACGATAATCATCAACTCGATCAGGGTGAAGCCTCTCCGTTTTTTCAAATTGGCCATTTGATTTTCTCCTTTCTGGCCGTGAGGTTTGAATGTGCATTTCATAGGAACCTACCACTATGGGGTGCCCGTGTCAAGGATGGAGGCAGGCTCTTGCTAAAAAAATGAAGATACGCTACACTAAGCCGGCTAACCATTAATAACTTAATACTTAATCAATCTCGTGTTTGCTTGGCATTTCCCGGCCAGGGACATGGGGCTCGTGACGGCAAAAAGCCTAAACGGGTTAAGACAATTTTTTTATTTATGACAGACCAGACATTGCAACAGCCAAAGTCGAAAATGGCTGAGCTTTTGGAAAGCACGGATCAGCCGGTATTGCCAAAAGTCGACCAAGTAGTCGACGGCACCATCCTGACCGTTTCCAGTAATGAGGCGCACGTCGATATCGATGGCCTGACCACAGGTGTCGTGCGTGGGCGCGAGCTGATCGATGAATCAGGCTTGTATACAAATTTAAAGGTAGGCGACAAGGTCCAGGCGACCGTTTTGGAATTGGAGAATGAAAACGGCGAAATGGAACTGTCATTCCGCCAGGCCGGACACCAGAAGGCCTGGAACGACCTGACTGACCTGATGCAACGCGCAGATGTCATCAGCGTACCGGTCACAGAGGCGAATAAGGGAGGATTGATGGTGAAAGTAGGCAGGATCGAAGGCTTCTTGCCAGTCTCTCAGTTGACCGTCGAACATTATCCCCGCGTCGAAGGCGGTGACAAGAACCGTATCCTTGAACTTTTGAACAAGTTCGTCGGACATGAATTGAAAGTGAAGGTCATTGACGTTCTGGAAGCAGACAGTAAACTGATCGTTTCGGAAAAGGCGGCCTGGGAGGAGCAGCAGCAGCATGTTATTTCCAAATACAAAGTCGGCGATGTCATTGACGGGGCGGTAACCGGCGTCGTGGATTTCGGTGCCTTTATCGAATTCGGGGATAATTTAGAAGGTTTGGTGCACATTTCTGAGCTCGCATGGCAGCGCATCGACAACCCGTCAGATTATGTGAAAGTCGGCGACAAAGTTAAGGCCAAAATAATTAATATCGAAGGCTCGCGGATTTCCTTATCCATGAAAGCGATGATGAACGACCCATGGCACGAAGCAACCAAGCGCTATAAGGTCGGCCAGGTGGTGGAGGGGCTAGTATTAAAGATCAACCCATTCGGTGCGTTTGTGGAATTGGACGAACAGATCCATGGACTGGCCCATATTTCAGAACTGTCGTCAGACCGTATCGCTGACCCGAGTAAGGTGGTTAAACCAGGTGATCGATATAAATTTAAAATTCTTTCCATCGAGCCAGAACATCACCGGTTAGGGCTGTCTATCAAAGCGTTGACTGATAAGGCCGAGCCGAAGAAAGAAGAAGAAAAGCCCGAGGCTAGCCCAGAAGTTGCGGAGCAGGCACCGGAAAATCCGACGGCTAAGGAATAAAAAATTTATCAAGAAAAAATGCGCTCCCGCAAATGCCGGGAGCGCATTGGGTATCTGGCCGGATAATTTGCGGAAATCGTCATTTTCCAGTATAATATAATTTGATTTTTCATTGTAAATCGGCTGACATAATAATTAACTTCTTCATATAATTTCATGAGTAATAAGTTATTAAAGAATGGCCTGACTTTGGTAGTTGTGTTGCTAATCGTGATGGGCATTTTTAGCCTTTTCAACAACTCTTTTAGCAAACCTACAACGGTCAGTATAAGTAAGGTAATGGAAGATATTGGCCAAGATAAGGTCAAATCAATTGAGATTTCCGGCGACAAACTGACCGTAACCTCCAAAGATGGGCAGGCGCTAATTTCTTATAAGGAGACGAATGATACGTTAAGTTCATTGGTAAGCGATTATAAGATTGACCCCACCAAATTACAAAGCATAGACGTGCAGATAAAGCAGAATTCTGGTTTTGGATATTGGGTTTCCGCCATTCTTCCGTTTTTATTGCCATTTATCCTGATTGCGTTTTTTTTCTGGTTCATGATGCGTCAGGTCCAGGGCGCCAATTCGAAAGCCATGTCTTTCGGCCAGAGCAATGTCAGGGAGCAGCGAGCGCAGGATAAGAGGTCCCAGACAACCTTCAAAGACGTAGCCGGGGTAAAGGAAGCCAAGGAGGAGCTGAAAGAAGTGGTGGAATTTTTACGGAGCCCAGGGAAATTTTTGTCTCTCGGCGCCCGTACCCCAAAAGGCGTTTTACTAATTGGCGCGCCCGGTACAGGCAAAACCCTTTTGGCTCGTGCGGTTGCCGGTGAGGCAAACGTGCCGTTTTTCCACATTTCAGGTTCTGAGTTCGTAGAAATGTTCGTCGGCGTCGGTGCCTCGCGCGTCCGAGACCTTTTTAAACGCGCCAAGAAAGCCGCCCCATGCATTATCTTTATTGATGAAATTGATGCGGTCGGACGCCAACGAGGAGCTGGTTTAGGCGGCTCGCATGATGAACGCGAACAGACTTTGAACCAGATTTTGGTTGAAATGGATGGTTTTGAAAACGAGACTAATATTATCGTCATGGCAGCGACGAACCGGCCAGATGTATTGGACCCGGCCTTGCTCCGACCGGGTCGATTTGACCGACGGGTCGTCCTGGACGAGCCGGATATCGCCGACCGTGAAGCAATCCTGAAAGTCCATGCCGTAAAGAAGCCACTGGACGCCGATGTCAGTTTGCGTCAGATCGCAGAACGCACTCCTGGTTTTTCTGGGGCGGATCTGGCCAATTTACTCAATGAAGCGGCCATCCTGGCAGCACGACGCAACAAGAAAAAAGTGACCAGCATAGAGTGCCTGGAAAGCATTGAAAAGGTCATCCTCGGTCCGGAGAGGCGGAGCCGGATCATGTCAGAAAAGGAAAAGAAAATTACCGCTTACCATGAAGCGGGCCATGCCCTGGTTGCCCATGAGATGCCACATTCCGATCCGGTCCAGAAGGTGTCAATAATTTCCAGAGGACAGGCCGGCGGATATACGTTGAAAATGCCGACCGAGGACAAACACATGCACAGCAAGGCATATTTTCTGGATGAATTAGCGGTATTACTGGCTGGCCATGCGGCGGAGAAGGAAATTTTCAAGGATGTCACCACTGGCGCGACCAGCGACCTGAAACAAGCCACAAAACTGGCGCGACGCCTGGTGACGGAGTTCGGGATGAGCGAGGCGATGGGGCCGCGTACATACGGCGAGAAAGAGGAGCTGATTTTCCTCGGCAAGGAAATTCATGAACGCCGCGATTACAGCGAGAAGACAGCCCAGCAGATTGACGCAGAAGTTTCAAAATTTTTAGCCAATGCATATGAGGCGGCCACGAAGGTTATAAAGAAATCACGGACCCACCTCGACGAGATAGTGAACCAGCTGATGGCCAAGGAAACATTGGAACGTGACGAGTTTGCCGCAATTTTCAAACCGACAAAAACAAGCGCTTTAGCATAAATAAAATTCAATAAGTAACCAAGGAGGTTTTATGGCTAATTCAAAAATTGCGACCGTACCAGGAAGCGTATTCCGTGATGTGCTCAAACGGGCTTTCCAAACCGTAAAAACACACAAGTTCCTTTGGGTGTTCGGTTTTTTCGCCTCGTTTTTAGGTTTGGGTGGCGAATTTGAATCTCTGACACGAGACTATACCAGTATTGGCCAGACTTCCAGCCGTATCCTCGATCTGCGTACCATGATGGAGGGAGGCGTCATTTGGACGATCTTAGCCAACATCAGGGACGCATTCAGTACCCAGCCAGTCCAGGCGTTTTTCTTTATTCTCATGATCGTTGTGGTCGGCCTTGTGTTATTGTGGTTAGCCATTGTTGCCCAGATTGCCCTGTTTGATTCCGTAAACAAGATCAACAAAAACCAGCCTGCCAATCATCGGGACGGCTTCATTGTCGGCAATCGCTACTTTATGCCGGTGTTAGTGTTGAATGTCATCGTAAAGGTAATTTTATATGGCCTCTTGGTGATTATTGGCCTGCCGCTTATTTCTTGGTTGCTCGTGAAGGATAATTTATGGGGCGGCTTCATATTCGTCTTTCTGCTTTTCTTTATCTATATCCCGCTGACAGCGGTTGTCGCCTTTATTATTAAATACGCAGTTGCTTATATTGTCATCCAAGGGAAACGCGCAAGCGAAGCCATGCGTCTAGCCTGGGAGTTGTTCAAGAAAAATTGGTTGGTGAGTTTTGAAATGGCACTGGTCGTCCTGGTGATGGGCGTAATTTACGGCTTGGCTATCGTTTTAGTGCTTGGATTGATTGCCGTGCCATTTGCCCTGATCGGCATTGCGGCAATGTTTTTCGGCAGTGGGACGGGCCTGATCGTTGCCCTGACTTTAGGCGCCATTGCCTGGTTTATCGCGGTAGCATTCATGGGGGGAGTCTTCGTCAGTTACCAATACACAGCTTGGACACTTTTATTCCTGAAATTAGTTGAGGACAAGGCCCCAAGCAAACTGATGCGTTGGTTTTCCAAGCTGCCTTTAGTTAAGCCGCTGTGAGAACTTTTTAATGCCAAATAGTTGGCCGGCTTTCATGGGCTTGGCATATTTTGGAATATTGATTATTATAGGCATCTAGGGCATGTAGCTCAGCGGTTAGAGCACCACTCTTATAAAGTGGGGGTCGATGGTTCAAATCCATCCATGCCCACCAAATGAACAATGAGTTAAAAGGGAGTTTATGCCATTTTCTGCTTTTGGGGAATATTATCCCTCCACTTCTAAAGAACCAGATCCGGAACCAGAACGATCTACTGACACGCGCCACAAATTCGGCGGTTGGATCTCTTGGCTTTTTGTGCTGCTAGTGATATTTGGTGTAGTATATTTCATATGGTTGCGCAATACAGGTATCATCAACATCGCAGCTAGTCTACACCTCAGTGGATATAAAACAGCAACCATTAAACCACTTACCATGTCTATACGTTTTCCCGCCTCATTCTATAACCTTGGACATCCGCTCTTTGAGAACCCTAGTCTCTTTTTAGGGAGTAATAAGGAATGTTCCACATTCATAAAAGCATCCAAGTCCGAAGGTAAGTGTTATATTATTTATGTAGGATATGACATAAATTCAGACCAAGGTATTACTACTCCCGGCATTGGCGGATTTACTCCTACTAACGGACATATTTCGCCAGAGGTTGATTCAACTATAAAAGATTACCAAGAATCCGATGTAACGATTGACGGGCTTAAAGGGACGAAAGTAACGTATTGGCAAAATATAAATACCGATTTTTCGCATGGCGAATACCATATGCTGAACTACTCCATACCCTCGACCACTCATCCAGAAATAATTTATGTTGTACGCGCTAATGTTTACCAACAGTATCAACAGGCAGCACAGGAAGCCATTGAATACATTATTAACAATATAAAGTTACCCTCACGGTAAAGCGATACAATGAGTAAAAAAATCATCTTTGCAGTTGTTTGTTGAAATCTCTAAGGAAGAGTAAATGGAAAACAAAAACCCCCGATACGAACCGGGAGTTTTTTATCCGTGAAGTACGGAAGTTATACTTTGCCTTTTAATGCATCCTTCAGCGCTTTGCCTGCTTTGAATTTCGGGACAGTGACAGCCGGTACTTGGATGCGTTCTTTCGGGTTCTGCGGATTTACACCGCCGCGAGCAGATCGGTGTTTGGCCATGAACGTGCCAAAGCCGGTGAGAGTCACTTCGCCGCCCGTTTTTAATGTTGCGGTGGTGATTTCTTCGAAGGCTTCGAGCATGTCCTCTGACTGTTTTTTTGTAACACCGACCTTTTCGGATATTTTCTCGATGAGTTCTGCTTTGTTCATGGGATTGGTGATTACTTGCCTTGATGAGGCGGGAAACTTTGGACTGACGCCACATGAGGCAGTTTCTTTATGTATTCGACCTTTATAAAAAATTAAAGTGCTAGTTTTAAATTGTTACCTCTTTGCGAATCCGTTTGATGTTGGTGGCGTGCCGGGTTGACGGGTCTATCGTGACCATCACTGCATTTAATACGCATGAGCCATGTTCTGGTATGTCATGTGCCGTCGTTTCGGTATTGGTGAAGTTATTTAGGATGATTTCCTTGTCAACTCCGATGACCGATTCCTTCAACCCAACCATTCCTACATCAGTTATATAGGCTGTCCCTTTTGGGAGGATGGCCTCGTCCGCAGTTGGGACGTGCGTATGTGTCCCGACTACTGCCGAAACTCTCCCGTCGACGTACCAGCCAAAAGCCACTTTTTCTGATGTCGCCTCGGCATGCAAGTCTACAAAAATTCCCGCAAGCTGGGCGTCTTGGTACTGGGCCAGGATTTTGTCGATCGCTGAAAAAGGGGATGAAAATTTTTCTTCAATGAACACCTGGCCATTCAAGTTTACCATGAGTAAAGACATTTTACCAATAGTTATGGTGCGGAAACCGACTCCTGAATCTTGGTCGATGAAGTTTGCCGGACGTATCAGTGCCGCTTCGGGATTTGCGAATACGTTCAAGACGTCGGGTTTCTTGAAGGCGTGGTTGCCGGAAGTGAAGAAGTCGACGCCTGCCAGCCGGCATTCTTCGAGGGTTTTAGACGTAATACCTACCCCATGGGCGATATTTTCGGCGTTGGCAATTACCAGATCAGGTTGCAACTCTTTTTTCATGCCTAGCAGCGCGGCAGCCAGGGCTTTGCGCCCCGGCTTACCGACAATGTCACCAAAAAAGAGTATTTTTATCTGATTATCTGGCATATTCGATGATGCGTTTCTCACGGATGACATTCACCTTTATTTCTCCGGGGTATTTCAGCTCCTCTTCGATGCGTTTGGCGATGTCCTTGGCCATTTTTACTGCACCTAGATCGTCGATTTTTTCTGGGATGACAAATACGCGCACTTCACGTCCGGCTTGGATTGCATAAGACTTTTCCACGCCCTCAAAGGATTTAGCCAAGCCTTCCAGTTCGTCTAACCGTTGCAGATAGTGCTCATAAGTATCTTTTCTGGCGCCAGGACGTGCCCCAGAGATCGCGTCAGCGACTTTTACGATCACGGCTTCAAGCGACGGGGGCGCGTCTTCGTGGTGATACGCGATACAGTTTATTATTGATTGGGGGATTTTGAATTTTCTGCCGATGTCCTGCCCGATCTCAGGATGAGTGCCCTGAACCTCATGGTCGACCGCTTTCCCAATATCATGGAGGAAGCCTCCTTTTTTCGCCACTGATACGTCAGCGCCTAATTCCTCGGCCAGCAGTCCGGCCAGGTTTGCGACCTCAATGGAGTGGCGCAAGATATTCTGGCCATAACTGGTACGGTATTTCAGGCGCCCGATTATTTGGACCAGTTTATTATCCAGCCCGGCGATACCAACCTCATAGCAAGCCTCTTCGCCTGCTTTCTTGATGTCTGCAGCCAACTCCTTTTTAGCCAGTTCGATTGTTTCCTCTATTCGGCCCGGGTGGATACGGCCATCCTGGATGAGTTTTTCCAAAGCTCTTTTGGCCAGATGGCGTCGGATCGGCGAAAAACCGGATATGACAATCGCTTCTGGGGTGTCATCGACGATTATTTCCACTCCTGTCAGCTGCTCAAGCGTTTTTATATTGCGCCCCTCGCGGCCAATGATCCTGCCTTTCATTTCGTCAGAAGGAAGATTCACGACCGTGGTGGTCGTCTCTGCCGTATGCGGTGCGGCACAACGCTGGATTATGACTGAAAGCATGTTTTTTGCCTCTTTTTCCAGGGCTTCATTAGATTCTCTCTGAAGTTTCGATATGCGCTGGACGAGCTCTTCTTTCATTTCATTTTCCGTATTTTCCAGGAGTACCCGTTTAGCGTCTTCTTGGGTCAAGTTGGCGATTTGTTCCAGCTTTTTCATCTGCTGTTCTTTGATTTTCAGAATTTCCTGTTTGGCAGCCTCGAGTCGATTGGCTTTTTCCAACAGTCTCTGTTGTTTTTCCTCCAGGTCGAGCAATTTTTGGTCAAAAAGGCTTTCGCGTTTTTCCATGCGTTCCTGAAGGTGCATCACTTCGCGTCGACGGCTGTCCGCTTCCCGCTTGGCTTCTTCCACGACCTGAATGGCCTTGTCTTTGGCCTGAATCAGGAGTTCTTTTTGTTTGTTTTTTGTCTCTTGGATGAGCTGGTTGAGTTTCGCCTCAGCCGTATTGATCTGTTTGGTCGCCCAGAACTTGCGACCCCACCAACCGGTAATGATACCGCCAGGCAGGCCAACGCAGGTCAGGATGATCCATATTAAACTTGCGTCATTCATACGTTTATTCTAATTAAGAGTTGTTAATTGGTAGATAATAAAGTGCTGATATTAGCCATAAAAAAGTAGTGGCTCTCCGTTTGAGACGGAGTCCTCTCAGCTACTTAAAAATTTTTTTGGGCTTAAGGCTGGATGATCTTGTCGACGACGCCGTACTTTTTTGCCTGTTCCGCGTTCATGAAAAAGTCGCGGTCCGTGTCTTTCTTGATCCGATCCAGTGTCTGTCCGGTGTGTTTGGCGATGATTTCATTGAGCCTGTCGCGGATGCGCAGGATGTGTTCTGCCCGGATTTGGACATCGATGGCCTGTCCTTCGGCGCCACCCATGACCTGGTGCAGTAGTATTTCGGAGTTCGGCAAAACAAACCGTTTGCCTTTTTCGCCAGCAGACAGTAGGACCGCCCCCATGGAAGCTGCCATGCCCACGCAAATCGTGGCCACGTCCGGTTTCACATATTGCATCGTATCGTAGATCGCCATACCCGCAGTGACCGAGCCGCCCGGTGTATTGATGTAAAGTTTTATATCCTTGGTCTTGTCTTCGGAATCCAAAAATAACAGCTGCGCTATGACCGTATTGGCCACATCGTCCGTGATTGGATTGCCCAAGAATATAATCCTATCTTTAAGTAGCCGAGAGTAAATGTCGTAAGCTCGTTCACCGAAATTTGATTTTTCAATAACTGTCGGGATTAAATACATGGAATAATTATGTTGATTAAATGTGTTTGGCAGTATACAATGCGGACTTGATTTTGTCAATTTTGGGGACTCTTCCATGGATAAAAAAACTGCCGAGCTCGTAGAGCTGGCAGTGAAGGTCGCCACAATGGGCGGCATCTGGTGAGGTTTGCCTCATCGTATACATCCCGAAGGATGTTAGCAAATTTGATGGGGGTTGTAGAAACTACGATTTTGGACTGTGGTCCTCACCTTTACGGACCGGCGCGAATTTGAGGCATGAGACCTCACTTGGTTTGAGTTTCTCGCGAAACGTTCCAATCTGACCACTGGTAGTGAAAGAGCAAACAGTGGCCATTACCTAAATTGATGATGGTATATTACCCCATAGCCGATTTTATGTCAATAACTTTGTCCACAGAAAATAATAGAGCCCCCGAACATGTGCCGAGGGCTTTTGACTTGAAATTAGTCCTTATTTATGGACAGCGATATACCGTTTTTCTTGTGAGGGATGGATGCACCATCAGGCCGTGTCTATTGCGGTATTTGCCATATAGATGCATGGCCGCACAAGTTACTCTGGTAGGCTACTGCCCATTGGGAAAGGATAAACCATCGCTTGCCGGTGCTTCTCGCATTACATAACCGCAAAGTTACGTACAAACATATGGGGGTTCTCCCATTGGTTGAGGTTAAAGAGCGCAGTTGGTTCGTTTTTCTAACATGACAGCAGTGCTCTGAACCAACTTAGTTAATGTTATACAATAAAAAAATACCCGTCAACGGGAAGAGTTGTATTAAAAAAGTTAAACAACCCTCCAGCCTTCCTCGGTTTCGGCAAGCTTGCCTTTAATACTGAACCCGGCTGCTTTTTTATGCCCTCCCCCGCCAAAATATTTAGCTATTTTTGAGACGTCCACGCCAGGCTGAGTGGTGCGCAGTGATGCTTTGATAGTGCCATCAGATTTTTCCCTCAAGACTATAATCGCTTTGGCTTCGCCGACCGAGTTCAGGAAATTGGAAATCCCCTCGCTATTGTCCTCATCCATCTGGAGTTCCTTGAAATCTTTCTGTGTTAGCACTGTAGTGACGATGCCCGTTTGTACGTTCAGTTTAAGTCTGGAGAGCGCCCGACCCCAGAGCTGGAGCTGGTTCAGTGACTTGTTGCGCGTGGTGTTGGAGTTGATATCCTTTACTCTTGCGCCATATGCCATTAGGCGTGAGGATGCTTCCATAGAGGATGGGGTGGTGGCCATATTGGTAAAGTTGCCGGTATCAGTCATGATTCCGGTCAGGAGTGAGGTAGCCACTTCTTTGTCAATCGGGATGCGATAATAGTCCAAAAAGTGAAAAATAATTTCCGACGTAGACGATGCCGCAGGATGAACGAGGTTGATATGCCCGTAATTTTGATTGGTAGGATGGTGATCAATATTGATGACTACCGGGAGGCCTTTTAGCGTACGGAAATGTTCGGCCACACCGGCGTATTGCAAATCACCCGAGTCGAGCAGTATAACCAGGTCAAATTCACCTTTTGTCAGAATGGTTTCGTCGCTCCTGATTTTTTCGGTGCCTTTAATAAAACGCAGGTACTCCGGTATGCCGGTAAGGCAAAAAAGCACATACGTCTTTTGACGGTGCTCCAGGTAATGGCCGATGCCGATTAGTGACCCGATCGCGTCCCCGTCGGGATTCTGGTGACTGATGACTAGTACGGTAGTAGCTTTCGATATTTCGGCCTGGATTTTATTGAAGATTGGGTGGAATTCGTTCATTATATACTCGCCTTTTTCCGGCGCATTTAATGGAATGATTTTACCGACCACCCATCTTACTTCTCGCTGTGGATTTTGTCAATAAGCCGGTCCATTTGCTCAACGTGCGAGCCGCTGGCATCCAGCTGGAAAGTCAGTTTAGGAATTTTATATACCTTCATGTGCTGCCCGAGTATATGCATAAAATGACCGGCACGCCTGTTCATGTAGATGTTCATAGCTTCTTCTTTGTCAGTCGGGATCACGCCGATCGTAATGCGCGCTAATCCCAGGTCACGGGTAGTGTCCACTTTGGTGATTGTCACAAAACATCCGGTCGGGAGGTCGACCTCACGCAGGATCTGCTCGTTCAGTAATTTGAGGATGAGTGCGTTGATTTGTTCGATGCGATGCGTTGACACCCTTTTGGAAATTAAGCAGACGTATCCTTCACCAGCTCTTCGCGAAATGCTTCCAGAAAATCTCCGACTTGCAGAGTCTGGTTTGTTTTTATTTCCATGCCACATTCTGAGCCGGCCGGAACGCTATTGACTGCTTGCTTCGCCTGCTGTAGCTGGGTCAATAGGCCTGTGCCGATCGTGCGATCATTGCGCTGGATGTGGCAACGGCTGCCGGATTCGATTTTTCCTTTGGTGACCTGACCGCCGATGATCATTTTCCCTTTTTCCGAACGGAAGATGGCCAGCACCTTCACTCGCCCGAGTTCGATTATTTCTTTTTTAAACTCTACCATCTTTTCAACCTCTTTTTTTACGTCATTGATAAGGTCGTAGATGATGCGGTAAGTTTTTATAATGATGCCTTTATCCCTGGCTAGGTCCGCGGCGCGTGGGTTGGCATCAACATTAAATCCGTAAATATGGATCTCCGTACCTTCTGCCCTCATGACGTCCATGTCCATGATATTGCCTAAACCTTTTTTTACCACATTAACCTTTATTTTAGCGGTACTCAAAGCCTCTAATGCCTGGACAATCGCTTCCTGGGAACCAAGGGCGTCAGTTTTTAAAATGATGTCAACGGCTTTTTCGTCCTTTTTTTCCTGCTCAGATTTGGTTTTGACCATGCGCCAACTTTGCTGGTCGCGATAAGCTTTTTGGCGAGACTCCATCTGCTTCATGATTTTTTTCAGAGATTCAGGATTTTTTACTGCTTGCAAAACATCGCCCACTTCCGGCAGGCTTTTTAGGCCTAATAATCTTACGGGCGTAGAGGGCCCTGCTTCTTTCATAGCTTGGCCCAGATGGTTTTTTAGAAGCCTGATTTTCCCTACGACCTGCCCTACCTGTACGACGTCGGTTGTGTGGAGCGTGCCGGTCTGGATTATGGCAGTCGCGATTATGCCCTCGCCTTTATCGATATGGGATTCGATCACTGTCCCGATGGCGGATCTGGTAGGATTGGCGCGGATCTGTTCTTTTTCAATGTCAGCAAGCAACAGAAGGTGTTCAAGCAAATCGTCGATGCCTTGGCCGGTTTTTGCCGAAACTGGGACGCAGATAACTTTACCTCCCCAGTCCTCCGGCAGGCGGTTTGCGTTCGCCAGCTGCTGTTTGACTTTTTCCACTTGCGCATCTGGCTTATCGATTTTATTAATAGCCACAATGTATGGCAGTTTGGCGTTATCGATTATCTGGAAAACTTCCTCTGTCTGCGGCTTGATGCCATCGTCGGCCGCAATGACTACAATTGCTATGTCTGCCACTCGAGCGCCACGGGATCGCATGGTCATGAAAGCCTCATGACCAGGGGTGTCGATAAAAGTTATGGTTTTACTGTTTTTTTCTACCTGATAGGCACCAATATGCTGGGTAATGCCTCCTGCCTCGCCCGCTACGACATTAGTTTTGCGTATGGTGTCTAACAAGTGGGTTTTGCCGTGATCGACATGGCCCATCACGATGACGACGGGCGGTCTGCTGGAAAGATTTTTTTCCTCGTCAAGGAGTAGGGTCTCAAGGCCGTCTGCCTGAGACTCGTCGTGCGGCACTTCTTCCTTTATCGCTGTACTGAAGCCGAAATCTTGGGCGATGATATTTGCAGTATCATAATCTATATTTTCGTTCAAGTTAACCAATATCCCATTTTTCATCAATTCTTGTATCACTAGGGCGACTGGCTTGCCGAGTAAGTCGGCAAAATCGCGGACTGTGATGATTGGCGGTATTATAATTTGCTTTGCAGTCGTGGTGACGACAGGCGTTTCGGCTATGAATTGGGCAGGCCGGCGCAATTCCTCGATCAGTTTTGCGTCTGTTCGAAATCGTTCTATGATGCGTTCTGCGATATTATCATTTACCTTAATGGCTTTACGGCCAATATCAAAACCGAGCTTGGGGAGCAATGTTTTTAGCTCAGTAGTTGGTATCTTCAATTTTCTGGCCAGTTCGGTAACATTCATATGGTGTGTACATACTAACGTTTTTTGGTGCTTTTGTCCATTTGTAAAAATGAAAAAACGATCATATAGTAGACCGTTTTTTAATCAGCGTATGATTAAAAAAGTCCCACTAAAACATACGGTTTTTTCCGACAATCAGTTTTAATTTTTTGGGCACGACTTCTACGGTAACCGGCGTTTTGATAGTGGTCTGGCCATCGGCGATTACCGGCAGACACTCGGCAGAACATTTAATTTTGATTTTAGTAAATGGAAAAACGCTTGCAGTCGAGTATGTTTTTTTTGCAAACGAAAACCAGCCGTGTTCTTCAGGCGTTTTGAATATTGCCTCTAGTATCCCGTCGTGGGGGTTGCAGCTTTTCCCCATCGATTTTTTTGAAAAGTCGTCGTTTGTATTAAAGTTACAAATTGTTATCTGACTTTGATCGCTAATGGGTTTTACCTGGTATGTGCCCCAATCAAATACTACTTCTTTCTGAGCGGGAACGGTTAAAGATGATATGAAGTAACAGTCGTTTGCTTTTCCCACATCAATATGTTCAATAATGCGTGATGATAAAATATCACATGCATTTTCTTCTTTCGGGATGCCTAGTGAAGTGGCAATTGCATTGTTATCGCCAAAAGGGATAATGCCCAAAGTTACGCTAAGGTTAGGCAAAAAATTTATTATTTTACTCACAGTTTCGTCATTGCCAACAGCGACTATTGTGCTTGCCCCTTTTTTTATTGCATCTGAAATAACCTCACGTAAACTTTTTAATAAGGTCATTTTTTCAATCCGACCGTTTATGCCCAACGACATTAATCTAGCCTCAACACGTTCTAGTGAAGCAGAGTATTTTCGGTCCGAAAGAAATGAATCGTAAATATAATAATACACAAACCTATTTTATTTTTTTAGGATCAGATTGAATTTGGATTTCCTCTTTGACCATCGTACATTTACCGTTAATTATTGCCCCTTCCTCAACGCTAAGTGTTTTAGTTTCTATGTTACCGAAAATTTTTGCAGTACTTGCCAGTGATGCTTTTTCGCTGACTTTTACATTACCCCTTATTTCACCGGATAATAATAAGTTTGCTGCTTCAACTTCGGCTTTTATCTTTGCGTTAACTCCGATTTTCAATAGATGGTTTGTCTTGAGACTCCCTTGTACAATGCCTTCTACAGTGACATTCCCATCACCTTTAAAATTACCCTCTACTTTCACAGAGGGGCCGATAATCGTTTCAACTTCTTTATTTTGCACTTCATCGCCTGAATTAAATAACGCCATACTTTTTTTATTAATTGTAAATTTGTGGTGTTATTTTAAGCTAAATCAGTCAGATAGTCAATAATTGTAATTTTGAAAAAATTAGTATAAACTCAATCTATTAAGTTCTAATTATCAGTAAATATGTCAAAAGACAAAAGAAAAAAGAAATTTTTTCAGGGAATGGAACATTTACAGAGTAATGATTCATTTAGTTCGCCAGTAATCTCCGTACAGCATACATCTGTGATGAGTGAAAATGAGATATTACAGCATAAGTATGTTAAAGGCGATTTATTTCGGGTAATTTCCCTTGTTGTCTTTCTACTCTGCGTTTTAGGAGGATTAATGTATTTAGATCAAACTACAAGTAAAGTTCAGTATATGGCCGAAAAAATTACTTCCATTGTTATTAGATAGGATTAATGTTCCACGTGGAACATAGGTTGGTTATTAAAATGCACAACATTTTTTTAAATTTTTAAAGTTATATATTTAGTTCTTAATTAGTGTCTGCCCTCATAGTTCAATGGATAGAACAATCCCGTCCTAAGGGATAGATAGAGGTTCGATTCCTCTCGAGGGCA
>CAZVMV010000010.1:0-42772 GCA_964628855.1 uncultured Gammaproteobacteria bacterium | reverse complement strand
TCTGGCACAATCCCCAGCGGGCTTTGCAGGTCATGGCCGAGCGGATCTTGATTTTCTCCAGATCAACCTTTTCCAATTTCGGCATGACTGCTTCAGTCACCAACTCGCCCGCTTTCACTATTGTCTTTTTAGTTTTCGGGTCTTCAATATCCTCCATTACCACACGACCTAGTAAGCGGCGGGAAATATGCTCGCCCATCTCGTCAGATTCGGCTTTTGTCAGCACATGACACACGTCATCACCGCAGTCCACCTCAGTGATTAATACATCCTGACTGACGTCTACCAAACGGCGAGTCAAATATCCAGCATTAGCGGTACGGAGAGCGGTATCTGACAAACCTTTTCGCGCACCGTGGGTAGAAATGAAATACTCCAAAACCTCAAATCCTTCCTTGAAACTTCCTTTGACGGGCAATTCGATGGTTTCGCCGGCAGGGTTGGTGACCAGGCCTTTCATGCCCATCATCTGTGTAGTCTGTGCCCATGAACCGCGGGCTCCGGATTCGATCATAGAGTATACTGACCCGAACTTATCCAATGACTCACGGCTGACTTTTTGGACCCTATCCTTGGCCTGAGCCCAAATTTCAATCACTTTGATATGGCGTTCATCATTGGTCAATAAGCCCTGTTCATAGTGTGAATCGATTTCTTCAACCTGCGCATCTGCCTCTTTGATGATCTGCTCCTTTTCTTTCGGCGTAACCAAATCACTCATACCCCAGCTGATGCCTGAAGTAGTCAGATACTTAAACGCCAAACGTTTGATGTTGTCCAGCAGCACCACCGTCTCCTCATTACCGTATTTATATAAGAAACCACTGATCAATTTTGACAATGACTTTCGATCCAGCATTTCATTTACGAACCCGACATTTTTAGGGATTATGCTGTTAAGTATGATACGACCGGCAGTCGTTTCGATAATTTCCTTGCCGATCATTACCATGATCTTGTCCTGCACGTGGATATGGCCAAGCTGATATGCAGTCTCGGCTTCTTCGGGCGAGCTGAAACGCTTCATGGATTCTTTCGGGACGTCATGCATCAATGTCAGGTAATAGCAACCCAACACGATATCCTGGGTCGGAGTAATGATTGGCGAGCCGGTCGAGGGCTTCAATAAATTGTTGACTGAAGCGATTATGTCGCGCGCCTCGCGTTTGGAATTTTCCGTCAGCGGCACATGGACAGCCATTTGATCGCCGTCGAAATCGGCATTGAAGGCCGGACAAACCAGCGGATGGATCTGAATAGCCTTGCCTTCGATCAGGACAGGCTTGAAAGCCTGGATGCCCAATCGGTGCAGGGTCGGGGCTCGATTCAATAGTACGTAAGCGTCGCGGCTTACTTCATCCAGAATATCCCAGACTTCACTGCGGTCGCTTTCGATGAACCGGCCGGCACTTCGCACATTATGAACGAATTCACGCTTGATCAGCTGGCTAATGATAAATGGTTTGAATAATTCCAGTGCCATGCGTTTCGGAAGGCCGCATTCATTCATCTTCAGGTGCGGGCCGACGACAATGACGGAACGCCCGGAATAGTCCACACGTTTACCGAGCAAGTTCTGACGGAACCGTCCCTGCTTGCCTTTCAGGATATCAGCGATGGATTTCAGCATTCTTTTCTGGCCAGTTGAGGCGGTTACGGTCTTGCCATGGCGGGCATTATTGTCAATCAGGGCATCGACAGCTTCCTGGAGCATGCGCTTTTCGTTACGGCGGATGACTTCCGGCGCATTAAGTTCGATCAGCCTCTTCAAACGGTTATTTCTGTTGATGACCCGGCGGTAAAGGTCGTTCAGATCTGAAGCGGCAAAACGACCGCCGTCCAGCTGGACCATCGGGCGCAAATCCGGCGGGATGACCGGGATGACATCCAAAATCATCCATTCCGGTCGTAATTTATTTATTTTGAAACTCTTGAAAAGTTTCAGGCGTCGGACGGTTCGACGACGTTTCGTATCAGGAGCATCTTTCATTTCATCGTCCAGTTCAGTAATGGTTTTTTCGATGTCAATCTCACGTAACAGCTCCTGCACTGCTTCTGCGCCAATATTAGCCTCAAAAACATGGCCATACTTCAAAGATAAATCACGATAAGCCTGCTCGGAAATTATCATCATCGGTTTCAAGCTCTTCAATTCCTTTTTCGCCAGGTCAACGGCATCAGCCAAATTTTTCATTTTCTCATCCTTCAATGCGTTGACGGAAGCGAGCTCCTCATCGAGTTCCCGGGAGGCCTTGGTAGGCTCCTGCCCCTGGTGCTGGGCCTGGCGCTGTTTGATGTCATTTACCATCCGGCTGAATTCTGCTTCAATCGATTTTTTCTTTCCCTGGCTCTCTACCTCAATTTGTTGCAGAGTTTCTTCGCGCAAATTTTCGTCGACATGGGTCACGATAAAATTGGCGAAATAAATCACCTTTTCCAAGTCCTGTATGGAAAGGTCAAGTATCAAGCCGATCTTCGACGGCACTCCGCGCAGGAACCAAATATGTGATACCGGCGACGCCAGCTTGATATGGCCCATGCGCTCACGCCGGACTATGGAACGGGTAACCTCTACGCCACACTTGTCGCAAACAACGCCCTTGTACCTGACTTTCTTGTATTTGCCGCAGTAACACTCCCAGTCTTTTGTCGGACCAAAAATTTCTTCGGCAAAAAGTCCTGACTTTTCCGGTTTTTGCGTGCGGTAATTTATTGTTTCTGGTTTCTGGACTTCGCCATGCGACCATGCCAAAATATCGTCCGGTGATGCCAGTTTCAGGCGAACAGCCTTGAAATCAATTGTCCTGACTGATGGTTCGACTATCATAATAATTTATTCTTTTTTAAAATCCTCGCGGTCCCTTTCCCTCTCACGGCGCGGTTCGCGGTGGTCTTCATCGATCCTCTCTTCCACGCTGCCAATCAGGTCAACGTCCAAACACAGCCCTTTCAACTCGCGCACAAGTACATTGAATGTTTCAGGAATATTTAAACGTCTAATTGGCTCGCCCTTAATAATAGCTTCGTAAGCCTTTGACCGGCCCGGTACGTCATCAGACTTGATGGTCAACATTTCCTGCAAAGTATGAGCGGCGCCATAGGCTTCCAATGCCCAAACTTCCATTTCACCAAATCGCTGGCCGCCAAACTGTGCTTTTCCACCGAGAGGCTGTTGTGTGACCAATGAATATGGGCCGATGGAGCGCATATGGATCTTATCCTCAACCATGTGGTTGAGCTTCATCATGTATATGTACCCAACGGTCACCTTTTGATCAAATGGGATGCCGGTGCGTCCGTCCAAAAGTTGCATTTTCCCATCACGTGGAAATCCCGCTTTCTCCAGCTGCTCTTTGATCGTCTCTTCTGGCACGCCGTTCAAAGCCGGGCTGGCTACTTTGTAACCCAAAGCTTTAGCCGCTAAACCCAGGTGGGTTTCCAGGATCTGTCCGATATTCATACGGGAGGCGACACCCAGCGGATTCAAAATGATATCTACCGGGGTTCCGTCCGCAAGATAAGGCATATCTTCTACGGCCACAATGCGGGAGATTACGCCTTTGTTACCGTGACGCCCGGCCATCTTGTCGCCGACCTGGACTTTGCGCAGTTGGGCTACGGACACTTGGATGGTTTTCAGAATCCCGGAAGAAAGCTTATCGCCGTGTTCACGGGAAAAAATCTTGATATCGACTACCTTGCCGTGTTCTCCATGTTCTAGGTACAGGGAAGAGTCTTTCACATCCTTGGCTTTTTCGCCGAAAATAGCGCGTAATAATTTTTCTTCTGCCGACAGTTCAGTCTCGCCTTTTGGCGTGATTTTACCGACCAAAATATCTCCAGAGGAAACTTCCGCGCCGATACGGACGATGCCCTCATCGTCTAAATCCTTCAGTTTTTCCTCGCCGATGTTCGGGATGTCACGCGTAACCACTTCTGGGCCAAGCTTGGTATCGCGGATATCGACGACGTAATCTTCTATATGAATGGAAGTATAACGGTCTTGTTGAACCAGGCGTTCTGAAATCAAAATGGCGTCTTCATAATTACCACCTTCCCAGGGGAGAAATGACACCAACACATTGGTGCCCAAGGCTAATTCCCCGCCGTCCGTAGCTGGGCCATCTGCCATAATACTGCCCTTCTCGACGCTCTCTCCGACCGTAACGATCGGACGCTGGTTAATACAGGTAGAGGCGTTTGAACGGACAAACTTCTTTAAGATATGTTTTTTTACCTTACCGGTCTTTTCTAATACATGTATTTCGTCCCCATCCGCACGTACAACCTTGCCTGGTTGTTCGGCCACTATCACCTGGCCCGAATCGCAGGCGGCTTTCTTCTCAATGCCCGTTCCGACCAATGGTGCCTGGGGGGTAATGACCGGGACTGCCTGACGTTGCATATTCGAACCCATCAAAGCGCGGACGGCGTCATCATGTTCCAAAAACGGAATCAATGCGGTTGTCACGCTAATGATCTGATATGGCGCTACATCCATGTAGTCGATCCGCCAGGTATGGTCCAAAGTTGGTTCGCCATGCAGCCTGACTTCAGCTTTCTCTGAGAGAAAATATCCATCGGCGTCAAATTGTGTCGTGGCCGCTGTAGTGACATACTGCTCCTCGATGAATGCGTCCATATATTCCACCTGGTTGGTCACGCGCGGTTTGATCGGGATTGTCTTGCGGTCAATACTCTCAAGTTTCTTGGCCAGTTCGGCGGTAATTTTGTCTCCGGCCTTGGCTATAGTTTGTTGGGTTCCGTCCAAAATGTCTTCGCGCAAGACTTCGCCTTCGGTCTGTGAGGACTTGTTGGGTATGTCATGGATAACCTTGCGGAAAGGCGTTTCGATAAAACCAAACTCGTTGATGCGGGCATAACAGGACAAATGGCCGACTAAGCCGATATTCGGCCCTTCTGGCGTGGCAATCGGGCAGATGCGGCCATAATGGGTGCGGTGCACGTCGCGGACGTCGAATCCAGCCCGTTCGCGTGACAATCCGCCTGGACCCATGGCTGACAAACGGCGCTTATGCTCTAATTCCGCCAAAGGGTTAGTCTGGTCCATGAACTGCGACAGCTGGGATGACATGAAAAATTCTTTGATCGACCCGATGATTGGGCGGGCATTGATCAACTGGTTCGGAGTCAGCGTATTCAGGTCCAGCGTGGACATGCGGTCCTTGATGATGCGCTCCATGCGGGCCAGACCGATACGGAACTTGTTCTGCACCAACTCGCCGATGGCGCGGACGCGGCGATTGCCAAGATGGTCTATGTCGTCCGATTCCTTCTGGGAATTGTTAAGCTCGATAATTTCCTTGATGATTGCCACCAAATCTTCTTTTTGGAGGACGCGGTATTCTTTCTTGTTCGGGAAGTCGAAATGGAAACGTTGGTTCAGTTTGTATCGGCCGACCCGTCCGAAATCATAGCGGTCAAAACTGAAAAACATCTTATATATTAGTTCGCGGGCGTTATCTATCGTAGCCAGGTCACCTGGGCGGATGCGCTTATAAACCTCCCGCAAACCTTCTGCCTCATTACGTGAACTGTCCTTGTTCAAAGTGGCTTCTATATAACGGTTGTCTGGATGGACGTCGATGTCACGGAACATACCAATAATTTCCTCATTGGTGGCGTATCCAAAAGCACGCAAAAGGGCGGTCACTGCCACTTTGCGTTTGCGGTCGATCTTCACGGAAATTACATTATTGCTGTCTGTTTCCAATTCCAACCAAGCGCCGCGGTTCGGGATGATCTTAGCGCCGTACCATTTGCGGCCACGCACCATTTCCGAGGTAAAGAAAACGCCAGCTGACCTGATCAGCTGGCTTACCACGACGCGCTCGATGCCATTGATGATAAATGTACCGCGGTCGGTCATCAACGGAAAATCGCCGAGATAAATTTCCTGCTCTTTGATTTCACCAGTCTTCTTGTTGACCAGCTTTGTTTCCACGCGCAATGCCGCTTCGTAGGTCACGTTCTTCGCCTTGGCGGTCCGTTCGTCAAAACGCGGCTCGTCCAGGTAATAATTTAAAAAATACAATTCCAAATCGCGCCCGATGAAATCTTTCACGGGGGACACTTCCTCAAAAAGTTCCTTCAAGCCCTCGCGCAAAAACCAGTCGTACGAAGTTTTCTGCGCCTCTATCAAATCAGTCAGCTCGGTGGCTGTCGGGATGGCGTGAAACGTCGCACGTTCGGAAGAAGTTGATTTGTTCTCGTGGGTAAGCGAGGACATAAAAAAGAATGTCTCCTATCTTATATGTACTATAAAGAGGAGCTTAGCCGGCTAGAAATTGGTCAATTTTCTAAATAATTTTGAAACGTCATGTAATATTTAGACGTTTTCCGATTGGAAATTGTAATTCTGAGTGTAGCAGAGGGTGGATGGCTTGTCAAGTTTTACCAGAGGTTGAACAGATAATTTATTCAAGCCTAATATTAGCGCTTTTCCGATGGAAAAGCACTTTCACCGACCAATTTCCAAGGGAATGCCAAAACCGGATACCAACAGGATATCCACATGATTAATGTTCAATTTCCCAATTCCAATTGCCAATCTGATCGACATTCAAATCAACGCCGTCCTCCAAAACAAGATTTATACGGTAATATCCTTTGAAATGTAACAATAATGCAATATCGAGGCGTAATGACCCAGCCAACGATTTTCGATCACACTTAACGAAGGAATTGTTTTTCTTGCAGCTTCGGCATACCTTTTACCATATGCCGCAGGAATAATCCGGTCAGTTCGGGAAATAATAATTTTCATTTTCTTGCTTTTCAGGTTGGGTAGATACAACTCAGGCGCCAATGCCTCCCACTTCTTTTGTAATTGAGTAAGCGTTATCCCCTGCACCTCCATCGTCTGCCTCAAATGACACGTCCGTAAACCATTCCACATTGAATCGGCCAATGAATGTCCAGGCACTACCATAATGAGTTCCGAAATTAATGGATTACCGCTCGCAATCAAGCTGGCAGTCACACAACTTAGACTAATGCCAATCAGTGTCACTTGCGTTATGGCATTCTGTTTACAAAATTCCATTATTTCATTGCGGATTTGAAGACTAAAAGTTTTGAATCTTTGCAAAGTCAGCTCTACGCCAGCCGTTAAAATCTCCGGGGCGAATGAATAATGGATAAACGATAATCCCGATTTCTTAATCTTCTGCTCAACAAAATAAAACAAAGCCGGATTAATGTGCCAGGGGTCCAGAATTACATAAACTTTTTCTGATCCAGCATTGACATAGCGCTGGGACGTAAACAGCTTCTCCGGTTCCTGACCGTTTGTTTTCCTGTCCCCCCAGCGGGAAAATGTGCCGTATATTTGATCAAACATATCACCATCTATGATATTATCCCGAAAAGTAAAATGAGATCATATATGATATGCGTGCCGATGGCTATGCCCAACCCCCGATACGCATAAATAAATGACAGGCCCATTGAGCAGATGAAAGCTACCACCAGCCCTGAAATGGTACCGACGGTTCCAATATGCAATAACGTAAAAATGATTGAGGATATCCCCGCCGCCTTGATAAAGGATCCCGTGTCATCCTGTAAGCCGACCCCTTTTTTCTGTCCGATAAAAAAACTGAAAATTACATTCAACAACAGCAACCTGAATAGCATCTCTTCAAAAACTCCCGCCCCGACACTGGCAACAATATATTGCCAGGCGGTAGTCAGACCGGAGGCAATAGCCTGGCCGGTCACCCCGGCATTCTGGACAAACGAAAAAAAGTTGGGAACCGCCAGCCGAATCCGATGGATAAAAAAATTGCGATGGCTATGGCCCACCCCAAGCTTTCCGCCAGCATCAATCCTAATGTTTTAAACTGAATTCGTTCCTTTTTGACAACAATTTCATTGACTAGATACCCGATGACGGCTAAAACGCCAATTCCAAAAAGAATTGAGGAAAAAGTCGTCCCTAGGATTGAAATAAAAAAACTCCATACGAACCGGAAAATGGCATCAGCACCGTTCAGCTTGACGCCAAGGGCGCCACTGGCCAAGCCGATTTCGTATAGTACTAAAAATGGTAAAACGAAAAGTATTGCCGATAAAGGCTTACTTGATTCTTCGTTATAGCTCCCCTGATATGACAACGGAGAATACTCCACTCATTTATATGATAGTTTGTCGTTTTCAAAATACCTCTCAATCTCCACTGCGATATCTTTATCCGTCCGACCAAGCTTCAGGTGTTTGAGCTCCTCTATAGTTACCAGTTTCATCCCCCTGCCTTCACGCTGAACAGCATACGTGAGTAAATTTCCTAGAGGCCCGATGTATAAATGGACTTCATTATAAGAAACCCCGTCCACCCGAAACTCCTTCAGGTCTATCAAATGCTCAAAAGTAGTCACATGGATATTCAATTCCTCCTCCAGTTCTCTCATGACTGTTTGTTCGGGCGTCTCTCCCTCCTCCATTCCGCCGCCAAAGAATCCCCATTCTTGTTCAGACTCCGTGAGTCCGAAACGATCCTGGAGCAAAATCCGTTTATGTTCGTCATACAGGGCAATTATGGCTTTTTCCTTATTCTTTTTCATCAAAAAATTAATAAAAATCAGACTTACCAATCTTCCTGAATATTGACTTGATGGGCAAGTTCGGGTGTTTTATTTCTTTCAATTGTCTCCGCGTCACCCAGCGATACTCTGAATGTTCCGGACTTAACTTTATCCGCCCGGAGACATACTTGGCTTCGACAGTTAATTCCACGGACCACAGTTGGCCGTATGGAATTGCGTAAGTGGACAGGATTTTCGTGATAGTAACTTTTACGCCAGCCTCTTCCCGCGTTTCGCGTTGAGCCGCCCGGTCCGGCTGTTCGCCTAGATGCATGCCGCCCCCGGGCAAATCCCAATCGCCAGGATGGTCCGGGTCATCAGCGCTTCTTTTCAGAATTAAATATTTCCCGGATTTTTTTACCAGCACGTGTATACCGACTGTAAATCCCTTCATAATTTTAATTGAATGACTGCTCGATAATATTTCGATCACTCCAATCAATCAACCTACCTCTAGATACTGCCATCTTTGTCTCCCCGCCCTTGCCCGTGACTATAACAACATCACCCGTCTGGGCCAGCTCTACCGCCCTTTCCAGGGCTTGTTTCCTGTCCAAAATCTTTTCAACTTTCGCTTTGCCAACTTTTTCCGCACCTGCAGCCACTGCGTCCATAATCACCTGCGGATCTTCGTCATACGGATCTTCATTCGTCACAATAACATGATCGGCATATTCCCCCGCCAATCGTCCAAGTACTGGCCTTTTCGCCTTATCCCGGCCGCCGCCCTGTGATCCAAGTACGGCGATAATTTTTTTTGGATGAAAAGACTGAACAGTCTGGTATACCGCCTCAAGCGATGCCGGCTCATGCGCATAATCGACAAAGATACGAAAACCTTTTTCATTCTTTATTTCCTCCATTCGGCCCGGCAAACCATGGACCTGCTCAAGTGCGGCCTTCATATGCCCGAGGTCTATTTGCTGCGACAAGCCGACGGCAATTGAAGCCAGGGCATTATAGACATTGAACTTCCCTAGTAACGGCAGTTTGAACAACACGTGGTTCACGGCAAACTCACTGCCGGATTCGCCGGTCTTCACCTGCTCGCCAAAAACAACGCTGACATGTTCGGTCAGGCGAGGCATGTGCAAGTGCAAACCGTATGCCCATTGGCTGTCAGATGTCGCCGCCAGAAATTTTACGCCTTCTGGATCGTCTCCATTGGCGATGACCACTTTTTTCACCGGTTGGCCGGCGATAATTTTCTGCCCGCCTTGCGACAGCTCCTTGAATAATGTAAGTTTGGCTCTACGGTAATTTTCAAAACTTCCATGGGATTCGATATGCTCCGGCGAAAGATTGGTGAATACGGCTATGTCATAATCAATCCCGACGTGCCGGTGCTGGCTGATGCCTTCGGATGACGTCTCAATGACCGCATACCTGCAACCCGCCTTCACCATCTGTTTAAGCATTTTTTGCAGTCTGAAGCGGCCAGGCATGGTCTGCTTCAGGTCATTGGTCCACTCACGTTCAGCGATCTTAAACAGAACGGTAGTGGTCAGGCCAACCTTGTGCCCAGCAGATTCCAAAACTTTCGCGATCAGGTACGCGGTGGTAGATTTTCCTTTTGTCCCCGTGACCCCGATGACGATCATTTTCCGTGAGGGGAAACCGTATAGCTCGGCGCCAATGTGAGCCAGTGCCAGATGGTACCAGCTTAACAAAGGTTTGGGGATAAACTTTTTTATTATTGCTTTCATCTTGATCTGGGGTTCCTGGTTTCATCGATGAGCCAGCGCTCATATGATTTTAAAGTCCGGCCGACAGGAATTTCGATGATGCAGGGCACTTCATAAGAATGATTCGTTTTTATCAATTCCTTGATCGTTCGGAAATATTTCTTTTGTGTGGCGATCAACGTGACGATCCCCCGCGTCTGTACCATTTTGCCCTTCCACCAATACAAATCCTCCTGCCTGATAAAATTTATGCAGGCAGCCAGATGTTTCTGCAGGATTATTTTGGATATCCGCCGGGCTTCTTTGATATTCGGATAGTGTACGTAAATGTGGATCATGCTATTGTGCCCGAATTAGATTGCCCTCCGGATCCAGTTCCACAAAATGGCGGGCCGTACCATTGATATACGCGGAACACTGGTTAGCCGGATCGTCATCAACTGTTGTCCGCGGGTTATGGACGATATCGGCTACCCAATCAGGGATCAGGTTATTCGATAGGCACGGGCCTTTTGACAAGTCCTCCTCCAACTGAAATTGCGCCCGCCATAATTCCTTGGCCTTGGCGACAGCCATATCCTTGTCAGCGTTCTCTTTGATTTTTACATCAGCAACTCCAGTCACAATCTCGGCCGCTGAATATGAATTAGTATTTGAGGGGGTTTTTGTGCAGGCGCTCACCGTAAAGGCGAAGAGCAGTATGGAAATTAACACTAATACTTTTTTGCCCATATTTTTCCCTTTCTTGTCTCAAATTATAGCTTTTTTAGCAATAAAAAACAAATAAAATAGCCCTACCAGTATTCGCTGAACGAATACCAGTAGGGCAAAACTCAGGGAACATTGAGGGCAATTACTACGCCGCCGACAACAGCACAGAAGAAACAGATTTTTTCCATTGTGTGGAGGGTTTTTCGCTCGGCAAATAAGTACAGGCCGACCATTGCCGGAAAGATCATTTCGCCAACCAGGAAAAACGGTTGGATAACGTTTTGCGGAGCCAGTCGATAGGCAGTATATGCCAGAGCGAGCGAGGAAAAAATGCCCAAGGCGAGAACGAACATCCACTTGACATCCCGGCTGGTGAGCGCTACTTCCGCTTTCCCGTTCCGTTTTCCGATCCAGAGCAGGACGAGGCTGGAGGCGAATGCTCCGGCATACCAGGGGACCAAGAATGATCCGGTGGATATTTTTGAAACGCCGAAGTACCGCATCAGGAATGTTGCGACCCCCCAGACGACACTGTAGAACCCGACATAGAGAAAGAACCGTGCCGGCGTTCTGCTATGGTCGCCGCGCTTCGCGCTAATGGACGAGTAAAAAGTAAAGACGATTACCGCACCGAGACTCAGCACTAGGCCGATGTACAGACCGGGTGCGAACAGCTCCCTCTCGTTGAGCAGAAAGTAACTCAGTGACATGGCAATGATATCATCCCAAAACGTGAAAAGGGACGTTTTGCTCAGCGAGATGTCAATCGCTTTCCATTGTGCATAGGCCGCAAAACCATTTACCATACCAAGGATCAAGATGACCCAGATAGCCGGACCGATACTCATGGGGCTACATACGGCCGCGATTACGATGGCGAAAAGTGTACAGAAAAAAAACTGTACGGCAAACCTTTTTGTCCGAGAGGGCAACCCAACATTCAACTTCAGAATGATTGGAAGCAGCCCATTGGCAACAAGGATCCGGCCGAATGTCGGAATCATCCAGTTGGTCATTTTCAATCACTCCTCTGTTGATGGTTATAGTGTTGTGAAAGTACTAGAAAGATGAATATTCAGCCGACCATCATATCATCAAACCGACTGATTGTCAAGACTAAAAACCGCCGGATTGTATCCGGCGGTTCTAGTTCGTAAATTGTTTTTCCCTTACTTTTTCAATACGTCTACTTTATCTGTCCTTTCCCACGGAAACTCCACGTCCGTGCGGCCGAAGTGGCCGTAAGCTGCAGTCTTTTCATAGATTGGCCGTTCCAAATCCAATTCCCTGATGATGTCAGCCGGCTTGATCGGAAAATTCTTCTCAACTAGTTCCTCGATTTCATTATCCGGCCTTACACCTGTACCGTAGGTGTCAATCAAAACAGAAACGGGCTTGGCGACGCCGATCGAATAGGCCAGTTGGACCAGGCACTTTTTCGCCAACCCGGCCGCGACCACATTTTTTGCAATATAACGGGCGGCATAAGCGGCACTGCGGTCGACTTTGGTCACGCACTTTCCGGAAAAACAGCCGCCGCCATGAGGAGCGTATCCACCGTAAGTGTCGACGATGATCTTGCGGCCGGTCAATCCTGCATCGGCCGGCGGTCCGCCGATCAAAAACTTGCCGGTCGAATTGATGAAAATTTTAGTATCCGTATCGATCCATTTACCGACTACCGGTTTGATGACCAGCTCGGTGATATCGGCGCGGAGTTTCTCCATCGTAATTTCATCAGAATGGTGCGCAGCAATGACCACGGCCGTGACTTTGATCGGTTTGCCGTCATCGTATTCCACGCTGACTTGCGATTTACCGTCCGGACGCAGGTATTTGAGCGTGCCGTCTTTCCGCACTTCCGACAGTTTACGGGTCAACTGGTGGGCGAGTGAAATCGGCAGCGGCATCAGTTCCGGCGTCTCGTCGCAGGCAAAACCGAACATCATCCCCTGGTCGCCAGCACCCTGCTCCTTGAATTCACCGGTACCGTCCACGCCCTGGGCAATGTCAGGCGACTGCTCATGGAGCGTGCTGATCACGCCTATGTCTTTATAACAGAATCCAAAGTCAGGATTGTCATAGCCGATCTTTTTAAGTGTACGGCGGACAACTTCCTGGATGTCGACATAAGCGGTCGTGCGGGCTTCTCCGCCGACCATCACAATTCCGGTCGTGGCGAAACATTCGATGCCGGCATGTGCCTTTGGGTCGGTCGTCAGCATCTCATCATAAATCGCGTCGGAAATCTGGTCGCACACCTTGTCCGGGTGCCCCTCGGTCACGGACTCCGAGGTAAATACTTTTTTCTGTGGCATAGTTATTTTAAATAATTATTAATAAAAAAATCTCTTATCTGATAAGAGATCCTAGGTGAGGTTATGCCCCTTATCTGCCCCGGCTTTATCGCCGGGCTGGACTTGGCACCGTGCTTTTTATCGTCATTCAAATTGAGTTCAGAATTTCTAATAATGTCGGTTGTCGGAGCGTCATCGGGCCAGAACCCTCGGCTCACTCTTGATAATTTTTTGATTGTGAAGGATAGAGGCATGTTACCATAACGGCATTTTTTGTCAAAATAAAGACCCGAGGGAAGCTTGCGCTCCTCGGGCCGAAAACGTCTGTACATGTAGGACAGGATGATCCTACCTAATAGAATGGCTTATTCCGGAACACTGTTCCTCCTGATGTTCGCGGATTTGCGTATTCATGGCGCCCAATGCTGGGGCTCGGCGGGATTGTTTTATGTACCCGCTGGCCAATTTCACGGCGCCGCCGGCCGGTCAGATCGCGATGGTACTATTCAGTGAGGAAAAAAACGGAGGACTCATTTGTCCCATCTCCTTGTTGGGGTGAATGCTGCCTTTTTTCGGCAGCGAACAAATGGTGGACACTATGGACTCTTACGCAGTCAAATGACACCACCTCCTCTCAATGTGCGCCTTGTGATAACGGGGAAAAGACCGTTATTCACAAGATAGTGTATGTTAGCGCAACTCAGATAACTTGTCAAGGGTAGTGCTAAAAAATTAATCGCAAGGCCGTAGGCCGAGCGAGTTGATTAAATCATCCCGAATCCTGGATTCATTTCAGGATGAGGGATTCAAATATTGAAAAGGGAGCGATGAGGGGAAACGTAGTGTCCCCTCATAGGTTTTGAAAAGCCCGCACCCATTTGGCAATTACCGCAAGGTAATTTACAAGTGGTGGCACGGGCTTTGTATCCTCCCTCGTAGAGGTGGATTGGGATCCTCCCAAGCAACTGCTCAGTCGGATCACCATAACCATTGTATCACAATTTTTCGCTAAAGTCAAACATAAAAGGCAACCGAAGTTGCCTTTTTAATTTGAAAAGCCATGATTCCGCCGGCTAATAACCCAATTGAGCGCAAATTTCCTGCGCCAATTTCGCTGCGATCTGCGGATGCTCCTTGGCTGCCTTGATCAGCTGGCCAAAATCGTACTTAACATTCATAATACGAGACCCTCCTGTACAAAAAGTGCTTACTATAAAAAAGGCTATCGCATTTATTGAGCCTGGTCAAGGAAACAAAAAAACGGGAAAAGCATTTCTGCTCTTCCCGTCGACTTGCGAAATAAAAAGGTACTACGGATTCGGAGGCTCCATCGGCACCAGCCACCAGTAACACCCCTCCAGGTAATACAGGCATTGCTCGCCGGTTATCTTGCCCAGATATTCCGGTTTCTTCAGCTGGATGACGACCGTGGCGTTTTCCTCCAAGAACACGCCCTGATCACCGACCCATTCAACCAGGTATTTCTTCCCATAAACTGAGAAGTAAAATTCCTGGCCGCCCAGGGTGACGGTAAACTCCTTGTCGTACGGTTTGGGGTCTTTCCGAAAACGGTCAAACCCGACAACTCGGTACCACCCCGCCGGATTATGGAGCCGGAACGTTGCCGACAGGTTTTGCCAGTCGATGGACCAGCAGGCAGTGTCAGCAATCGCGCCGACCGGAACGTACACGGTGTCGACCTGTATCTCCACCACCCAGACGGTATCATATTCGACCACATACGTTGTGTCATAACGGATAACTGTTGTCGTATCATTTTTGATCACACTCACCGTGTCGACGTGAATCGTCGTGTCATGCTTAATCACGATGGTCGTGTCGTAGTGATTGATGACTACGATAGTGGTATCATGGATCCTCACCGTATCCGGGGGAAGGACGATGCGAATCGTATCCGGCGGCAGTACCACCGTATCCGGCGGCAGCATGACGCTATCGAGTGGCACACACCACGCGGTTACGGGAGTCTGCGCCTCATTGCCAGCCGCGTCTCTGACAAATGCCACAAAAGGGTACTTGCCGACTTTGTCCGGCTTGAATGTCGTCGCTTGCTTGCCACTGACGACCTGTTCGCCATACCGCCACTCAGTCACGTACGGAGCCGTTCCGCCTTCGGGCTTCATATAGAGTCCGAGAGCGTACGACAGAGGAATGCTGTCAGGAACAGCTTCCGCAGTCAACGAAAGCGGCGGAATAGCCGGCGGAGTCGGCAACTTCTCGGCACAGCCGATAAGTATCGCTACAAGAGCGACGGCTAGAAGAATATATATCCTCTTCATTCTTCATCACCTCCACCCAGGACGGCGGTGAACACGTTCAGGCCGAGATAAAACCGGCCGTTATCGTGTTCGACCTTGTCCCGGCCGCGTAACTGCTCCTCAGCCGGAGTCCAGAGTCCAGTGACAGCCAGGTGCTCATTCACCTCCAGTCTGATCCCGAATGCCGGACCTTCTAGTTTGCGGGCGTACTTGCCGTAATAGGTGGAATACACCTCGCTCCTCTGCCAAGCCGCAATGAGATCAAACTGGCTGTAACGTATAGCCCGCCAAGCGATACCGCCCATCACATACCGATACGTGACATCCAGCTTTTCGCCGCTGAACGTACGGTCCTGGTGGTAGAGCGAATGTCCGGCTTCGCCAAAAATGCGCACCCGTTCGTTGCCCCATTGGCCTTGAACCATCGGCACGAAACGTTCGGTCGGCAAATAGGCAACACCGGCACCGACCTGTACCAATGAAAGAAATTGAGTGGTATAGATCGTAGTCGTCCTCTCAATATGCGGCGCACTGGTCATCGGTGGTGATGACGACGCGCCGGGACATTTGTGCTCCGGCGGACCGACGGTCACCAATCGAAATATGATATACCTATTAGCAGACCCGGTATCAGCCTCCATGTTCGTTACAACACCGAAGACACGTCCCATGTCAGCACCGAAGTGCTTCAAGACAGTACCGCCGGTCACATCGCGTTCATCACCCATTACCACGTTTTTCTTAATGTGGTCAGTACGGTAACGGACGCCATCAGCATTACTTTCGGTGCTGATGAACAGCGACGCATCCTTGATCTGGTGCCGGACCATACGATTGATGTCTGCCCCGTTTTCCTTGATGATTCTGTCGAGCGCGGCCATACCTTCGTTCCGGCCAAAAGTCACTTTAACCGAATCAAGAGTGGTCGCCTGCAGAATCAGCGGCGCGAAAAGCAAAATGGCCACACAACACAACATCAGTTTCTTCAAAACGTACCTCCATGAATTAGGGGTTATATAGGTTTACAATGTCCTTTTTTCGTTCTTGAAAAAATCCGATTAGTTTAGAATCGGAGCTTCTGATATTAACAAATCGCCCCCATTAAGTCAAGATTTTTAAATCAACGCAAAAACCCACCCTGCTGGTGGGCTTCCGTTTGTTAAAAAATTCAAGCTTATCGGAAACGCACGGTGGTAATTTTCTTGCCGGCCTTCTTTCGGTGTTTGCGCAATGCGACTTTTCTTTTTTTGTCCATAATTTTTTTAATTGGTTACCCGGCCATTGTATCAGATATGAACTCCCTTTTCAATAAAATTCATTTCCACAGCACCGGCCGGTCTTTTGGCACAATTTCCACCCACGTCGTACCGCGGACAAACTGAACCTCCTGGCCGTTGGTGTAATAATATCTCGTCCGGGAAGATATCAACGGCTTACGCCAGATGATCTGGGACAATTTACCGTCCTGAAGCAGCCACCCTTTTCCCCCGCCGGTTATCTGCAAAGCCAGATGTTTCTGCCAGTCGAGTACTTTTTCCTTTTCGATAAGTTGGACAATGACATTCTTTGCGGACAGGACCGCTTTGGCCGGCAGGTTCGCATCCCCATGGGGTTTGCCTCCGTTATACCGCAAGAAAGAATTTGAAGTACGGTCATACGCCCATGATACGATATACTGGCTGCCGGACTTAAAATCGATCGTCAGTTTTTTCCTCTCGTTAGGCCGATTCTTCAATATCGCATCATCCTTAAATTTCCAAGATTCAAATGTGGCCACCGACGTGGTCAGCTTGAAATCATTCTTCATCTTTTTGATGAGCGCTCCACTAGTAAACAAATTGTGTGTCGTAGCCGTCCTCCCTGCACGGAAAAAGTAACGGGCTGTCTTATTTACCAGCGCATCGATGCTCCGGACTTTCATTTTGCCGAATTCATTGAACGCATCCCGACTGCCACCAGCATGAAGCAGTGTAGCGCCATATTCCTTGGCCAGGTCGACATAATAAGGCCTGGCGGATCTTACCGGCCCGATCCTCGGTTGGTTGTCCAAAACGGTCAACATAAGAAATCTCGGCACGCCGCCCTCGGCCAATGCCTCATATACAATCGATGCGGAAGCTAACCCAGCCTGCGGCCTCACTGATGCTAAATTCTCAACCATTATCCCAATAGGCTGCACGTTTGCCTGAGCATACGGCACGATCACGCCGTCTATCCGGCGGGGCCACGTCTTCGGCACGACAAAGGTCAGCTTGTCAGTCCACGCACTCGTCTCCGTGCCGCTCCGCGCCTGAACCTGGATAGTATGGTTACCGATCCCAAACTTCAGTTTTGGCTTGAAGGCAAAGCTGGCCGTGCCTTTTTTACCGCTCGTCGCCTTTACGCCGCCGGCGAACTTGCCGTCTATGACGAAAAATACAGATGAATCATTCTTCACCAGGCCGGTAACCACCAATTGCGCATCGGGCGGCAATAAATAATTGTTTTTCGGCTGGACTATTGTGGGCGCCGATAGAGCAGATACTGGGGAAGCCATGCCAAACAAAAGCGCCCCAACTACTATAGCAATTAGGGATAAAAGTATTTTCATTTCTATACTTTTATTTTTCATTTTGCATAAACAGTATAGCATAAAAAACCCACAAAATCAATATGGTGGTTGGTGCCCTCAGTAGGAATCGAGTGCTGGGCAGCGACGAATGCTCCCTTGGTCGCATCCGTCGGCACTCGCGCTTCGCTAACGCTCGTGCTCGTTTCTGCCCTTCGATTCCGGTGCCGTTACTTAGTGCAATTGAATATAAAAGGTTTTCTACCTTTTTAAATGCCCTCAGTAGGAATCGAACCTACATCACAAGATCCGGAATCTTGTGTCCTATCCATTGAACGATGAGGGCACGTGATACTAATTAATCCTGTCTTTCCAATTTCTTCAGCCGCTCTTCCATAACCCGAGTAGCATAGGCCAGCTGTTCGGGGTCATTCACGCCCACCCATTCATAATGATCTGTAATGCGGTGTGCGGAAACCTTCTGTTTTTGGTCTACAGCCATCTTTACCAGGTCGGGCAGGATTAGCTCGCCTTTTCCAGTAGCAGAAGGCTTCAATTTCTTGATATTTTCCCAGAGCCAGGCCGATTCAAAACAATAGGTGCCTGTATTAATTTCGTCGATCTTTTTCTCCTCCTCATTCAGTACTTCTTTTTCCTTGATGGCCACCACCTCATTATCGACATTGCGGATGATTCTCCCCAACTCACGCGGCTTTGGGTGTTTCAGCGTCAACAAACTGACTTTTGCCTTTTCGGAAACATGCCAGCCGATTAGATCAATTATGGTTTTCGGGCTGTAAAAAGATGAGTCGTCGCCCTGAATAACCAAAACGTGCGGGTTGGATTTGTCGACGGCATTCTCCGCGCACATGACCGCATGCCCTGTGCCTTTTTGCTCAGCCTGCAAGGCATATTTGTAACGGTTGCCGAAATAATTCTGGATTATTTCCGCCTTGTAGCCGACTACAATGACAATATCGGTGATATTAATATTTTCCAAAGTCTGTAAAGTATACTCCAGCATTGGCTTGCCGCATATTTCATGCATGACCTTAGGCTTTTCTGACGGCTGGCCGTTGTTCAGTCGAGTGCCCTTGCCCGCTGCGAGGATGACGGCGCTGGTGTGTTGGATAATTGACATACGGAGGTTTATTAAAAATTTTTTACAAATCACCTATCTGATAATGGCTTTTTGCGCCATTTTATAAATGTTATACCAGACCGGGTCCAGGATCAAGTCAAAAACGCCTAGATAAGAGACTCCGTATCCTCCAAATCCCTGCTTGAAACGCGTGATGCCGTCCCAGGGATGCGGCTTGCCATTATCATGCGTCAAGACAACTCCTCCAAAATCGTATTTTTTGTAACCATGCTTCTTGGCTTCCTGGATCTGGCGCCACTGTAAAAGGTGGGGCGCCATCACCTCGCGCCGTTCGTCACCAGAAGCCCCATGCAGGTACGTCACTGTATCGCCGAATGATATTACAATATTTGCTGCGATAATTTTACCCTCATATTCCGCAGTATAAAGCTGCATTAAATTCTTATCAGTAAGTGTCCGATGCATGATCCGATAATAGTCATGCGAATGCGTAGTTATCTTATCTCTTCTGGCTGTCTGGGCAGTAAGTGCCAGAAATGCGTCAAAATCATTGACCATCTCCATTGACCTGATTCGGACTCCCTTGCGCTCGGCCAGCTTGATGTTATATCTGGTTTTCGGGTGCATGCTGGCCAGCAATTCCTCATCCGACGGACTCAGATCCAAAAACCACGTTTGGGCCGGCTGTACTTGATTGGCTTTTTTTAACTGCCAACCCTGAGTGACAGTTTTCAATAACACTTCGCCGGACTTTTCCCATGGCGGTTCAATTTTCAGGAACATGACGCTGTTCTTTTCCGCCTGATTCATAATAGTTTCCAGTAGCTTACGTACGGCAGCGCCATATTTTTCCACTGGCGAACGGTCTTCCATTATTGGGCCACGGGGAACATACCAATATTTTTTCCCGAGGGGAAGTCGGTGCTCGAAAGCTTGCGCTGTACCGAGAATTTTTCCCCCGTCATAAACACCCCACCTCTTCACCGGCCGCGGCACCGCGCGCTGGAATTCGCCCCACCACCACGATTGCAAAAACTGGCCGCCGGTCAATGAACCGACAAACCCATCCAGCTCGGACTGTTTGTCTATCTCCCTTACTTCCATGATTATTTCCTTCCCATGTGTTTGAGAGCTGCCTTGACCCGGTCCTGGACCGATTCAATCGTCGGATCAACCTGACGCAATGCTTCACGCGCTTCTTTAGGCGAATAGCCAAGCGTCGTCATCGCATCTATGGCCTGATGGTCGAACGACGCGCCAGATAATTGGCCAGCTTCGACAGTCTCGTCGCCCAACTTGTCTTTTAGCTCAACCACGATCCGTTCTGCCGTTTTTGTGCCGATGCCAGAAACTTTTGTCAATAATGAGGCGTCATCGTGCACAATGGCTCGTTTCAATTCCGGGACAGAAGCCAGAGACATGACGGCCAATGCCGACTTTGGGCCAATGCCTGAAACGGAAATCAGTAACCGGAAAAAATCTCTCTCAGCAAGCCCG
This sequence comes from uncultured Gammaproteobacteria bacterium, assembly GCA_964628855.1. Taxonomy (GTDB): domain Bacteria; phylum Patescibacteriota; class Patescibacteriia; order UBA10025; family JAHIVO01; genus JBAYGJ01. The sequence goes on along the minus strand of CAZVMV010000010.1, from coordinate 22,047 downwards.
ACAAACCCGTATAGTTCGATCGCCTCCTCCCGGACGTGCTGGTATGTATATAATTCAAGCGGCGAACCGATCTTTGCCTTTTCCAATACAATTGGCAGGCAATAAATCTCATACCCGACGCCTCCGACATCAATGACCAATGTTCTGTCGGTTTTAAGTTTATTCGTGCCGGAAATGTATGCAATCATATGGATCAAGTATAGCAAAATATGCCCGATTTACAACCAATTTCTATATCATGACTGCATTTGAAATCTTTGCTATAGTTACTTACCTGGCATATTCAACCGCACTTCAATTATTCTCCGAATTAGCCTATACTATTTATATACTATAAGTACTAAAGTGACTATATGAAAAAATCATATCCCGTTCTATTGCTAGTACTTGGTCTTTTATTTATTTTTGGATTGCCACATCCTGCACAAGCGGCCGAATGCCGTTCAAACCAGACTCCTTTTTATGTCGCTACACGAGATGCGGATGGCGTGCTGGCGCCTGGCATCAACTTTACCATCTACGAGCAATATACTGACCCGGACGGCAACCCATATTTCGGTCCGAGCCGGGGCAGCGGCACGACCGACGCTGGAGGCCAGATGAGCGTCTGTGCCACTGATTCCCAGTCAGGCAAATATGCGATAAAATTTTACCAATACAACGTTAATTATGGATATCGCGTGATGTGGCATAACGAACTCGTTGAAAATACTGCTGAGGGCGGTTATGACGCCTACCCATATCTTACCTACGTCCAGGTAATTCTACGCGACGGCGCCGGCACGCTACTCAAGGACATAAGGTTTGATATCTATGTACAGGAATATGACGTCGACGGCACAGCCATTATTGGTGAAAATAAGTTAAACCAGGAAAAACTCATTTCCGATAAATACATGACGGGTGTTACCGGCACGGCCAGGGCGTACCTCACCAGCACCATAGAATGGAAAAATGGCGGCATCTATGTGTTGAGACTGCACGGTACGGGAAGCGCACATTTCCTTCTATGGGAGCAGAGGTTGCCAATAAGCGGGGTCAACTTCATTGAATACAAGATGAGTACCCTTCGCGTAATCCAGGAGGATGCGTACGGTAATTTGCTGAAAAATCGTAAATTTTCGATCTACCAGCAGGCCTATGATGCTCATGGCGCCCAGGCGTATGGTTCCGTTATCGCCGAAAACCTCGACGTTGGAAAATACGGCTACAACGATGTCTACGTTCCGGCCGGTGATTATGTCATGAAAGTGCCCAGTTCGGTGTCAGGCACCAATTATACTAAATGGAAAATTGGCGTCCGGACTGAAATTATGAACAAGCTCACATACCGCCTTGGGGGTTTGCGAACAACGATTTTTGACGGAAATAAGCAGCTCCTTGTCAGCCAGGTTTATAGCATTGGTCAACAGGGCACTACCGCAGTAGGCCAGCCGACTTTGGTCAAAACGTTGATCTCATCCAATACGGGCGTGCTCGGGTATAATGACATTTATCTGGTTCCTGGAAAGTATGTTTTTACCTATGCGAACAAACGGACCTATAATGTAGAAATTTTTGAAAACCAAATAACCGTCCTGGACTACCCATTCAACATGTCCTTACGAGCCACCGGCGGCGAGATGGCTCTCACCACGCCCATGTCAAACATAAACCTGACGATCAGACCTTTGCCGGCTGCTGATGTCCGGGGGATCTCGATCCGTAAAAAAAATGTCGGCACTCCTTTCCAGGTCCGTGCGGACAAAATAGTAGCATCGTATACAGTGGTGTTTTTCTACAACAAGGAAAAGTTGGCAGCCCGTGGCATCAATACAGACAAACTCCGTATCGCATTTTATAACGGCCGCACTAAAACATGGAGTCTAGTCGGCGCAAATCAATATTCATTGAGCCGCCTCACTGCCAGAGTACGCGATGCGGGAATATTCACCCTGATTGAGATAAATTAAAACCCTTAAATAAAAACTCCCGTCTTCAAATGGGAGTTTTTTGTACATCCCTTTTCCATCCAATCACAATCTCTGGTATAGTATATTAGCCATGGAATTCAAAATTAAATCAAAATTCAAACCGACCGGCGACCAGCCTGAGGCCATAAAAAATCTGGTGGCCGGACTGAAAAAGGGCTACCGGGACCAGGTCCTTTTGGGCGTGACCGGCTCGGGAAAGACATTCACCATCGCCAATGTCATCCAGCAGGTGAAAAAACCCACACTGGTAATTTCCCACAACAAAACATTGGCCGCCCAACTGGCTTCTGAACTGCAGGATTTTTTTCCGGACAATGCTGTAAATTACTTCGTCTCATATTATGACTATTACCAGCCAGAAGCGTACATCCCGAAAACTGACACCTATATAGAAAAGGAAACCCAGCTCAACGAAGAAATCGACCGATTGCGGCATGCCTCGACCACCGCCCTGCTATCCCGCGATGACGTCATTATCGTCGCCTCAGTATCGTGCATCTACGGTCTCGGCTCGCCGACTGAGTACAAGCAGGACGTATTGACGCTGACCGTCGGCAAAAAAGAAAAGCGCGACATCATATTGCACGCCCTGGTCAATATTCATTATCAACGCAACCAAATCGACCTGTGGCGGAATAAATTCCGGGTGCTGGGCGAAATAATCGAAGTATTTCCTTCATTTTCAGAAAATACATTTTACCGCATCCAATTCGACGGTGACACTATCGAGAGAATTAGCGAGGTGGATTCGCTGACAAACAACACCGTAAAATTACTGAAGACCGTCGACATCTACCCGGCCCGGCATTACCTGGCGCCAGACGAAGTCATGAAAGTGGCGATGAAAGAGATTGAAGAGGATATGCTCAAGCAGGTCGCCAAATTTACCAAGGAAGGTAAATTGATTGAAGCCCAGCGGATTGAACAACGGGTCAGGTATGACCTGGAAATGATTAAGGAAGTAGGATACTGCAATGGCATCGAAAACTACTCCCGCTATTTTGACCGGCGCAAACCCGGACAACCGCCATATACCTTGATGGATTTTTTCCCTAAGGACTTTCTGTTGATTATCGATGAATCCCACATGACGCTCCCCCAAATCCGCGGCATGTATTTCGGCGATCGCTCCCGTAAGGAAACATTGGTCAATTTTGGCTTCCGCCTGCCGGCTGCATTGGACAACCGTCCATTCAATTTCGACGAATTCAACAAGAAACGCGGCCAGACCATTTACCTTTCCGCCACGCCAGACGAATACGAAAAATATCTGTCACAACAGGTAGTCGAACAGATCATCCGGCCGACCGGCCTGCTCGATCCGACCATCGAGGTACGACCGACAGAACACCAGATCGACGACCTGCTCAGTGAAATCAAAACAACGGTCAAAAAGAAACAGCGCGTCCTTGTCACTACTTTAACCAAACGCCTGGCCGAAGACCTGGCTGAATATCTTGACGATGCCGGGGTGAAAGTCCACTATCTCCATTCTGAAATCGACACATTCGAAAGGCTGGAAATTATCCGCGACTTGCGAACGGGTAAATACGACGTGGTAGTCGGCATAAACCTGTTAAGAGAAGGACTGGACCTGCCCGAAGTTTCGCTCATCGCCATCCTCGATGCCGACAAGGAAGGCTATCTGCGTTCCGAAACTGCTTTGATACAAACCATGGGCCGCGCCGCCCGGCACGTCGACGGCCACATCATCATGTATGCCGACAAGACTACCGGTTCGATGAAACGCGCCATCAGTGAAACTAACCGCCGCCGCAAAATCCAGGAAAAATACAACAAAGAACACGGCATCACGCCAAAATCGATTATTAAAGCGATAAGAGATTCGCGCCTGGCTGGTTCAAAGCAGAAAAAAACGGACACTGATGGGCAATTGTCATTTAAAGATGTGCCGAAAGAGGAGATCCCCCATATCATAGCTGACCTGGAGTCCCAGATGGAAATCGCTGCCCAGAACCTGGAATTTGAGAAAGCGGCCATCCTCCGCGACCAGATAAATGCCCTGAAAAAACCCAAAAAATTACGGCATTAAGTATTTCACTGACGTTGACTATTGCCCTTATGCAGTCTATATGCTAAACTGCCGGGAATTATTCATGCACATTTTTTCGTAGAAGGATGTTAATAATGGCTACAGACGCACAAAAGACAATGATGGTCATCGATGAGCATGGCAAAGCGGCCGGCGGCGCTGTGACCGAGCAGGCAATCATGAACCTACTGCGGACGCTGATGGCTAAACATGGCGAGAACTACAGTATCGCCAAGGCACAGGTTGCCCTGGATGATCTGATCGCTAACGCTCAGCAATACAAAAAAGATTTGGCTACATAATCGTAGCCGACCGGCACCGACTGATAGGGCAGGCCTATGCTTGCCCTTGTTTCTTTCACGAAGTCTTGACATTATACCACTGGCTTGTTAAGGTGTGTGAATTCTAGTATTTGAAAAGGCTATTGGCAGCCTTGATGCACATCACAAAAACACAAAATACGGAGGTGATCATGCCGTTATCAACGGACGCATTCGCAAAAATCAAGCGCGAACTGGAAAAGCAGCTGGAGTCAATCGACGAGCAGCTGACCACACTCGAGGCACTGGAGCCCAATGACGAAATCAGGACGAAGATCAACGGGCTCAACATCCAGAAGAAAGCCCTCACCGACACGATCGAGCTGATCGACGACCTGCTGGACGGTTTCAAGACGGCGGACCAGGTGTTCGAACACCTGAAACCGATCCTGCCGGTGTTCAAGCAGCTCATTGCGGACTACGGCGAGGCGGCCATGCCTATTTTCCGGGATTTCTACGCCGCCATCGTCGGACTGAACGCGCTGGTCAGTGTGCCGAGGGAGGAGCTGTATGCCCAGGAGGCGGCCGAGCTGAAGAAGTACTTCGACGCGCTGGTTGCAGCCGGATTTTCCGAAGACCGGGCGATCAAGATCGTGGCGCACCGCGGCGCTCCCGGCGACCTCACAGCCTGGCTCGGCCAGTTCTTCCGCTTCAATTTCGAAGTCGAGATGACCTGATCACGCCGGTCACGACAACTACCCAAAAGGGCAGGCCCATGCTTGCCCTTGTTTTTATTGCCCTGCTTGACTTAAGAATAATTTGTCGATAGTCTGATATTAGAATAAGTGTTTCACAGAGGAGGGTCATACATGCACCTTGCACACGAAGTGCGCACCGCTGATACTGGACCGGATCTCATCGACGTTTTGTCCGCTGATGCGGCCAAACAAAATAGGGGTGGCAAGCCGAAAAGCAAGCTCAGTACAGCAGAAGCGCGCCGCGAGTACCAGCGACGGTATTACCAATTGCACAAGGAAAAGGCCAAGGAATACCAGCGCCAGTACAATTTGACGCACAAGAAGAAACGCGGTGGCGGCCGCGGCAGAAAAACCAAAGAGTGCGATCGCGAAGTGATTCGGACGACGTTTAACACGTCTGACATCCAGGACAGCCCGATGGGCAAGACATGGAAATTGGTCGAACTGATTGTAAAGAGGAAACGGATGTTCACCATGTAGCAGCCAGAACAAATTTTGAACTGCGCCGTTGGCTAACCTTCGGCGCTTTTTCATTCCCGTCGTTGACTTTCTCTGGTTTCTTTTCTAGGATTAACCATATTGAAAACACGTCCAAAACCGCTAACCATGGATGGAGGAACTAGTGTTCCACAGCAACACCTCACTGCTCGAGAAGCTGGTGATGATCCTCGGCTTCTTGCTGGTCGTCGGACTGGTTATCGTGATGCTCTTAACGCCGGATAAAAAAACCGTCCAGCCGAAAAGAAAATTCGCATGATCCGGCGAAAGGTCCGTACTGCCCTGGGAATTAATTCCTGGGGTTTTTTATCGGATAAAAAAACCGTCCATTCTCCTAAATGGACGGCGGTTAAAAAAATCAAAGAAATGAACTGAACTAGATGGCACATGGGGCGCCAAAACACTGGCGGCAAAAATCGTCTGGATTTTCGCCGCCCTCCCGGATCACCTCGTCGAGCTGGTCGAGCGGCAGGTACAAAAGCGAAGTCGCGCCAAGCCGTTCCCTGATCTGTTCCTCAGTCAGTTGGGCGGCAATCAGCTCCTCAATCCTTTTCATATCAATGCCGAATTGGCATGGTTTTACGATCGCTGGCGAGCTGATGCGCAGATGAAGCTCATTGTATCCCGCCTTGTGGAGCTTTTCGCTCAGTACGAGCATGGTTGTCAGGCGGACAATACTGTCCTCGCCCAGCGCCGCATTGGGCATGGGCGGGATAAGTTGTTGGCCGTCAGCCGTATGGAGCCCGGCGGAAATCTCCGGCAGTGTGGCGTACTTGCGGTCCGCTTTTTGCTGGCGGGCATTCTGTTCTGGGTCGATAAACGTCCTCCCGACGTACTGGTCCTTCACCAAGGCGATGCGCAGCGGCAATCCTGATTCGCACGAATACCCGTCGGAAAAGAAATTTCCGGAATCAGGGACACCAAAAATGCAGTTGACCGATTGGTCGAGTCCCCTGGCCCGCGCGCATTTGGCGCACCTGACGCCCAGACTGCGCCGGAATTCCGAACACGTCCGGCCGTTCGGCATCTTGCTGTCAGGCCGTGAAAAATAGATGTACTCAAAGATGCACATCTGGAGCTGTTTTGGCGGTACGCCGACAACCGAATGGAATTTTCCATCAGGCTCAACGACCAGGATTTCGCCTCCCTGCACAGGCCGTTCGACCTCTGCATGTATTGCATCAAAAACCGAAGTTTCGGATGCCGCCACAAACATCGAACCGCGCCGTCCGATATAAAGCGGCCGATTCTGATGAGGGTCACGGAACACGTACAGGCGGGTCCCGGTGATCAGGCCACCGGAATAGGTCGCCCGGACGGTCTGCATCATCCGCCTTATGCCATGGATAAAATCGATCGTCCAATCAGGCCGTTCAAGGTCGATGAAGGTGTCGATAGTAGAGAGGATGAATTCGGCGTCATTTTCAGTCTTGAAAACGTTGCCATACTGTTCCCTTGATCGCTGCTTGAGCTGTTCCAGATCGGGAACGTCGCCATTAAGCGCAATGGCATATCGGCCTTTGCGGTCATCCTGCCAGTGGGGCTGCGCATTTTTTGCGCTGCTTCCTCCCGCAGTCGAATACCGCGTATGCCCAATAATGGACAATGGCTGGTCACCCATGATCCGGTCCAGTTTATCTCGGTCAAAAACGACCGGAACCAGGCCCATGCCTTTTGTCCCGTCGACCAGGGCGCCATTGCTCCAGGAAGCGCCGGCAGATTCCTGTCCACGGTGCTGCAAACGCAGTGCCGCTTGATAGAAGCAATCGACCAATTCCTTAGATGAGCCGCCGCCGGCTAAACCTACAAAGCCACACATGAGATACCTCCGTGTAAGTTATCAATTAACGTTATTTATTTTCTTTGGGAGAAAGTAAATCTTACACCCCTAAAAAAGATATGTCAAAAAACGCCCCCAATATTACCGAGAGCGTTTTGAGCATTAGTTTTATTGGACGATAATTGTCCCAGTTCTCGAGGGATTTAGATGGTCATGATACGTGTACGTACCGGCTTTTGTGAATGTAAACGTGTAGGTTTGCCCGGCACTGATCTGCCCTGCGCCATTATCATCCCAGACGCCTGAATATTTCATATGGCTGGGGTGGTTGTCGGGGGCAACATAAACTGTTGAAGAGCTGTTGTTGATCCATCCGATGGCCTGGCCAACTGCGATGGTTTTAGCGTTCGGGCTGAAGCCGTTTTCAGTAATATTGATCACGTTGCCAGATGAAACCCCAATATTTAAGGATGTCTGCGCTTTGGCTGAACTATTTACATTTGTCGCGTTATTGGTATTGTTTCCAGGTTTGGCGATAAAAAATATCGCCCCGCCCACTACGACGATTATACCGAATATTATCAAGGCAATTTTCATATATTAAAGGATATATTATTAAAATGCTTATAAATTTATCTATATTGACCGAATATGGTACGCATAATCTAATCCTGCTATTTCAAAATATTAATGATGACAATCCCGTAAATTTGCTATACTGACACTGCTATGAAAAAAATCCTTGTTACAGGAACGTTCGACATCCTCCATCCAGGCCACCTTTCCCTTTTCAGGCAAGCCAAAAAATTAGGCGATTATTTAATAGTGGTAGTCGCTCGCGACAGCACGGTAGTGAAGGTGAAGGGCGCTAAACCCCGTCACAGCCAATTGGCCAGGATCAAAGCGATAAAAAAACTGCGTCTCGCTGACCGTGTGGTTTTGGGACGCCTAGGTGACAAGTTAAAAATCATCGAAATCCTAAAACCTGAAATTATCGGCCTAGGGTACGACCAGCGCGCCTTCACTCACGATATCCGTAAAGAATTAAAAAAACGCGGACTCGCTCCACGGATAGTCCGTCTGAAAGCCTTCCGGCCACGCCGGTACAAATCCTCACTGCTACGCCGGCCTTGAACCAATCGGCCGCTTCTGCTACACTAACCATACTAAAAATTCATCTGTAATTTCCATGCCAAACAAACACGCGTCTATCAAGCACCTCCGGCAAACAAAAGTCCGGGCCGCCAAGAACCTGGCTGTCAAAAACCTGCTGAAAAAATTAGTTAAAACTTCCCGCAAACATCTAACCGCCAAAGAGAAAGATAAGGCGACCACATCGGTGAAGGCCGCCATCAAAGCCCTGGACAAGGCCGCCTCAAACCGCGTCATCAGCAAAAATACCGCCGGCCGCCTGAAGTCGAGGCTCATGAAACAACTCCACCAGCTCGGGAAATAACAACTACGCCACCCGGCATGCCTGGGTAATCAGCAGATCAAACATCACGGTCGGATCGTGGGGCGTGGATTTCAGGGCTACATCCAGATCCAGCAGCCGCTGGTAAATGTTTTTTAAGTCCTGGAAATTGAATTTCCTAGCATCACGAATGGCTTTTTGGGCGACGAATGGGTGTAGCTTTAAGCGACTGGCCACAGTATAATAGTTTGGCTCCTGATCAATTATCTCCCTCACCTGCAACAGGATACGGAACTGGCGGACAAGCATCGTCAATATATAAAGCGGATGGTTGCCCAGCTGAAGCTGGTCATGGAGCAGGGCGAATGAACGCTTGGCGTCACGTTCCGCCAGCGCGTCTGTCAGGTGGAAAATATTTTCATCAAAACTCGCCCTGACTGTCTTGCGCACGTCATCGGCCGTGATCGGTTCGCCAGCCTTCATGCTGATCAGCTTTTCTATTTCCGAGGACATTGTCCAGAGATCAGAACCAACCAGGCTGGCCAGCTCCAGGATCGCCGGGGTTTCAATATATCCCTGGCGGTTTTTTGTTTCTGTGCGGATCCAGGCATTCAACTGCTCGCCGGCCAATAACGGGAATTCCTCGGCCCGTTCTTTTTGCAATCGGTCAGCCAAAGACGTGGTTGTTATTGCGGGGCGTTTGCCGCGACGGACCGGCGCATTTTCCTCAATAAAAACTAACACATTATCATCTGCCCATTCGCTGTCCAGGTATTCTATTATATCCGCCTGTATTTTCTTGTTCTTGTTACGGCTGATCAGATTCTCCACTGTTATAAATCGTTTTTTTGCCAAAAAACCGGCGGAGCCTACCGCTTTTCTGAAGTCTTCCATTGCCAACTTCTCGCCATCCAGTCGGACAACATTAAGGCCGGACGGGTCATATTTTTTCCTGAACCCATCGCGATAAAATTTCAGGCGTTGCCTGGCGCGGTATGAATCTGCGCCATAGAGAAAGATGATCATCAAGGTTGACAATAATTGCGTATATACCTATAGTAATACAATTGTACAACAAAATAGCAAATTGAACAGGAGGCAATCGCCACATGAGGCTAGCCGAACACTGCCGAAGAGTATTAGAACTGACCAAGAGAAACAGGGTCGAGCTCCCGCCGGAACCTACAGACGCCAGTCTGATTGAAATAATCCGCGAAAAAATCGACCAGCAGGTCATCACTACAAATGTCCTGCGCACTTACGCCGCCATCTGCTACTTCCTGCAGTACCAGGATGCCGGCGTCACCCAGGAACAGCTGAACCAAATCCTGACCTATGAGGACCAGGTAACGAAAAAAGATGTCACCTACTGCCTGGGGCGTCTGGAACATGAGCAGATCATCAAGAAACGTGACGGACGATTCCTGATGAATGTCACATAACAAAATGATACCCAAACAAGTCGGGCCAAAACGCTCGGCTTTTTTTATAGCTTATCCTGCTCCTCCCAATTCGGGCCGACTGAAACGTCTGTTTTCAGCGGTACGTCCATTTTATATACAGAATTCATTTCCTGCCTGATGAATTCACCGACTTTTTTTATTTCCCCTTCCGGCACCTCAAAAACCAGCTCATCATGCACCTGGAGAATCATTTTCGTGCGTGGGCTTAATTTCGGCAGTTTCTTGGCAATATTGATCATGGCCATTTTCATCAGGTCCGCTGCTGTCCCCTGGACCGGCATGTTCACGGCCATCCTCTCGGCCTGGGCCCGCATTTGCCCCATTTCCGAATTAATCTCCGGCAAATAACGGCGCCGACCGAATAACGTTTCCACATATTCCATTTCCTTTGCCGACTGGATGGTCAGTGCCAAATATTCCTGTATCTGCCGGTGGGCATAAAAATATTTTTCGATAAATGCCCTGGCCCGCTCTCGCGACATATTCTTACGTGAGGCCAGGCCCCAGGCGCCCATGCCGTACAATACACCAAAATTTACCTCTTTCGCCTCGTACCGCTGCTCACCAGTCACTTCTTCCAAAGGAATGTTGTAAATGTCCGCCGCCGTACGACGGTGGATATCCTCGCCTTTCTTGAATGACTCGATCATTTTTTCGTCATGTGCCAGAGATGCGACAACACGTAATTCTATTTGAGAATAGTCTGCCGACACGATCTGGAAACCTTTTTCAGCGATTATCGCCTGCCGAATTTTCCTGCCTTCCTCCGTCCGGATCGGGATATTCTGGAAATTCGGGTCAGATGAAGACAAGCGGCCAGTCGCCGTTATAGTTTGATTGAAACTTGTATGGACTCGGCCAGTTTTTGGATTGACCAGTTTCGGCAAGGCTTCGACATACGTCGACTGTAATTTCGAAAGTTCGCGGTAATCCGTCAGCAGATTGATGATCGGATGTTTGTCGCGCATCTTGTCCAGCTGCGCTGCGGCAGTCGACAGTCCGGTTTTGGTCTTGCTGATCCCTTCCGTGCTAATCTTTAGCCGTCCGAAGAGTACCTCTTTCAGCTGTAATGGCGAATTGATGTTAAACGTAGTCCCGGCCAAATCGTAAATTTTTTTCTCCAGTGAATTTATTTTTCGGCTCAGATCCCTGGACATATTTCCCAACAATTTTGAATCTATCTTTACGCCATTTCCCTCAAGACCGGCTAGGACTGGTACCAGCGGCATTTCAATTTCATCAAAAAGTTTGCGCAATTTCTTTTCGGCCAGCTCTTCAGTCAGATATCTACATAAACGCAAGGTGTAATCCGCATCCTCGCATGAATACCATGACACCTTATCAAGCGGCACCAAATCCATAGTTATGGCATCTTTGCCCTTGCCGATTAATTCGGTGATGGACTGCATCTGGTACCCGAATACTTCAAACGCCAAATTGTCCAGCCCGTGTCCTCGCGAACCGGGGTTGAGCAGGTAGGACGCGATCATGCTGTCAAAACTTATCGGCGCCAAATCAATGCCAGCCTGGCGAAGGATGGCCAGGTCGTATTTGATGTTATGTCCGAACTTCCTGATTTTTTCATCTTCTAATAGTGGTTTGAGTTTTTCCAGCCAGATCTGGTTATTCTTTATATCCAGATAAAATGCGCGGCCTTCCTCCCAGCAAAAACTGATCCCCAGTAATTTCGCGCGAAAAGGGTCCAGGCTGGTAGACTCCGTATCCACGGCCATGGCCGACTGTTTCCGAGCCTCGGCCAAAAAGTCTGCAAATTGACTGTCCGTCTGCACCAATTTGTAATTTTGATCTTTTTTATCTTTACTGTCTGATAATTTTATCTGATCAGCATCCTCCCCCTTTTGGCGCACTTCTTTCCTTCCCTCTTCAGGTTCTTTTTTTACTTCTTTCGCATCAGATTTAATATCCGGCAAACGGCCGAGCAAACTTTTAAAACCAAACTCCTGAAAAAAAGCGAATACTTTATCCTTAACAATTGGTTTGATTAGGCATTTTTCATTGGAATACTCGATCGGCACATCACGGATGATGGTAGCCAAGCTTTTGCTCATGAAAGCTTCCTTTTTGTGTTCGCGCAATAATTTTAGATACCTTGGCTTAATATCCGCCGCATCGCCTTTCGATTCAATCTCGTTATAAATATTTTCGATGGTTTTATATTTTTTCAACAACTCCAGGGCGCTTTTCTCGCCTATTCCTTTCACGCCAGGGATATTATCCGAAGCGTCACCGGCCAGAGATTTATATTCAATCATTTGTGCAGGTGTCAGGCCGTACCGTTCATACAGCATTTTTTCGTTATAGATCACCGTATCCGACATACCTTTCCGCATAGTGAAGACGATGGTGTGGTCGTCAATTAACTGGAAGGCGTCCTTGTCACCGGTGACAATAACCGTCTCGATGTCCTTTTTTTTGTTGAGCATGGCGACTGTACCGATGATGTCGTCCGCTTCAAATCCCTGTTTTTCAAAAACAGGAATACCGAGCACATCAAGCACCTGCTTGGATATGGGTATCTGGTCATAAAATTCCTGCGGCGCCTTCACCCGGCCGGCTTTATACTCGGCAAAATCTTCATGGCGGAAAGTTTTACCGCGCATGTCATAAGCCACGGCTACATATGTAGGCTTGAACTCCTTGAAAACCTTAAACAACACCGAAATGAACCCGTAAACGGCATTGATCAGCTGGCCATTTTTCGTGGTCAATGGTGGCAGGGCATGGAAGCTCCGGTGAAGCAGCGCATTCGCGTCAATAATTATGAATTTTTTATGCTTATTTGGCATATGTATACCGGTATTGTAGCAGTTTTATTAGTGGTCCGCACGTTGTGTTTGACGCTAATCACCGGCGGGGTATACAATTAATACGTTACCTATCGTCGGCCGTATTCCCAAGTTGAGGGGAGACTCCGGGAATACCGAGGGACCCCTTTCCTCGCTTAGACCAGTCTTGTTCACGGCACCAGTGCTCGAACATCTCAGACTGGTCTCTTTTTTACACTCCAGTTTATTTGCGCTATTATTAACCCAGAAAACCTTAAACATCACGACACCATATGGGGCGCAACCCATCATATCTGCTTGGCATTTTATTGGCCGTTTGTGGTGTTTTTATTTTAACGTCGAATTTCCCAATACAAACACAAGCGGCCACCAAATTAAACGACTTTTCACTTGTCCAGAATGAACGCACGCATTCCGCGTCCGCAATAAACGGCTTGAACGGGAAAGCCCTCCCGCTGAAAAATAAACCGACGTCAGGCGACCCGGCACAAATCGCTAACCAGGCCATGAAAGAATATGGCACATTTTTCGGTTTAAAAAAACCGGAGCAAGAGCTGCAATTGCTGACCGTTAATTCCGACAATCTAGACATGAAGCATGTGAGGTACAACCAATCAAAAAATGGCATACCCATTTACGGAGCCCAAACGATCGTACACCTTTCAAAAGAGTCTGACGTCTCCTCCATAAATGGCAATATCGTACCAGATGATGGTTTAGTAACGACTCCTCTGATTACCAAGGAAATGGCAATAGCAATAGCGAAAAATCGCTGGAGCCAAGAAGGCTTGCCGATGTCCCCGACTGTAATGGCGGCGGGTTTGGAAATTTTCAATAAAGGCATAATAGAGAACGCCCCCGGCCAGACGAGTCATCTAGCATGGAAAATACTTTTGTACAGACAACATCGCCAAGCCAAAGAAATATATTTTATCGATGCCTATGATGGCGGATGGCTCTACCAGATTGGCGGCATCCAATCAGCTGTGAGCCGCCGCATCTACGATTGCGCACTGGATGGCAATAACTGCTACCTTGATTATTCTTACCTCGGACATTACTACGGACGCTCAGAGGGTCAATCGGTACGAGGTGCAAATCCGCTGGTTGGCGGGACGGATGTTGACGACCTTTACGGATATGCCGGCAGCGCCCACAATTATTATTCGACAAAATTCGGAATAAATGGGGCGAATAACCAGGGGGGTATTGGTGACGGGTCGCACAATCCAGTTACCCGGACAGATGGTTACACTTACATAGATTATGTGGGCGATGTCTGTCCGAACGCTTACTTCGACGGCTACTCGATTAATTTCTGCAAAGATTTCGAAGTACTGGACGTGGTCGGGCATGAATACAACCATGCCGTGGATACTTTTGCCATTCCGCCGGCGGGCCTCACCTACGCTTACGAACCCGGTGCCCTTAATGAGGGTTTTGCAGATATTTTCGGTGAGGCACTGCAAAATTATGCAGAAGGATCCAGTGACTGGCTGCTTGGCGAGGACTTGCCAGGCGGCGAATTACGCAACCTCAGCGATCCGGCCAGCCTGAGTTATCCGGACCGTTTTTATAGCCCATATTACTATTGCGGCAGCTCTGATAATGGCGGCGTCCACCAGAACGCCACAGTCCTTGGTCATGCGGCATATCTAATTGCAGTAGGCGGGACGTTCAACGGCTGCACCGTTTCTGGCATCGGCCGCACTAAAGAGGAGGCAATCTTCTATCGAGCTCTTACAACATATACGACGGCTAGTTCAGATTTTAATGACGAATACACCGCCATTATCAATGCCTGCAACGACCTCTACGGTAGTGGCAGCAGCGACTGCACGCAGGTTACAAAAGCTCTCCAGTCCGTTGAAATGGACCAGCCTGGGCGCTGCAGTTCGACGGCCAGGGTCGATCCGGCCTGTACGGTTCCGACAATATTTTCTACATATTCCAATAAGACAAACGGGCACTACAACGCAGGCGACGTAATCGATATTATAATTACATTCACGGCTCCCGTCACCTCGACCGGCTCCGTTACGGTAAACTTAAATTCGGGAGGCAGCTGCTCATTTTCAATATCCAATTCCCGTACCGGCACCTGCAACTATACGGTGGCTGACGGGGAAAACGCCAGCGACCTGACCACCACGACGATTTCCGGCAATATCGCTAATGTGTACGGAAATGCTTTGGTAAACTTCAGCCCTACCTATGATCTAGGCCAGTATAAAAACATTATCATTGATACAACGGCGCCGACTGGCACCATATCTATTAATAACGGCAGCGAATACACTACCTCCGGCACAGTGGCATTAAACCTGTCCGCGACTGATACCAATGGAATTTCATTTATGAATTTTTACACCGACGGCGCTTGGACAGGTTGGGAGGCCTACGCGACGAGCCGTTCGTGGAGTATTGATACGACATCGCAAGGGACAAAAACCGTAAGTGTACAGTTTTCCGATCCAGCTGGAAACCTCCTGTCCGCTTCTGCCACGGACAGCATAATCTATGACAGTATCGCTCCCCAGACTACAGCCTCGCCGTCACAGGGCCGGATACTGAATGGCAGTAAAGTTACGCTATCCGCAAGCGAAACTTCGTCAATTTATTACACCACCAACGGCGATACGCCGACAACAAATTCTGCCATCTACAGCGAACCCATAACTATAACTGCGGACACGACATTAAAATATTTTGCCGTGGATGCTGCAGGCAACGTTGAGGAATATAAGTCCACGACATTTGTGATAATCCGTCCGTCTTACGTCCTGGCCGCGGCAGGATCCGGCAGTAGCCCGCTGGTCAGAGCTTTCAGCTACTCCGGCACGGCCCGCAGTGCCCCGCGAAATTTTTTCCCTTATAACCAGACATTCCGTGGCGGAGTCCATCTGGCCGCTTGCGATGTTGATTATGACTATGTAGACGAGATGATAGTCGGCGTCGGAAGTGGTGAGGAGCCGTGGGTTAAAGTTTATGAAACTAATGGAAAATTAATAACGCAGTTTTTAGCCTACGACAAAAGCATCAAAGGCGGGGTGTTTGTCGCCTGCGGCGACCTGAACGGCGACCATCTCGCAGAAATCGTGACGGGCGTGCCAGAAGGCTTCGGGCCACACGTACGAGTTTTCAATGGTTTGACAGGCAAAGCCAAACTTACCAGCGGCTTCTTTGCCTATGAAAAAAAAGTACGCAGCGGCATTCGGGTAGCCACGGGCGACCTGGATGGTGATGGGTCGGATGAAATAATCGTCGGCACCGGCAAGGGCGCCGGCTCTCACGTCAGGACTTTTTCCGGCACCGGCACTCTCAAATTTTCCCCCGGATTCTTTGTGTATGAAAAAACAGACCGTTCCGGCGTGAATGTAGCTACCGGCGACGTCAATGCCGATGGCTTTGACGAAATTATCACCGGTTCTGGAGTCGGTCGCGTAGGGGAAATAAAAATATATAATCGCGCCGGGACATTCCTTAAAGCAATTGCGCCCTATAGCACATCTTACAAACTCGGGGTAAAAGTCGCGTCCGGTGATCTGGATGCTGATGGTGCCGATGAAATTGTCACTTCAACGGAAAAAGGCGGCGCCCCGCAGATTCGTAGCTTCCGGTATAGCGGCCAAGCGCTCGGAACTTTTTTTGCCTATGATAAAAATCTCCGCGGCGGAGCAGATATTGCGGTTGGCACTTTTGACTAATAAACTAAAAAAGCTTGACAAAAGGCTTTTTTTGCGCTATAATAAGGGTAGAAAACAAAAATAAAAAAGAAAAAAGTGGCTCCTTACATTGGGGCTACAGCGAAAAGATAAGGGCTGTGGCCCTATTTTTTTTACGCCATATTAGTAATGCTTCCCGGCGTCTCCCGGTGGTAAATGTATGTCGGAAATGCCAGCTTCTCTACTTTGAACTTTTTTGAAACATTTTCCAAAAATTCTGCATCGCCCACATAATGGACGTTTCGGAAACCCCCAACGTCAAAAAAAATTTCCCGCTTGCCGAAAAAAGTCCCGCCAATCGCACACTGCGAGAGGTGTATTTTTTTTGTCATGTCATTCTTGTCTTTCACATACTGGTCACCAATAATCTCCACACCGCCATGAACAAAATCAAGCTGCGGATTGTTTTGCATATAATCAATGCGAAGTTTAAGGTGGTCCGGGGAATATTCGTCGTCACTGCAAAGTATAGTAACATACCTTCCGACCGATAGCTGGAGTCCGACGTTCAAAGACAGGGCTGGTTTGCGATTGGAATGTTTCACATACCTGACACGCTGGTCCCTCATGACATATTCATTGACTGTGCTGAACGTCTGGTCAGAGCTCCCATCATCAATGATCAATAGCTCCCAACATGAATAGGTTTGGGCGAATAAAGACTCAATAGCCCTCCGGATGAGCATATCGCGGTTATAAGTGGTCATAATAATACTGACCACCGGCTGATATTCTGGGTAGTGCTGTAGTATTGATTGGGCCATGATATTAATTATTGAAAAGTAATGGCTACAATTTCCGGCCGGTTGCCCGTGCGCATGGGCGGACCCCAAGTCCCAACGCCACTGGACGTGTATTGGGAAAAATTGCCGTCGACATTCAAGCCATAGTCATTGGCCCCATATATCGCTTGGGTAATAAAATTGAACGGCCACACTTGGCCAACATGCGTATGCCCGGAAAGAATAAGGTCGGCGCCGAACTGCCTCAGCTCTGCCAGATGGTTCGGCTCATGCCACAAAACAATCGATGGGACGGCCGGATCGGTATGCCCCATAATCGTCGCCAGGTCTTTTTTCTCGCCCATCTTCGGATAATCTATTCCGACAATCTGCATGCCGGCCACGACCACCGTCTTGTCGTGTAGTTTTGTGATCTGGATATTTTCCAGTGCAGCTAAGGCATTATCCAGCCCGATATAAGTCTCATGGTTGCCGGTGATGAAGTACGAGCCCATGGGAGGATTCAGCTGGTCTAACGGTTCGGCTAATTTATCCAGGTCCCTTCCGCCGCCGTCAAATAAGTCGCCGGTGACGAACACAACATCCGGGTTGAGTGATTTGACCTGGTTAATCACTTTCTGAAAAAACTTTTCACGATGCACCGGCCCGAGATGCACATCGGACAATTGTACGGCGGTACGGCCTTTCCAGGCCTGTGGCAAGTTTGGAATCGTGACTGTTACCTTCTTTATAACAGGGTGCTGAGCATTCCAAATACCATACACTGAATACGCCATCCCCAATGTCATGAAAAACCCTGCGATAACGGCCAGGGGCAGTTTTATCCCAAAAATTCTTCCAAGGGTAAAAACCAGCCAAGTCACGGCTACGGCGAGGCCTAAATACCACAATATTCCCAACCAAGCGCTGGATCCGGCATAAAGCGCGTTAACAAATGCGTTTTCCTTCCAATAGGTCAGCAATGAAGTGATGACAAAACTTACGGACAGGACGCCCAGCACTATCCTCAGGACCCATTTGACTTTCATGCTCGTAATCCCGAAAAACTGCAGCCACGAAGCATACAGGGCAATATGCCCGGCCACGATCATGATTGTTGCTAACAGCAAAAAGATTAACATAAAATACCACTTCATATATGTGGGCTGAAGTATACAGGTTTTATGACTCTCAGACAAGGGTATCTAAGCGGCGACAAGACGCCAGGAATTTATTATTTAATAATTATTTTTCAAATATTAGATAAAAAACAGCAATAAAAAAACCACCCTTGACATACTGGGGAAGTTTATTACAATTAAAAATAGCTTTTTAAGAAAGAGCGCGTTACTGCCAAAAGTTTCCACCCTTACTTCTCTAACACGTTTAGGTTGTCATGGATGCGAGACAGTAGTAATGTACTATTTCTATCAAAACGTAAGCTCCAAATTGACGACCGACCCAACTAAACTAAGGTCGTCTTTTTGGTTAATAAGTGACAAACGAATTGAAAATATCGTTATATAAGCTCTGGTAACGATCCACATCATTACTTTCAGCAATATTCCCTATGACGCGCACCATAGCATTCCCAGACTTAACATAAGCCAAGGCAAAGTCTCCAAATGAACTAGTCCCATACAGTCTGACAGCAGGCTGGCCATTAACCGTCAAATTATCTGTTCTTTTATTCTCGATGGTTAATTCCATAGCAATCGCATCGTCAACTTTTCCATTAAACGTTTCTCCCGATAATAACGGCTCGACAACAATCTCCAGTTTCATTCCCCTCATCAGATCGGTTTCTGAAGGGTGGGCAATGGCAACCGGATCAAAGGCGGAAAAATACTTTGGGTCCGTATTATCCTTAATCGTCCAATCTGAGGGAATTTTAAAGGAAAAAGTATATTGGTTGTTATAAATGGTAATTTTTCCGTTATTTTGGTCAGTGGTTGTTGTATAGACAATGGCTGGCGCTGAATTATTTACATTCGAAACTGTATTTCCATTATCATTTATAGCACTGTTCATGCTATTTATTGTGGTGGTATTTACATTAACATTATCATTCGCTGAGAATGCACCATTACGATATAGCGCTACACCGCCGCCAACAAGAACAGCCACCAGTACTATTAAAAAGCCGGCGGCGAGGAGGCGGCTTTGATTGTTTGATTGCTTGTTCATAACTTTTATAAAAACTTAACTGAGTTTAGCATCCGATAGAAATCATTATCCACAGATTCGTTATTAGTACTAATTGTAAAAACATATAACCGATTCTGCTTTTGACAAAATACTTGTTTTGCTCCAATAACCCCCTCAAATGAATATTCTGGATCAAATTCAGCAAAGTAACATTCGCTATTACCTATGATTATTTTTCTTGGGATTAATTGCTTAGTTTCCATTGACCATGAGACTTCGGTATACCAATATTGAATTGGGCCCTGAGTCCATTCTTCGATTATTTGAACATTCATAAACTGACCAATATAGTCATTTGCAAAAGTAATAAACTGGCCGGGATTATTCGAAATTAGTGGATACTTTTCTGATGGATATTTCATTGATATACCTGCCACACTATTTGAAAAAGTACTCCAATTATCGTCTGGTCGTAGTAATGAAAAGCTAGAGACAAACTCTTCAATATACTTTTGGACTGGAAACGACGAGCTAGTACTATCTGTTCGTAATTCAAGTATATATGGCGTAACTCGCGTATAAGCAAAACAATCTGGCATGGGGCTATAATTTATATCACCCAAGAAACACAACCTAATAAATTCAACTCCATTTGCCGTAATATCGGTTTTAATTGGATCATATCCCTTCTGCTTAGTCAGAAAGTTGATCCTTTTTGTTGTCCAGGTCGATAAATCTTCGCCGGTATCAAAAAAATATTTAATTGATAGGGTATCTTTAATAGGTGACATAGCTGGTTTAATGAAGGAAACTGCCAACTGATCATCATATGGATTATCCGGTGTGAGTGTTACATCTCCAACCTTCCAATCACTAGGATATGACACCAAAAATGCAAAGTTTTTTCCAAAATATGGAAAAGTTTTCCAAATGATACTTTGACTATCAGAAATGCTTTTGCCCTTGTTTTTTGTTTGATCATTTATTGTATTGGTTGGCTCACCTACACTGATAAAAACAAACAATGCATAACCAACAATTATGAAAATAATTAATAAAAATACTGCAGTCAGGAGACGATTGATATTTACGTAATTTTCAGACATATTAGCTAGAAGAACTTATTAATTTCAACGATTTGATTATCTGATTAACTTGAGATTCAAATTCACTATCGCCGAGCGCCTGTTTATTGATTATCACATTCCATTTAGGATCTGAAATTTTCGGCCGTAAATAGTAGATTGTTCCCCCAGACTGATCCTTCGTCGGGGTCTGGCCACTTGGCAATAATTCTTGTTGAGCGTAAATGGTGAAATATTGGTTTGATATTTCAGTAACCTTTGTTTGACTTGATGGTTGTGACATAGTTCTAATAAACTGTTCAGTAAATAGATCTTGATTTGATAGAAAGAAATCCAATTGAGTCCAATTAATGTCTCCAAACGTGACAGGCGTACCCGCTGCTGAAGCTGAAAAAAATGAAAGGCTACTATTTCCCGCATCCTCGATTGACGAAATCTCTACGGAATCACCTTTATTATAGGCATTCCAATTGCTAGGCAAAGTAAATGTCACTTGCCCATTGAAAACTGAAAACTTTTCTGTTTTTATAGGAACATAGGTACACGTTTTTGGACAAACATCTTTTTTTGAAATAAATACGTACACTCCTCCGATAATCAAGAGAAAAATTAATATAGTAACGAATATTTGTTTTTTATTCATATCATTTCTTTATTAATAGATTAATATAAACAATCATTAGTATTTTTATTGGAAGGGGAGAAAATATAATCTTCCTCCCCCTCATTCGGCGAAATGGAGGCCGAGCGTTACCAGTTAGTCGCTTGGTAGATACTGTATCGTGTACCTACCCGACTACGAAACCAGTCCCATGATACGAAATGCACATCTACTTTACCCGAGGCGACAAAATTGCAATCTATCCAATTCATGCCACCCGGGACGTACTCATAGAAAATCGCCGTGTGAGGCAGAGATACTAACGTTCCGTCTGATTTTCTGTACATGATATGCATCTGTACAATATTTCCGAAACCAATTCCCGATTCAATCGTACCTCCGCCAGCAGTATTCCCATCAACAATTCGGATCACATGCCCCGAATTAAGATATATCCAGTTACTCTGCGTACTGGGCAATGAGAAACCTGTGGCGTCTCGAACAACATTACTAGCCCAGTCTTTACAAGACATGCCTGTAACTTTCCCGACATCCTTCATCGCACGACTCCAGATGTTGAGATTAACATTCCACCACCAGGCAGCCGTCGCCGTCTGTTCCGGTACCTGCCGCCCGTTATCGGACAGCGAGGTATCGGGATGCAAATTGATCTGATCAACCTGCTGCTGGACTGTATCGACTGGATTTCTGGTACAGCCGTACCAGACGAGGCCGACCAGCGCGATTAGGGCGATCGGCA
>CAZVMV010000009.1:0-45707 GCA_964628855.1 uncultured Gammaproteobacteria bacterium | reverse complement strand
CTTTTCTTGATTATTGCCGAGGACCTGTTTATTACCATGGAGTTGCTCTACCAACTGAGCTACAACGGCTCTGACTGGGCAAACTATCTTTCAAATTATTTTTTCAAAAAATATTTTTTATATTCTTTTAGTTTTTTGTTTTCCGGATTTACTTCTTTGAGTTTTTGATAGTATTGCTTGGCGACTTCCGTTAGCTCGAGCGCCACGGCAGTTTCGATGGCCATATCCAGATACCTGGGATTGTTCGGCTCAAGTTTTAGCGCTTCCTGGAAATGTTCAAAGGCTTTTGACTGCTCCCCTTTCGCCAGATAAATTTCCGCCAAGTCAGCCTGATACCCAGCTACCCTGTTATTCAATGAAATGGACTGGAGATAATCTTTTTCCGCCTCCGCCAGGTCGCCCTGGTATTTTGCGATTTGACCCAAGTGTTCAAAACTTGCGTCGTCAGTTGTATTCAATTTGATCAGGTATTTAAAAATCTCTTTTGCATGATCATAATCTTTCTTTTTGAGGTACAGATCAGCCAGGCCCTGATAAGCCTCCTTATACTTTGCATCCAAGCTGATTGCTTCGATATATTTCTGTTCCGCCTTTGCATCCTGGTCATGAGCGGACAATTCCTGGGCTTCGGTATATAAAATTGCCTTCTTCTTGTCATTCGTCAACTCTTCGTCTTCGGTTTCGGTGACTTTTTTTTGGTAACGCTGCTCCAGTTCTTTGACGAAAATCCTCATTTTCTGGATCAATGGGACCTTTGTCGTCTCGCTGGATCCTGATGACGTAAAGTACTTTTTTATATTCAAAATTTCCAATTTGCGTTTCAGCCTCTCTTCCATTAATTCTGATTTTACTTTTTCCTGTTTGTGTTTTGAAAGTTTGGCAATATCTATTGACGAAATAATCGGGAATTTCCTGGAAATAATATAAATGACGACACTTAAACAAGCAATAATAACACCAATGGCAATGAAGTCAAGTATCATACGCGTTTGACGTCCTTTACTGGCATTTCGATCTGGGTATTGTCGACTGAAACCATGACGGTCTGCTTGATTACATTGGTACCGGTGACACGTCCAGTACCTTGTTTAGTCTTTACGGTACTATCTAATGGGGGGAAATTTTTCAATTCTGACTCATAAAAATCCTTCTCATATGACAGACAGCACATCAGCCGGCCGCAACCGCCTGAAATGCGGTCACTGCCGCGGCTATGTACCTGTTGTAATCGCGCATATTCGGTGGAGACGCTAGTCATGTTCTGCAAAAATTTCGTACAGCACAGCTCACGTCCGCAGGGCCCGAAACCGCCCATGCGCTTCGCTTCGTCCCTGATACCGACCTGTTGCAAACGGATTGATTTCTGGAATTTTTTCGCCAATTCCTTTACCAATTCGCGAAAATCGACACGTCCCTCGGCAGTGAAAACAAACGTGACCCGTCCACCATCGAATGAAAAATAACAATCAACCAACTTCATTTCCAGCTGGTGCTGGATGACACTGGCCCTAGCCGACGCAAGTATTTCTGATTTGCGAGATTCTTCATGTTTTACCCGGGACAAATCGTCGGCAGTAGCGACTCGGACAATAGGACGTAATGGCTCATTGAAATAATTCTCATCATGCTCCATGACACTCACAACTCGGCCGATATCCAGGCCAGCCTCTCCTTTAACAATAATCCTGTCCCCAACTCGGACCTGTAGGCCTTCACCGTCGAAATGTGTCACCCGGTCCCAGGGATTTAATTGGACACCGATCGCTTTTTTTATCATAACGCGATACGTTTGAACCCTTTTATTTGGATGTTCTCCCCAAGCTTAAGAATGCTTTCCTGAATGAGTTGTTCAACAGTCTTCTTGTCCTCTTTAATGTACGGCTGCTTGATCAGGCAGGTTTCACTGAAAAACTTATTGAGCTTCCCCTGGATGATGCCCTCCCAGAGTTTTTCCGGTTTGCCGCTGGTCTGTAACTGGACCCTAAAGATATTCTTTTCATTTTCAATGATCTCAGCAGGCACGTCCTCCGGTTTCACATATTGCGGATCAGTGGCGGCTACATGCATAGCTAGATCATGTGCCAACTCCTGAAAAGTTTCAGTATTTGCTACAAAATCACTTTCACAAGCTACGCCGACCAGGGCCGCAACCCTTCCGTTGGCATGCACATAGGACCCGACCGTGCCCTGTTTTGTCTGTCGATCCTGCTTCTTGGCCGCAATCTTCTGCCCCTGCTGTTTCATATACTCTACAGCTTTATTGAAGTCGCCATCCGCTTTTTCAAGGGCTTTCTTGGCGTCCATTATTCCGGCACCGGTCTCCTCACGCAGTTTTTGGATATCTTGAGTGCTGATGGGCATATAATTATTCGTTAACTTTTTGTACTTGGTTTGCTGCCGTTTGCTCAGTGCGGTTTTTTGCAGCTTCCGTGATGGCTGCGGCTATGGCACTGACTACGTATTCTATTGACTTCGTTGCGTCATCATTTGCCGGTATGGGAAAATCAACTAGGTCTGGATTGCAATTGGTGTCAACCATTGCAATAACCGGTATTTTTTTCTTCCTAGCTTCGCGCAGCGCAGTTTTTTCTTTCTTTAGGTCAACAATAAACAATGCCTGTGGCAATGACTCCAGAGTCTCGATGCCGCCAACTGTTTTTTCCAATGTGGTAATCTGTTCATCGAACTGGAGCTGTTCCCGTTTGGTATATTTGGTCAATTCCCCCTTGGCACGTTTTTGTCGAAGGTCTTTTAGCAAATGCACCTGTTTGATGATATGGTCGAAATTCGTCAGCGTACCGCCTATCCAGCTGACCGTGGCAAAAGGCATACCAGCCTCCGATGCGGCTTTCTGGACGATTGCTTGGGCTTGGCGCTTAGTGCTGACAAAAAGGATCTTGCCACCGCGGGAGACGACAGATCGCGCAAAATCAGCCGCTTCGGACAGCTTTTGCGCAGTCTTTTCCAAATCAAGAATATGCACCCCGGCACGCGTGGTGAATATGTACTGGGCCATTTTGGGATGCCACCCTTTTTTCTGGTGGCCGAAATGCACGCCCTTTTTCAGCATTTCCTGGAGAGAATACTCGGTCATATTGTCTTTCCTTTTTTTCCGCTGTTTCCGTCATCCTGGCTCATGACCCTTGGGCATCATTTTGCCAAGGGAAGGACCTGAGCCGGTCAGGAAACATGGGAGATAAGTTAATAAAAAACCCGTTATTATTGGGTGCCCATATTGTAACATAATCTCTCGTTTTGACAAGTATCCTCCTCTTTAAATCATTATAACGAAACATCCAACTAAGAATTGTGCAATTTCGGCTTGACACATGTCGTGCGGCCTGGTAAAACCAAACCAATATTACACAACGTCACGGAGGAAGTATGCACTTTGAAAAAGCCCTGGATATGCTGATCTGTTATCTGATGGAAGAAGTGGAAAAAACGACTTCTCACGATATCGCAATGGTATTTGGTATGCAGTGCCGTTCGGTACGCAAAAGAATGCTAATGGACTACAACCCCGGTTCACACATTTTTAATGTCCAACATTCCATGGGAAGCCTGGCATCACTCGGCCGGACTTTTGAACAAGAGATAGATTGCAGTTGGCCGGATGACGATACAAAACATCTGCATGATATCACGACCTGGATATTTATCCTTTCGATCGGGCGCATGCCGGATAAAGTAATCTGCGTTTCCAGTCTGCTGGCCAACATCACGTTGATGTACATCGCGTATATAGGACACTATGCCTGGCATGCGGATCTGCGAACCATCGTCTCAGTATTTGAGGAGATACTAAACGAGCCGACTACGCTGGACCTTCAGTGCCTGCGAGGCCAGGGACCGCCGTCATCAGAAACGATCCATTAATTTTCCCCCACACGGACAGCCCAGACAGGCTGTCTTTTTTTAGTTAATTTTAATATCCCGGATCCCACTATATAGGCCCGCATAACTTTATGGGATAATAATCCCACTTCAGTCAATAAAATTTACGCCCTTCATGGCGACTGGTCTGTGGGCAACTCAGGGCATTCTTCGTCCAGATGGACACAGGCATAAAGGCAGCCTGGGCACGAACGGTAGTTCGAAGGGTAATTACACTCCTTATTCGGGTCAGTGGGATTTTCGGCAATGCTCCCGGACGAACCGCAGATACAATAGCTCTCATAACTGTAATGCCCAAACTCAACCTGGCTACAGTCAGTCTGGATACAACTGATACCAGACCTGGGACTAAAAGCATATCCAGGCGCACAGCCATTCTCATCAACAGGTATAGGCCCATCGTCTACTGGGGCAGAAGAGGCCGAAGCATTCGCATTCGCCGTGGAATTTGTTGCCGGCAATTCGCTTTTCAGATCTTTAATCTGCTGATTTATCAGCTCGCGGATCTTTGTATTCCAGTTTTTCCTAAGGTCATTGAGTTGGGCTTGGGACATGGACTTGATTTGGTCCTTGATACGTTCGATCAAGGCATCCTTATCTATACCGGAAGCATCCTGGCTCAAAAGCTTGTCAATGTCACCGTTCAATAAAACATCTAGGACATCGCCGTTTCCAAGATCGACAAAGGTCTTGATCACGGAAGGATCTATAAAACGGTTCAATTCATTTTTCAACTCGCCAATAACTATCGATTCTGAGCCGCGCAAAAAATTCTTAATCCCGTCACGGCCAAGCAATCCCAACAGATCACCTGTATTTAAACGGTCAGCCGTAGCCCGCATGTCAGTGGCTGCGCTCTGATACGATTCAATCACCCGGTCGAGCGCAATAACGTCCCGTTTGTAGTTTTGGAAACCATAATCAGGATCGTTTAGCAGCTGTTGGGCAAAGTTATCACGAATTTTCTGCATTTTTTCAATTTGCGCATCCAAATCTTTCGCCTGGTTTTGGTAGATGGTCTTAACATCCGCAAGTAATCGCTTCTGCTCGTCGATACTCTGGAAAATCTTGTCAGCCCGCTGCGCATTACGGAACAACTGACCGATCTCATGGTGCGTGGAAAGATTTTGCGTCAAGATAGCGGACGCAATCGGCCCTAGCACCGGCCCCATCCAACGTGTTGCCTTATCAGGCAACTTAACAATGAATGTCACTGTCCGACGTATCGAACGAACCAGGCTTTTAAACGGATTTCGCGCTTCTACTGGCCCGGGTAATGACAATCCGACCAACAGGACGAAGATGACGAGACTGGCAGATATTTTTTTTGTAAGCGCATTCACCATACGATCACTCAGTGGGTATAGCATTCGTGCTTAGAGTCGTGATATATGTAAGGTAATCATTTTCAATAGTGAACATAACTTTGGAACTGACATAGGTTTTCACCACATCCGTCGTCACTCCGGGTACCTCAAATAGCGTGGCCTGTTCCCCAAGAACTTTGTTTATGTCAGCCACGGTCATATTGACGTCAAATTGCTCAGGCACCAAGTCGGTTACTTTCATGCCGTCAACTGGCGCGTAATCTTGGCTGGAAAATATTTCCCCGCCCAGAAATCGAACCTCTTTTTTCGAGTCCGGAAAATACCAGGTTTCAGAACGCACGAATTCCCCCGCCTCTCCTTGGGGCAGGTAGCTGATACTGAATTGAGCTGGCATACCTAAAAAATCCCGGATTTCCATCTGATCCGGCGAAACCTCTGCTTCAGAGCCGCCCATATTCGAAAAATACCAGTACGCTCCTGCGCTGACCAATGCCAATAAAATAACAATGGCCGCAATCTTTTTCATGTCTGGATTATCCCTCTAGCTAGCAAAAAATGCAACTATCCCGAGGATTATTTTAATTTCTTCTTCGCTTTTGCCTTTGGCTTGACCTTAATTTCCGTGGATGTCTTTTTCACCGTAACGGCATTAGGTACGGCCAGAAGGCTTATAATTTTATCTAGCTTTGCGTTTAGTGTAGCGAACTGATCCGGATTTTGTTGTGCCTGATTTAGCGATTCCCGGTTATTACGGTTGCCCCGCCGATCGAAACATGATTTGCAATATACCGGCTTGCCGGCTGTCGGCCGGAAAGGCACTTCACACGGATTGCCGCATTCGGCACAGGTAGCAGAGAACATGCGCCTGTCCTGGTGGTCTGGCCGGAAATTACGCCCATCATCTGAGCGGCGCTCCTCATGGTGGTTATTTTTCCCGAAACAATCATTGCAAAAAACTGGCCGCCCGGGTTTAGGCCGGAAAGGCACTTCGCATGGGTTGCCGCATTCGGCACAGGTGGCCGAGAACATTTTTGAGCCTCCATTCCCCTCACCAACACCAAAACTGCGCCTGCCGCCTTCTCGGCGCCCCGAACGCCTCTCTTTCCTGAAGTTTTTCATAATAATGTTTTATAGTGGATTTGTTCCGACATTCTGAAGTGTAAGCGGTTTGGCGTTATATTACAAGTCCCAGTATTTTCTTAATTTCTTCCGACACGTACCCCTTCTGTCCGAGAAATGCATACAGCCTCCTTCTTACCTCATAGCCCATATTCTCCTTTGGGAATTTTTCTTTCAACCTTTCATACTTTCTTTTTGTTTCACGCACAATGGCGGTGAAATCCTGCCCTTGCCCTGCTTGTTTCCATTCTTTTAATGCCCTGTCAATCATCGCCGGCGGAATAAGACGACGGCGCATCTTTTCTTTAATGCGATAGAGTCCGTCCTTACGGTCAATTAATTGCGCCAGGACATTTCTGGCAAATCTAAGGTCATCAACTACTCCCAATTCTTTCAATTCATCCAGGACAATCTGTACATGCGTGATCGTATAAAAACGGTAACGCAAGGTAGTCGGATAATGACGTTTAAGGTCGGTTACCTTCTGCAGCAGTTTCTTTTCCGAATAGCCCTGCCTGGAAAGGTAATCTACAATTTTTTCCTTAATGTGCTGGTAATCCTCTGGCGTGGGTTGATTACTCATTTGATGGACTTATTATTATCATGCTAAAAATTTGTTCCGTTAAAGAAAACCTTTCAACGCAACTTTAACAAATGTCTGTTTTGACGCCCGAAATTTATTTTACCGAAACCTAGGGTGTTACAATTACCGGCACCAGTTTGAATTCGTCCATGACATAGGCGGCCGGTTTGTCATTTGCCTTAGAGAAAGTTATGATGTTGTTTCCCTCCTTGAGTGAGAGATTCCCAACTGTGAACCATTTCCAGCCTCGCGTGTCCTCGGTCCTGTGGTAGTAAGTCAGAACTAGCGATCCATTGGCGGTGATGTTGGCGTCTCGCGAGCCATTATCCCAAGTGCCGTCGTCCGTCAATTTTACCGCAAGCTGGTAAGTGCCGGTATTCGCTGAAGTAACGTTATACGTGGCAGTGGCGCCTTTGGAGCCGAGATATGCCTCCAGACCTCGGGCGGATTCCTTGATGTAATCCATTGAACTTTCCTCGACCCCGGACAATGACCCGTCGCCGGCCTCTACAATTATCGTCCCCTCTGGATCAGCCGATGTATTGGTGTTGACACTCAAATTTGCACTTGCTGAATTAGACGAACTAGTTGTATTATTTGTGGCGTTATTTGTTGTGCCATTAGAACAGGCTGAAACCAACAATGCTAAGCCAATAATTGAGAGTGTGAGTGCAATTTTTTTCATAAAAACATTTTTAGTGGTTAATACCAGGCTATTATCTCATGCCAGCATAAAAAATCAAATAAAAAAGGAGCTCTCAGGGAGCTCCCCGATCATTCATGATCAATTGTTTATGTACCTGACGGCATGATGCTGAGGTACGTCATGCTCACCGTAATTTCCCTGCCCTCCCGGTCAGTATACTCAGCCTGGCCCTGTGTGGTAAATGGCCCCAGCTTGTAAATGTTGATCAGCATACCGCGATGATCGCCCGTGGAAATGTACCGGTATACCTCGATACTGTTTGGCAACTGCAGGGCCTTGTGCATATTGTCATCATACAGGTACATGACAGTCCAACGATCCTTGAAGACTTCCTTGGTCAACTCCTTGAACACTAACCCGAGATTCGCTTCTGATACCAGGTTATAATTCGGGTACCTGATCTCATATACAGCCTGCTGATGCGCCGGATCAAACCTGACGAGTTGAGTGTTCCTGATCAACGATCCCGGTCCGCCCTGGCCCAAAGAAAAAGGCGGCTCGTCCCGAGTCGGTTGTCCGCAACCGATGATTAGCAGAATTGCAACCACCATAACGTACGTAAAGAACCTCTTCATGACATGTCCTCCGAAAAAAACTTGTTTTCAAATTGCTTGCTTCGGTATATCTTAGCCTATAACTTAAAAAAGTCAAATAAAACAGCCGTGGTGGTCTGCATTATTACAAATTGGCCATTTTTTATTTGCCCATACTCTCCTTCACCCGAAATTTGACAATCCTAACCACCAACCCGTAAGGAATAGGTTTATTAAATGGAAATTGTACAGTCCCTTTGGACGTTTTGTATTTTGCCAGCTCTTTTTCGAAAGCGCGTATCCCCGACGAGGTTGGGAAAAAACTGACATGGCTTTTGAACCCACCGAAATGCACCAAGTTCTTCCCGTTCAATACGAATGTCGGAATCCCGTATTTAATCGCCTCATGAGACTTCGGAGCAGCTTTTTTTATCACTACTCTCATTTTTTTCAGGACCGACTGGGCTGGTTTGGGAAAATTGGCAATATATTGGCTTATTGTTTTGCATGTTTTCATAAAGATATTATAGCAAAAAATAATTACCCATCACATCATAGTAAAGGTTAAACTTTGCTGCGCTAAAATGAATTAAATTATTCAATAACTTCATTGACATTTTCCACCAGACTTTGCTAAGGTTACTCAACCAAAAGAAAATACAAGCCTGTAACCACGTATAATTGGAGGAAACAATGAACATTAACCTCAGAACAACAGTCGCCAAGATCATGGAGATCGTGCGCCGATCCGGCGCCGGCTGTCTGCTCATCCGCGACTTGGCCAGCATCCGCTATCTCACCGGCTGCGAATTCCATTCGAGCGGCGATGCCGTCGTACTGGTTCGCCCGGACGGCGTCGTGCTATTCACTGACGCCCGCTATAACCAGGTCAAAAGCAAGACCGCCAAGCTGCCGATCCGGGTGGTCATCTGGGATCGTAAAGACGTCCCGGGTGACATATTCGCCCAAGCCACCCGCGGCAAGCGCCGTGGACGCATGATTATCGGCTACGAAAAAGACAGCGGCAGCATCCCGGATGGCTTCGCGCAGAAACTGCGGGTAGCACGCAGGCGGAAACGCTGGCAACAGAAAGTTAGCGTCCGCGCCATTCCCGATCTGATGCATCTGGTACGCATCATCAAAACGCCGGCCGAGATCGACCTCCTCCGCCTCGCCCATCAGAAAGCTGACAAGGCGTTGCGGAATATCCTGTCGCGGATCAGGCCAGGCGTTACCGAGAAACAGATCGCGCAGTGGCTGAACAGCGAACTGCGGAAACAGTCCGGCGAGGACGAACTGTCGTTTGCCACTATCGTGGCGAGCGGCCCGAACGGCGCCTATGCCCATGCCACGCCAACTGACCGGAAAATCCGGCGAGGCGACCTGGTCACCATCGATTACGGATGCACGTATCAGGGGTATCACACCGATACCACGCGGACGATCATCGTCGGCACACTGGAACCGAAAGCGGAGGCGATCTTCAATACCGTCCTCCTCGCTCAGCAAACGGCGCAGAAAACCGCCCGCCCCGGCATGACCGGCACGCGGCTGGACAAAATCGCCCGCGATATCATCGAGACGGCTGGGTACGGCAAACAGTTTATCCATTCTCTCGGCCATGGTGTCGGCATGGATGAGCACGAAAAGCCGCATATCACCCCGAACGAAAAGTTCGGCAAGAACGTTCTGCGAGTCGGTATGGTATTTTCGATCGAACCCGGCATCTACATCGAAGGTTTCACCGGCGTCCGGCTGGAAAACACGGTCGTCATGACCAGGACGGGCGCCAAGCCCCTGAGCAGCTTGCCCATGATCCTGCGCATAGCTGCCTGACCGGTGACGGAAATCTATGTATTAACAAAAGCCGCGAGCTTCCTGCCCGCGGCTTATTTTAATTTAACAAATCTCCAAATGTCTGCTTAAGGATATTGCCTTTATCTATTGGTTAGCTGTTGTCGGCACGTGGAAAGGTTGCGCAGCCACGTCGGTCGGCAAATCTTCTGACGAAGGCGGAGTGTACACAGGCACATAATGGACCTCTGTAATCTGGGGTTTGGCCGACGGAAATTTTTCCAATAATGCCGTCAGTTGCTCCTTAGTTTTTCCGGACCAATAGCTTTTCTCATCTAATGAAGCCGGTCTCTGGTAATATGATTGGAATAAACCGTCCACCTGATCTGGTGTCAGACCGGTCTGGCCGGATTTGTTGGTCGAAGCCTCGCTGACACCGCTCGGTACATTAGTTTCAGCGCCTAGTACGGCAGGTGCAGTCGGCCGGTAAGTGATGTAGGCGGTAGTGGCGGCGGGATCCCATTTGGCAGCGGTAAACCAAAAACCAGCGCCAGCAAATGCACCGATAGCAATTGCCGCTCCCATAAAACCCGTCTTGTACCATCTCCCGTATCCCATAATATTTTTGTTCTACCATTAGCCATGGATACTGTCAATTATAAAACCAATCCAAAAACCGGCAATATACAAATTTGCCTATTTTTAAAACCCCCTTATGGCACTTGCCAACATCAAATCCCTCTGCTAGAATGTAAAACACATATGAAAAACGACATCCACCCAAAATATTACACTGACGCCAAGGTGGTCTGCGCCTGCGGCAACACCTTCACCACCGGCTCCACCCTAGAGGAAATCCGCGTGGAAATCTGCTCTGTCTGCCATCCATTTTTCACCGGCAAGCAGAAAACGATGGACGAAGGCGGCCGTGTTGAGCGATTCAAACGGATGGCCAGCAAAAAGTCCCAACCGAAGAAAGCCGCGAAATCCAAGTAGCTATACAAATTTAAGGTCCCCAAAAGTGCTATACTGCATATTGGGGATTTTTCTTTGAAGCGATAATTATATATGGAAAATAAGATTAAAAAACTCGACGAACGCCATGAGCATCTGGAACGGGAGCTGGAGAAACCCGAAGTGTTCGGCGATCCCAAAAAATTACAGGCAATATCGAAAGAATACAATGAATTGGGAGAAACACTGAACAATTACAAGAAGCTGAAAGAGGTGGAAAATGCCATCGCGGAAACGAAAAAAACCATAGCGGATGATGCCGGCGACCATGAGCTGAAACAGATCGCCGAGGAGGAATTGCATTCACTGGAGCAGGACAAGAAAGATTTGGAAGGGGCAATCAATGCCGTATTGAACCCGGCTGACCCGTTGGACAAGAAGGATATCATTGTCGAAATCCGCGCCGGCACCGGCGGAGATGAGGCAGCATTATTTGCCGCGGAACTTTTCAGGATGTATTCCCACTATGCCGAAAACCAGGGCTGGTCCACACATTTATTGAACACGAACCGCACCGGCATCGGCGGATATAAGGAGGCAATTTTTGAAATCAACGGCTCAAACGTCTACAGCAAACTGAAATACGAATCAGGCGTGCACCGTGTCCAGCGCGTGCCGGAGACGGAAAAAAGCGGACGCGTCCACACCTCCGCCGCCACGGTCGCCATCATGCCGAAGGCAGAAGAAGTTGACCTGACGATAAAACCCGAGGATATCAACGTAGAAGCTACCACCTCCTCAGGCCACGGCGGACAATCCGTGAACACGACTTATTCTGCCATACGGATTACCCATAAACCCACCGGCTTGGTCGTCACCTGCCAGGACGAAAGGTCGCAAACCCAAAACAAGATGAAAGCCATGGAGGTGTTACGTTCCAGGCTTTTGGTGCTGGAGGAAGAACGCAAGCGCAAAGAACGTTCTGACGCCCGGAAAAGCCAGATCGGAACCGGCGACAGGTCTGAAAAAATCCGTACCTATAACTACCCCCAGGACCGGATCACCGACCACCGGATAAAAGAGAATTTCCACAATATGCAGGTTATACTGGACGGCCATCTGGACCAGATCATTGAGGCGCTGCAGAAAGCCGATCAACCGAAATAAAAATTCGATTATGACCATCCAACAGACGCTACTGAGTGCCATCACCAAACTCCGCAAGGCAAAAACTGACTCTGCCAATCTCGACGCGGAAGTACTGTTGGCAGCCGTATTGAAAAAAGACCGGATGTTTTTGCATTCCCACCCGGAGAAAAAGGTCAACGTAAGCCAGCAAAGGAAATTCGCCAACCTTCTGAACCGTCGCATTAACGGCACGCCGATCGCCTACCTGACCGGACAGAAGGAATTCTACAAGCTTAATTTCCTCGTCGACAAGAACGTCCTCATCCCCCGCCCTGATACGGAAGTACTGGTGGAGGAAGCCATTCATATCGGACGCGCCATGTCCAAGGCCACACCGGACAGGAAAACGACCGTCGTTGACGTGGGTACCGGTTCCGGCTGTATCGCCATTTCACTGGCAAAATATTTGCCGTGGATAAAACTGTACATGACCGACATTTCGGACAAAGCACTGGCTGTGGCGAAGAAGAACGCCGCACTGCACAAGATGACGAAAAAAATCACTTTTGTGAAAGGCGACCTGCTGACACCATTCAAGGACAAAGTCCAGTTCGACCTGGTCTGCGCGAACCTCCCCTACCTCACCACCAACGAAATGAAAAACGTGCCGCACGAGCCGAAAACCGCGTTGCACGGCGGCAAACTCGGTTTGGAACTTTTGGACAGGCTGATCCAGCAGCTGCCAAAACGTCTCGCACCGGGCGGGATCGCCCTACTGGAAATTGCACCCCAGCAGGTGAAGGCTGTAGATTATTTCGTAGAAAGGTCCTTACCGGACAAGAAAGTACTGTTCATAAAAGATCTCTCTGGCCGTGACCGCGTAGCGAAAATATATTAAATTAAAAAACCGCAGGGAGTGATCTCCACTGCGGTCACCAGACTTTACGTGTCACCAGATGGTGAACGCGGGTCAGGGTTTCACGGACTACCCACCGATACCATGATCTGGTCCAGAATTGGACAGACCAGCGGTCGAATGAGCGAGTCCCCTGCCACAAGACAATCGGCGTGGTACCCAGAATCTTCCTGGCAATCATGAATGCCCGGACAATATGCCGGCGATGCGCCAACTGAATCGGGCATTTCAGGTGTTGCGACAGCATGATGCCATGCGTCTGTTTCAGCACGATAGTCGTGCTGAGATACCCCTCACGCCCGGGCCAGATGCAGATAATGCGCCGTGAATTGGATCGGCACCAGCGCCAGTCGAAACCGGCGGCCACTTCCCATTGGACGATGGCTACCATTTTCGGGTAACGGTTCATGACCGCCTCGCACTCGCGTGCCAGTTCGTCGTTCGGCGTGCCAGCATCGAAACCGAAATTGTGGAGCGCCTCTATAGCCAGCAGGTCAGTGCGGCTGCGCTGTCGCAGTTCGGCGATCGTACGGAGTTCCGCATCAGTTTGCGAATTCCGCCCGAATGCCTGGACCACTATGCAGTCTGCGTCAGCCGGATTTCCACGTGGAGGAAGTCCGGGCCACACGCAGCAGTACCGGATCCACAATCCGATCTCGCGAATTGCTTCTCGTATAGCTCTCAAAGGACTTCCTCCTGTTACAGTTTTGCAAGCATACAAACTTACCACCAACGTCTACCTGTGTCAACCTGATATAAAAAAACTCCCCGCTGGGCGATGCCATTGGGGAGGTTTGTTGTGAAATCGAGTATAGAATGTTCGGTCAGTTCAGTCCGTAGATGGCGCCGAACTTTTCCGTGACGTAGTTCTTCCAGTGTGCCGCATTGAGCGGGTTACCGGTAACGCGCGACAGTACGTCATTCGTAGTCTCCAGTAGACCGGTCCCGTGGATGTTAGCGCGGAGCCAGTTCAGCAGGATGCCGAAATCTCCGCGGACGAAATTCTGGACAAAACACGGGTTGGCCTGGGAGAAGGTGTAGAAAAGCTGGGCGGCGGCCAGGTTCCCGAATGTATAGGACGGGAAATACCCGAAATGACCCATGGACCAGTGGACATCCTGGAGGATGCCTTCCTTCAGGTTTGCCGGACGGTAACCGACATACTTCTCCATCAGGTCAGCGAACACCTGCGGTGCATCATCGAGGCTAATGGAGCCATCCAACAGGCCGCGTTCGATCTCGTACCTGACCTGGATGTGACCGTTGTAGGTCACTTCGTCAGCCTCAACGCGGATGGCGCTCGGCTGTATCCGGTTGATGGCCCGGTAAAAATCTTCCAGACTGATCACCCGGTACTTGGGGAATTCGAGCTGCAGATAAGGATACGCCCAGGTCCAGAACGCCTTACTCCGGCCGACCATGTTCTCCCACATCCTCGACTGGGATTCGTGGAGGCCCATCGGCGCGGGCAGGCTGCGGTTGTCGAACTGCCAGAAAAACGGGTCGCACCCCATGTCGAACATCGAGTGGCCGGATTCGTGCAGGGTACCGAACAAACCAGCCGACAGGAAATCCTCATGGAATCGCGTAGTGATGCGGTGGTCGCCGTGGCAGATCGTACCGGCGAACGGATGCGTCGTCTTCAGCAGGGCGCCTGAAGAGAAATCATAGCCGATCTGCGAAATCAGCCATTCGAAAAACCGGCGCTGACGTCCTTCGGAAAAACAGCCGTGCAGCGGCGCATCGGAAACCGTCACTCCAGAACTTTTAACTCTGGAGACGAAATCCGACAGAAATACGCCGACATCAGAAAGGATTGCGGCTGCGTCTTTCGACGTCATGCCCGGATCCTTGGTGGACATGAGCGCGTCGTAGACCGAATCGGCGTCAGACGAGTTGGCGCCTCGGTACTGCGCCTCTTCCCTGGCAAAGTCAAACATGATGGCCAGGTGGGGCTTGAACGCGTCGTAGTCGCCGGCTTCCCGGGCATGTTTCCATACCTGGTTAGCCGTCATCTGCGCCTGGTCGCGCCGGCCAACGAAATCAGCCGGCAGGATACGCGCCATTTCAAACGACATTTTCATCCGCCGGATGATCAGCTTCTGCACCAGGG
Source organism: uncultured Gammaproteobacteria bacterium (assembly GCA_964628855.1). Lineage (GTDB taxonomy): Bacteria > Patescibacteriota > Patescibacteriia > UBA10025 > JAHIVO01 > JBAYGJ01. The sequence continues at coordinate 30,636 of CAZVMV010000009.1, read as the reverse complement.
GCAGTGCGTCGATGACCGCGAGGCACTGGTCGATTGACGCACCGACTTCGTCGCGGGTGAAGGCGGTATGCTCCATTTCGCTCATGAAACCGATCCGTTTGGCAGCCATGGCGGCGCCGTTTTCGGGCATGACTGTCTTTTGGTCAAAAAACAATACCCCGCCGATACTGGCCATGGTGTTTATCGGCTCCATGACCTTTATCAGGTTTTCAACGTACGGATGCTGTGCCATTGGCACCTCCTGTTTCTAGATGGTTTGCGGTTCCTGTAATTATTCTTCAATAGGATAATTTCCCGAAGAATTAGGTTATCTTACAATAAAATTAGCCCCTGTCAAGCATTTTTATAAATAAAAAAGGCGCAACCACGAATGGTCGCGCCCAATGAGATAAAGTAGCTATTTCCTCCTTATTCTGTTTTTGAACTGTCGGACTCTGCCGGGGTCGGGGTCGGTGACGGTGTCGTCGCCGGTGGTACACCGGTAGAATCAGGATTCTGTCCGGACGAATCAGCAGGCTTCGCCGGCAAGAAATCCTCGACTGTCAGGCCATACTTCTGCATCTGTTCCTGAATCTGGGGACTCATCATGAAACTGGAGAGCATCGTACCGTGCAGAGGCCCCATGTCGTTGAAGCCGCCGGCCCCATTGTACATGAATAATGGAGTAATGTTCTTCACTCCCATCTCCTTCAGGACCTTCAGCATCTCGAGCCGGGCAAAATTGTCCGAACCGATGACTTCTGCCAACGACCGATACAGCAATTGCTGGCCTTCTGACAACTGCGCCGCGTACTTTGCGTCGCCCTGTCCTTCCAGGTCCTTCTGGTCCCGGTAGTACTCGGCCCGCTGCTTGGCGATGTCGGCCTTGACCAGTTCCTGCTGTTGGTCGGCCAGCGCCCGCTGCTCCTCAGTATTGATGCGTGCCCGCTGCTCCTGCTCCTCCGCCTGCCAGGCCAGTTTGTTCTGCTCGGCCAAAACAGTACGGGTTTGCGTGGCCAGAAGGTTCGGATCGATACGGATTTCACCGAAATTGATGTCGACGGTGGTGATGCCCTTGCTTAGCATTTGCTCAAACATTTGGGCATACGTAGCCGATTCCTGCTCTTGACGATCCTTAAAATACTGGAGACATACTGCGTTCTGCGCATTGTTGCGCATCACTGACCGCGAATCGGGAGTCACCGTCTTGTTTTCGATGTCGTTCCACTCACCCCAGGTGACAAACGCATACGGCGCCTGTCGAGGCGTGACTTTCACGAGAGCACGGTATTCGATGAACATGCGGAAGCCGTCTTTGCTGATGGCGTCCGTGGCAACATCGGCCGCGCCTTCGGGGATCTTTGCATTCGGAGCAAAATCGATCCCTTCGGCATCGACGATGAATCCGCCCCAATAGTTGTATGTCTGCGTCTTCATGGAAAGCGGATACACCTGGACAGCCTGCGGATTGAAGGCGTACTTACCCTCTTTCAGCACGTCCCAGCATACGCCGATATGGCCGGGCGGCACCAGTTTGGCGTCGCGGACCATATCCTTCGTCAGTTCGTTGTACTCCTCGGGGAAATACTTGTACCATTTGGATTCGGGATCGTCCAGCCAGGCGTAATCAAACGTCTGGTCTGCAGTTTCCCTGAAACCTTTTGGCACAAGCTTCGCCCTGATGGCTACGGATTTGATCGGACGATCGGTTTCCAGCAGCTTGGTCGGAAATACGTTGTAGTAGGGGCTGGTCGGATCATAGAGCAGTTTCGGGTCGAACACCTTGCCGTAGTTGAATTTCATGATGCCGGCTTCACCGGGATGGATGTCAGTCAGGGCCGCCGTCGTATCGAACGTGTACAGGTACTGGTTGAACCTGTACGTGCCGGGCGGGAACGCCACCACCTGCGGGCCTTTCTGCAGGCGCATGATATTCCCGTTGGCGTCACGTTCGAGGGCATACACCGCGTCTTCCAGCATCTTCTTCTTGTCGACTTTAGTGGTATCCCATTCTGCCGCGAAATACTGCTCAGACGGCTTGTCACGGCCGTCATTGGCAAGTAGGGTCAACACCTTGCCGTCCGGCACCACGATGTCCGGCTTGTATTCCAGCTCGGTGGTGACGCGGATCATGAATTCGAAATTGAGTCCGGGCAAATAGAGCTTCTTCTGCGGGCCGTTCTGGCCTTCATCGGCGATGATCTGTCCGGTCGCCATGTCGCCGCCGAAATACTTCCGTTTGGCATGTCCGGAATGGTTCTGCGGTACGATGAACGCGCTCGTGCTGAACACCGCCAGCACCAGCATGATGACACCGAGAGCGCGTGACAGCCTGATCAGGTTATTGGCCAGACCGGGGCTCATACCGCGTGATCTGCTGCCAGACTCCCGCTGCTGTTTCTGCAGCTTTAACTCCTGAAGCTCGTCCCATTCGTCCTGCAGGCTCTCCGGCACACGGCTCCTGTACGGGTATTCCTCCATCTTACGGGACAGTTCGTCATAACGACGGGCGTCGAAACCCTCGGTTTCGCCACCCTGAGTAAATCGTCTCAGCAGGTTCGGGACCAGGAAATATAACCCGAGCCCGAGAAGTACTAAGAAAATCAACGTGGACATACACACTCCTTGATTGAGGTTAGCGGTTACTGATCACAATTCGTTTGTTCAAATTTTCAAACATCCCTTTTTGCTACTAAAAAGCCTCCTTTCTTTCTGTAGCAGATTGCTGATTTGGTTTTAATTTTTCCGCTCATCCTAGCATAATACTAAAAAAATGTCAAGGCCTTGACTGCGCGTATTAGGTACGTATACTTGCAACGGCTTCCATAGCCATACAAAAACAAAAAACAACCACATTGCCCTTTAAAGGAGGTGATTTCAGATGGATACCGAGAAACAGTTGTCCGATTATGAACGATTCATGCAGGCTTTGGATGTTGCTAAAGGCGAAACCAGCCCAATCCCACTCGGGGAGCTGGTCTGCGCAGAAAACGCGCTGTTTTCTTTCGAGGCGTCAGATCCCGATGGACTGATGCTGGCAACATTTTCCATCCTCCAGGACGGGAATGATCGACCGACAAATTTCACCGGCATGATCAGCCTGATCAAATCGGAAATTGTCGGGGAGGGCAACTCAGCCTCCAGCATGCTCACTGTCGGTTTTTATACCGACAAAGGCTACGAACAGAAGCAGTGCGCCTTGCCGCGCCTTCACCGCCTCATGTCGCATCCGCGCGAAATGGGCTCAATGGTGTTCTGCATCCGCGACGGGCGCCTGGTCAGGGAAGAAATTAGGCCAATACAAAACAGTGAGCAAACGGAGGGATCCAATGTCACCCAAAACCCTTCCTCACAGGTGGCGTGAGAAGTGAAACCGCCTTTACCCACAATCAGAGTAAGGGCGGTATTTTTATTTATATTCTACGGCCTGGTCCTCTGGCACCACATGCACCCAGGTGTTGCCCCGGTTGAATGAAATTTCTTTTCCGGCTGCATCAAAAAAAGTGGTGCGGCCGGTACGCGATTCTTTCTGCCAGGTGCCTTTGGTCACCTGACCGTCGATGAATATCCAGGCTGTACCGGTGCCGCCGACATAGATGTCGAGCCGGCCCTTGCCAGTGTTGTCAAAACCAGGTTCGCGGACAAGCTGGACAATTACGTTTTTAACGGAAATCTGTTTGCCGGTATTTTTATCTAGGTGCGGCTCATTAGCATTGAAACGCAAATACGAATTCGTCGCCTGCTCATATTGGAAACGGACCAAATATGTCTTCCCGGTCGAAAAATTGAATTCCACTGATTTGGCGTCCGTCCCCCGTGCTGCCAAAACCGCGTCCTCCTTGAACTTCCATGGAATAAACGCCGCAGACTTGTCCAATAAATTAAAATCTCTTAGGGCGAAATTCATTTTTTCCGAAGATGTCACCAAATTATGCGGGGCGCCCTTGGATTTGTCCCGCCAGAAATACTTCCCGTTCCTCGACAGGGCGTCCAGGTCATTTATGTCCTTATTCTCCCGGATGACAGTTAGGGCTTTCGGGCTGCCGCCGGCATGAGCATAAAGCGCGGCGTATTCGGACACCCATTCTATATAATATGGCCGAGCCGAACGGACCGGCATAATTTCCTTCACGATTTCCGACGGATCAAATACCGCCATGAACCTGGTGCTGCCGCCTTCGGCCAGAGTTTCGTACACGACCGAGGCCTGTGACAATCCGCTTTGCGGACGTACAGTCAGGAGGTTTTCGATCATCACGGCGTAAGGCCAGAAATTCGCCTGGTCCTGTTTCACAAGTACCCCATCCAAAAGTCGAGGTACCAAACCATTGTTTATTAGCGTGCTTGCCTCCGGAAGTTTAGTCAGGGCTAAAGATGAATAATTTTTTGTGCACTTACCAGAAACCTGCGGCCAGCCGTATTCGGCGAAAGCCACGGAAAAAACCGCCAACAGGCCGATAGCCACTGACAAAAAAACCGCCAGGCACATATGCCACTGGCGACCGCGAACAGGCGCGGTCAGCTCCTTTTTTTGCACGACTGGAGTTTTCGGCGTTTTATCGCCGGGCAGTTCCTTCTTCACCGGAGCGTTATTTTTTTGTTTTGGTTTTTGTTTTGGCACGAACCTGAAAAAAATGAAAAAATTTAGTTATAAACGATGTTTCGGTCTGTCGGCACCACTTCCACCCAGGTGGTTCCCGCATTCAGCTCAACCTCAGCGCTGGTCTGGTCGTAAAACCTTGTCCGGTCGGCTTTAGTCTTCCTGTCCCATGTTCCGATCAAAGCCTGCCCGTCCCGGAAAATGATCGCTTCGCCGCTGCCGACTGTTTCCATGCCCAACCGTTCCTGGTCCACCAACTGAGTTTTCATTTTTTGGACAATCACATTTTTTGCACGGATGGTTGTGCCGTCCTTGTCCTGGTGAGGTTGTCCGGCCAGATAACGAACATAATTATTTTTAGTATTGTCGTATTTGTATTCAACTTTATAATTGAATGAGGAAAAATCTATAGTAACGGTTTTTTCTGTAGTTGGCCAGGAATTAGAACTGGCGTCATCCTTGTATTTCCAGCCTGTATAGTCGCCGACAGCTGGCGCTTTCTGGTCAACCAGCGCTAGTCCCATTTTTTCTCCGGAAGTGTAAAGATTATGTGGCGCCGACCGGTTCGTATCTCGCCAAAAATATGGTGAGTGGTAAAATTGGCTGAAATCAAAAACGTCGTCTGATTTGATCTGAGCCAGGGCTTGCGGGCTACCGCCGACATGTACATACATGGCCTTATATTCCAGCGCCCAATCAACATAATAAGAACGTGCAGATCTAACCGGACCGATCTCCTTGATGGCGATCAGTGGTTGGGCGTAGATTGCCATAAACCTGGTAATACCTCCTTCTGCAAGCGCCTCATATACTATATTTGCCTGTGAAAGTCCCGATGGCGGACGGGAAGAAGTCAGGTTCTCTATCATTACGGCGATCGGATAGATGTTTTCCTGACCGGCCGGTACATAAACACCATCAATAACGCGCCTAACCAACGCAGCCTTGCCGTCATTAGTCAGCTTGGTCGTGCTGTTTGTATTGCCATTATCGATATTCAATCCGAAAATCACATAGCCCAAAACCCCGGCCACGACTACCGCAGCGCCAATGCCGATGAACAGCCATTTCTTATTCTTACGTTTCCCCCATACGTAATCTTTGGCTGGGTCTTGTGGCATAATATTTGGAAAATTAAGGGTTATTTTTTCTCGGCAGCCGGCTTCTCTTCGGCGGCACCTTCTGCCACCTCTTCCTCCTCTTCCTTCTTTTCTTTGCCGGCAACTTCTACTTTGTCCACCGCTTCTTCTGGTTTTTCCTCCAGTGATTTCAGTTCTTCTTCCGAACGCGGCGGCTGGACGCTGACTACCACTTCATCATCTTTTTCTTTGATAGTGATGCCAGTAGGAATGGACAAATCACGGACGCGGATCAGGTCATCAAAAGTATTAAGCCCGGTAATGGGTACGTCGATTTCCTGCACTAGATCCTGAGGCAAACATTCCACTTTCAACTCGGTCAAATTTTTTACCAATATGCCGCCCTCTTCCTTCACGGCTTTTGCTTCGCCGATAAAATTGACGGCGATGGTAGCGCTGATTTTCTCTGTCATGCGGACCTGGTGCAAATCTGCATGGATGAACCGATCGCTGACCGGGTCTTTCTGGACCGTCTGGATCAATACCTTGACTGGCTTCTCTTCACCGATCTGTAAATCAATCAAACGGCTCCCGCCTGCCTGGCGGTAAACCTTTTCAAATGTTCGGTATTCGATGGTTAGATTGCTATTCTTGATCCCATGGCCATAGAGTACGGCTGGGATTTTTTCTTCTCTGCGTACCGTAGAACTCTGCTTCCCGACCTTGCTGCGAGGCAAAGCTGGCAACACAATTACTTCGGTTCCGGATTTTGCTTGGTTCATAAAATGGATGAAAAAAGACTTAAAATAATTGGTGAATAGTGATTAAAACATCATTTAAAACAAGTTTTCGAGCGATGCATGCATCTCCAAAAGGTCATCACAACTTACGGCTGCCTGCCCGCTGAACCTGGAAACGTCCTCATCGGTCAGGTCAGTCAGAAATCCGACTGAGCGTAAGCCCAATTCATTCAGTACAAGCAGGACGATAATAGAACTGCCGCAGTGGGTACAGGCGGTGTGTAGCAATTGCGTGCGTCCAATGTCACGGATGACGGCTACCGCACGAGGCTGAAATGTGGCATCGCAAAGCGAGCAGTATTCAACAAGTTCAGCGAAGTCAGCTAGGGGTTGGATGTCATTTTTTCTTTTTGTTTCCATGGTAGTTTTTATTTGTAACACCAGCATTATAGCACAAATCCATCCCCTTCGTCAATGCCCGAGACTACCTTAAAAACACTTATCGAATATATTAACCTATTATGATAATGACGTCAAACTTCTCACCCGGATGCTCTGCGCCAAACCTATTGCCAGGTAGCTGACCACCAGGGAACTGCCGCCATAACTGACAAATGGCAGCGTGACACCGGCGATTGGGAGCAATCCAATATTCATGCCTATGTTCAGGATCGTCTGGCAGGCGAAATACACCACCAGGCCGCCTAAGATTACGGCGCCAAAACTGTCCCGAGCCTGCCGTGCAGTAGAAATGAGTCTCCAAATCAATAAAACAAAACAAGCTAGTACTAGGCCGGCGCCGACAAAGCCCAATTCCTCGGCGATCACGGCGAAAATAAAGTCTGTTTTTTGGGCTGGCAAGAAATGCAGCCGACTTTGCGAACCGAGTGATAGTCCCCTGCCAAACCAATTTCCCGAGCCGACCGCTATTATTGACTGTTTTATATTGTAGCCACTGCCGTACGGATCATGATTCGGGTCGATGAAGGTGAGGATACGGTCCTTCTGGTAATCCTTCAATACAAAAAACCAACTTACCACAGAAACGAGCAGTAACAGTATGACGATCGACAGAACGTACTGTTTTTTTATTTTTGACAGCATAAGCATACCAAGAAAAATCGCTAGTAGGATCAACGCAGATCCAAAATCAGGTTGCCACAGGACTAAGCCGATAGCCGGCAACGCAACGGCCGCGATGATCATCAGCCGCCGCAAACTCATGATTTCCAGGCGCCATCGCTGGAAAAGTTGGGCCACCACTACTATCAAAAAAATTTTTATCAATTCGACCGGCTGGAAACCCTGCCCGCCAATAAAAAACCATCCCCTTGTGCCACGGACGGTCGTACCCAGCACAAGAACTGTCGCCAGACCGAGCAATCCAACTGCATACAGGACTGCACCGTATGAGCGAGCAAATCGATAATCAATAATTCCAATTCCGACCATCAGGATAATGCCAGCGGCTATAAAAATAAGCTGTTTCTTAAAATCAAAAAAATTCGGGCTATCAGCAGTCGACTCAATACTATAAAGTGACATCATGCCGAATGCTGACAAAAAAAGGACTGACAATGTCAGCGCCCAATCGGATTTCCTAAAATAAGTATAAATAGATTGCCACATGACTTCCTTGACTCTATTAGCGTATAAGGTTTCCCGTATCCAACAGGTTCATTGACGGTACAACGGAAATGCTTTTTACCGAACCACCCACCTGGTCATACTGAGTGTAAAGCGACCGACTCTCGCCTGGCAAAAATTTTTCCAGGAATACCGTATTAATGCCCGTGATAGCCCCTTCATTCAGCAGAACCACCTGTAATTTCACCCGCCAAAAACCTGACAGGGAATTATTCGTCACCTTACCGGTTACACGGCATGTGCTCTGCCCGGTTCTGGTCGTCGAAGAGTCAAATTTCAGTTCATCATAGGAAAAATCAGATTTGGCCATAACACTAAGGTCAGGCACTCGGACCCAGGTTACATCTTTTATCGAAAGTGTTCCGGTTAGTCCGGATGAAGTTTCTGGTCCGCTGATATTATATCCCGCCAGGTACTGTTCGGCTGACGGCATGACTGCGTCCGAAAGTTCACCGGTATTCTGACCGCCGATGGAAAATTCGTATTTCACTGAAGTGGCTGCCCAATTTTTATTGATGTTTTGGACTTTAGCCACGATCGTATACCGGCCGGTGCCTGCTGGCAAGACAACCGCTTCACCGATTTTCAGTGGCTGAGGCCGTTGCGTGGCGCGGACAGCATTAAAATCAAGCGGGCTGGCGGCAATGGCTCTGATTAGGGCGTCCTGTTTCGGCAGATTGACTATATAAATTACGGCATTGGTGATAACAAACACAGTGCTGAAGACCGCAATGGCGATCAATGTCAAAACCCACCATTTCCTTAGATCTTGGCGGTTTGTCAATACGAAATAGTTCAGTTTTATCCAAATCGTACCGATATCAAACATATAGTCTTGACTTTATTTCACTTTTATATTTTAGCACAGCTACTTCATTTTGGGAATTATTTGGATTGGTTATATGAATATGGTATACTCAGTGGTGATAAATACATAAATAGCGATACAACATTATGCTAGAATCTAGTAAGGAGATACTTCTCCTCATCCTGGCCATCAGCGTGGCCGTTTTGACGTTCTTTCTATGTTGGGCCCTCTACTACATCGTTATGATGCTGAAACGTGCCAAAGAAGTAACCGACGAGGTTAGCGACGTTGTCCGACTGGTGAAGGAAAAAATTGAACGGCTGGGGCAGCTGCTGGATGCCGTAGAGGATAAGCTAAAAAATACCGCCGGGTACTTGCCGCTCGTGCTGAAAGGCGTCACCGACCTGGTCGACTATTTCAAGCGTCGGCACGAGGAGAAGGCCAAGCGGTCAAAAACAACCGGAAATAAATAAGGCTTAATAGAGAAGTTAGGAAATTCCGTACTTATGACGGACTTTGTTCACCTACATGTCCATAGTCATTATAGTCTCCTAGACGGTTTGGCGAAGATCGATGACCTTGTCGCAAAGGCCAAAGAGCTAGGCATGCCGGCGATTGCCCTGACAGACCATGGTGTCATGTACGGGGCGGTTGAGTTTTACCAAAAAGCAACCAAAGCGGGCATTAAGCCGATTATTGGCGTCGAGGCGTATGTGGCGCGGAACGGCATGCTAAACAAAAGGGCCAGGATCGACGAACGGCCCTTTCATCTTGTATTGTTAGCCAGGAACCTAGACGGTTATCGCAACCTGATCAAGTTGACCAGCCAAGCACACCTCCAAGGCTTCTATTACAAACCTCGGATTGACCTGGACCTACTGCGTCAGCATGCGGATGGACTAATCGGCCTGAGCGCCTGCCTGCAGGGAGCAGTCTCACAATCACTTCTGAACCACGACGAAAAACACGCCGAACAAACCGCCCGGGAACTGGCGGATATTTTCGGTCCTGAAAATTTTTACCTGGAAATCCAGGACCATCCGACACTGGAACATCAGATACAGATAAATGAAAAAATCCTGGCACTCGGGAATAAAATGGGACTGCCCGTCGTGGCCACAAACGACGTTCATTATTTAAATTCAGAGGATGACCAGATCCACGACATCCTCATCTGCCTGCAAACGAAACGGAAAAAAGAGGACAAGGACCGCATGTCATATTTGGGCGAAGATTTTTCTCTAAAAAGCCCCGAACGGATGGCTGAAGCGTTCAAAGACCATCCGGAAGTCATAGCAAACACATTAAAGGTAGCGGCCCGCTGCCAGGTAGAGTTGGAATTGGGGAAGATTACCCTGCCACATTTCGATGTCCCGGACGGAAAAACGGCTGATGCTTTTTTGCGTGAACTTTGCTATGCCGGCTTGCCCAAAAGATTTCCAAAACAGACATCGGACAAGAAAATTATTGACCGTCTCGAATACGAACTTTCAGTCATCACCAAAACTGGCTTTGCCCCTTATTTCTTGATTGTCCAGGATTTCGTGAACTGGGCAAAGAACAACAAGATCGTCGTGGGACCGGGTCGTGGCTCAGCCGCCGGCAGCATCGTTTCCTACCTGACAAACATCACCAATGTTGACCCCTTGAAATACGAACTGATATTCGAAAGATTCCTGAACCCTGAACGTGTTTCCATGCCTGATATTGACCTTGATTTTGCCGACACGCGGAGAGATGAGGTTATAAAATATGTCGAGCAAAAATACGGCAAAGACCACGTAGCACAGATCATAACTTTCGGGACAATGGCCGCCCGTGCAGCTATCCGCGACGCCGGACGCGTCCTCGGCATGGCCTATGCTTATTGCGATAAACTGGCCAAAATGATCCCGATGTCCCTGAACATTAATCAGGCACTGGAACTAAATCCGGAACTCAAAGAGGAATACGAGCACTCGCCTGACGCGAAATCACTGATTGATGCAGCTAGAAAACTGGAAGGCGTCGCCCGTCACGCATCAACTCACGCCTGCGGCGTCGTTATCACAAAAGAGCCCCTGGACCATTATGTACCGACCCAGTACGCCACCCAGGGAGAAAACATAATTATTTCCCAATATTCACTCCACCCCATCGAGGACCTAGGCCTGCTGAAAATGGATTTTCTCGGGCTGAAAAACCTGACTATCCTGGAAAACACTATCGACATAATCCGTAAGGCACGTGGGCAGGAAAAAAACACTGATGACCTGATATTGAACGACAGGAAAACATTCAAGCTTCTGCAGGACGGCCTGACCACTGGGGTATTCCAGCTTGAATCTACGGGTATGAAACGTTATTTGAAACAGCTGAAACCGACGGAGCTAGAGGACATCATTGCCATGGTGGCATTGTACCGCCCGGGCCCGATGGAATTCATTCCGGATTTCATCGCAGGCAAGCACGGACGTAAACAGACCGTTTATCTGCATCCGAAACTCCAGCCGATCCTGGAAAAAACCCATGGCGTCGCCGTTTACCAGGAGCAACTGATGCAAATTGCACGCAACCTGGCCGGCTTCACCATGCCTGAGGCAGATATCCTACGAAAAGCCGTCGGCAAAAAGATTAAAAAACTATTGGATGAGCAACACGAGAAACTGGTGGACGGTATGGTAAAAAATAAAATCAACAAATCCGTAGCGGAAAAAATCTGGAAAATTGTCGAACCATTCGCCCGTTACGGCTTTGTCAGAGCGCACGCCGCCTGTTATGCCCTCATCGCCTACCAGACGGCATTCTTCAAGGCAAACTACCCGGATGAATTCATGGCATCATTACTGACCTCTGATTACGGTGACATCGACCGTATTGCCATCGAAGTAGAAGAATGCGAACGCATGGGCATAAAGGTACTGCCACCGGACATTAATGAAAGTTTTTCTACCTTCACTGCGGTTTTCCACCCAGATACCAGAGAACCGGAGAAAAAAATCAGGTTTGGCCTAATGGCCATCAAAAACGTAGGAGAAAACATCGTCAGAACTATCATCAAGGAACGGAAAACAAACGGGCCCTATACCAGCCTAGAAGATTTCCTGCGTCGCGTGCAAACAAAAGACCTGAATAAAAAATCCCTCGAAAGCCTGACCAAATCCGGAGCATTAGATCAGTTTGCCGAACGCCAATCACTTCTCGACAACATGGACGCTTTATTACAATATGCCAAGGCGGCGGAAAAAGAAGCGCTGAACGGACAAACCAATATTTTCGGCGCATCGCCTGTTGAACATGCCCCAAAACTAAAACTGCATCCGACCGCTCCAGCCGGCAAGGCACAGAAACTCGCGTGGGAAAAAGAATTGCTCGGCCTATATATTTCCGAACACCCCCTAGAAGAATATCGCGAGTATTTGGCAAAAATCGCCACACCTATTGTTGGATTAACAACACCGGTCATGATGCATGGTGATGTGAAAATCGGCGGGGTCATCACCCAGATCCAGAAAGTTATCACCCGTTCGAATCAAGCCATGGTTTTTGCTAAAATGGAAGACATGTCCGGCCGCATCGAAGTACTAGTCTTCCCTACCCTGCTCGCCAGCCAGCCATCCCTCTGGCAAGAAGGCAAAATCATCCTGGCCAAAGGTAAACTTTCTGACAAGGACGGTGTCGTCAAAATGCTCTGCAATGAGGCGAAGGAAATCGACCTAGCCAGCGGACAAACGGCGGAAGTCCAAACGTCCGGCGATGTCTACCTGTCCATTCCGCAGAAGGTCGGCCAAAGTATTTTCGAGAAACTAAAAAATATCCTGTCTGAGTCCAGTGGGCCTTACCACGTCCACCTAAAAATAAGTTCACCCGACACCACTAAAATAATTACGACAAAATTTCATATCGGTCAAGCCTGCTTCAGTGAAATTGAATCATTGATCGGTCAGGGCAATTTGGCCCTGCAGAAAAAATAATATGCAAAAAAACGTAAAAATTTCGCGGGTACAGACAACTGGCTTGTACAAAAAAATCCTGATCGGTTTTTCGATAGTAGCCACCATTCTAGCCGGTTTAATTGTCTATTACTCCCTTTCAAAAACGATTATCACGGTCACCCTGAAACCAACGGAAAAAACCTCGACCATTTCAGTTTTGGTCAGGAAAAACGCCGCCGAACAGGAGTCAAACCTGATAACAGCAGTTAGCGGGACACTGACAAGTGTCACGGTCAATGGTTCTAAAACTTTCGATAACCCGGCTACCGGCGGCGAAGTGCCAGCCCAGGCTACCGGCACAGTTACCATATACAATAATTACACAAAAGACCAGCCACTTGCCGCCACAACACGCCTGCTTACACCAGACGGGATTTTATTCCATGTAAAGGATCGCGTCGACGTACCAGCTGGCAGCAAAGTAGAAAACGTTGAAGTATATGCCGACCAACCAGGTAAAACCGGGAATATCGGTCCGACCAAATTCACCATACCTGGCTTGTGGCCTGGCTTGCAGGATAAAATTTACGCGGAAAGTTCGACGGCGATGTCTGGCGGCGTACGCACTGGCCGTTCGGTTACCCAAGCTTTTATAAATGAATCTGCCCAATTGCTGACGACTGAATTGGCTGATCAGGCAGTGGCCGAACTGGCCAAGCCTGACGGGGAACGTGCAGCTGTTACCGCCGAGCCTTCCATGCTGACACCGGTCATCCAAAGCCAAACTGAATCCGCCAAAGATGGTGAGGAGGCGGCAACTCTGACAATTGACCAAAAAATAAAATTTATCGCCGTTGTTTTCGATGTCCCCACCCTTGAATCGATTGCCCAAAATGATCTCGCGACAAATTTACCGGTCGACGAGCAGATTGATTCCGAATCAGAGGCGATATTATCCTATTCTGTTGAATCATACGACCTGAAAACAGAATCCGCCATGCTAGCAGTGAAATACACGGCCAACATCATCCCCCGCCTTTCAAACCCAATATTCGACCGTGACAAGGTCGCTGGGCATGATGCACAGGAAATAAAAGCCTATTTTTCGCATTTCGACCAGATCAAAGAAGTGCAGATCAAATTCTCGCCGTTTTGGGTGACTAAAGCGCCCCAACTGAAAGATCACATCGAAATTAAATTGGTCAAATAAATTGTTGACAAATTGGTGCGCGGTACAGTATGATAACTGTACTTTTTGCGATTGAGGCGAATACCAACCGCCTTGCTAAAAAGCAGCGCCATAAGGCGCCTAAGCAGGAGCCAATTGAATAAGTGTCCCATGGGTACGTAGCTCACGGGAAATACGGGTGGAACCACCCTGTCAAAAAGGGTCCCAAATCAAAGATGATTTTGGGAATTTTATTTATTAATAATTGAAAAAAATAATATATGGCAAACGTTAACGATCAGCCCCATAAAATTCGGCACTCCCTCTCCCATCTGATGGCCACGGCAGTCCTGGACATAATTCCTGACGCGAAGCTGGCTATCGGCCCGGTTATTGAAAATGGCTTTTATTACGATTTTGACCTGCCCCGCGCATTGACACCGCAGGATTTGCCGCAGATTGAAAAACGCATGAAAAAAATGATCGGGCAGAACATCCCGTTTGTTAGGCTGGAAAAAAGCGTGGCCGAAGCCAAACAGCTCTCAGCCGGCCAGCCATATAAACAGGAGCTCATCGCTGAGCTGGAAAAAAACAAACAGCCGATCACCTACTACCAGAGCGGTAAGTTCACGGATCTTTGCGCCGGCCCTCACGTGACCTCGAGCAAGGAAATTAACGCCGACAGCTTCAAACTGGTCTCTATCGCCGGGGCATACTGGCGCGGTGACGAAAAAAACAAAATGCTCCAGCGCATTTATGGTGTTGCTTTCACCGATAAGAAGGAATTGGACGATTACCTGAAACAGCAAGAAGAGGCCAAGAAAAGGGACCACCGTAAACTCGGACAGGATTTGGAACTTTTCGTATTTGCCGAGCCGGTCGGAAAAGGATTGCCCATGTTAACGCCCAAAGGCAGCATCATCAGGCGTGAATTGGAACGGTTCACCGTTGACGAGGAATTGAAGCGGGGCTACCTCCACGTTTTCACCCCACCTTTGGCTAAAACGGAATTATACAAAACCTCCGGACATTACCCATACTACAAAGATACCATGTATCCGGTGATGAAGGTGGACGAAGACGAACTGATCCTTCGCCCCATGACCTGCCCGCACCACTTCATGCTGTATAAATCCAAACCGCGCAGCTACCGCGAACTGCCCGTCCGGTTCGCCGAACTGGCTTCCCAATTCCGATATGAAAAAAGTGGCGAATTGTCCGGCTTGATGCGTGTCCGCATGTTTACTTTGGCTGATGCCCACATATTCCTGGCTCCGGAACAGGCGGAAAAAGAAATTATTGAAGTGCTGAAACTCATTGATTTTATCAATGGCAAGCTTGGCCTGAAAAAAGGGAAGGATTATCTGTACCGACTATCGCTGGGTGACCGCACAGACACGAAGAAATACTATAAGGATGACAAGGCCTGGGACTATGCTGAAAATATCCTACGCACCGTCCTAAAAAAACAGAAAGCCCCGTTTTACGAAGCGGCAGGCGAAGCGGCGTTTTACGGACCGAAAATAGACGTGCAGATGAAACGCGTGAATGGCCAGGAAGATACAGCCTTTACCGTACAATATGATTTCGTGTTACCCAAACGTTTCCAGCTGACCTACATGGATAACCAGGGAAAAGAACGGGAACCAGTAGTCATTCACCGCGCTTCTATCGGTTGTTTTGAAAGGACAATCGCCTTCCTGATTGAGCATTACGCCGGCGCCTTTCCGCTCTGGCTTTCGCCTGTCCAGGTGCAAATCCTAACGGTCGGAAAATCGCATAAGCGTTTCGGCCAAAAACTGCACGAGGAATTATTGGCATCGGGCATCCGTTCACATCTGGACGACGGCAACGACACGGTCGGCTACAAGATCCGCCAGGCCGAAAAACAGAAAGTGCCATACATGCTTGTGGTCGGCGACAAGGAAATCAAGGGCAAATCGTTGGCAGTCCGGATGCGTGGGGAAAAGGACATAAAGAAAATGGCATTAAAAAAATTCATCAAGCTTCTGCAGGCGGAAATTACCGAAAAAAAATAAAAAGCGCTGGTGCAACAACTCACATGTTGCACCAGCTATGGACGTCGCCTCACCCTCATGATGTGACGACGTAAACGAGCCCGTTACGGCCGAAGGCACCCCACACCGCATCGTGGTGCCTCGCCTGGCACTCCGTAAGGTACAAACGCGCTCCTGCCGGGCGCTCCCTTGTCGAGTTTCGCGCCAAACGCTGCCTCCCAATACCAGCCGCCGTCTAAACGGGCGGGAGGAAATTTATCTGCACTTCTGATCAGCTGCCAGTTTAAACTGTCCGTCTTTTATTGTCAATAGATAAAAAGCCGATGCTATGTTCGAAGCATCGGCTCAGAAGCGTTATCAGCCGTACTGATAACCAACTTACAGTCATAAGGAATTCCCCCTCACAAGGAACTCCTTTTACATATGTCGGGCAGAAAGAACGCATGTTGCCTTCGGCAACCAAACGACTCCGCCGATTCTACATGCACTGTGTAGCCACAGGACTGATAAGCCGGGACACCGACTTCCCTATACTTCCATGACTCCAAGCAGAGCTTATGCCGTTTTGAGACATCTGTCAAATAATAAAAAACCGACGTCCTTATGGGGCGTCGGCTAAATTTGTGGGGGGCAGGGACGGTGAGCCGTCGATATAATATGACATAGGTCATACGAGGCCAGACACATCGGCTGGCGTCTGCGGCGCGAGTGGTGTGCTCGTGCATCACCGGCGCCGGACTACGGCGAGATGCAATACCAACGGTACTGAGAGCGTGCCGTACGTATCGGCTCATGCCGCGAGTTGCCTACCCCCACTTTTCAAACAATGTACCAACAGGATTGGTTGGAAAGAGAGTATAACATACCCAAAAAAACCGTCAAGACTGGCGATGTGTACAACTACCACGATGAAATTTTTTGCCAATAAATATTACTACTTGGACAAAGTTAGCGCCAAGTAAACGCCGGCCCCTACAGTTACTAGAACGATCACGGTAAGGGCGATTTTCGTCCCGGTAGAAAGCTTTTCCTCAGTCGTCACTTCAGTCTGGCTTTTTTCCGGCTCGTTTGTCTGCAGATTGGCATTGTCATCGGCCATATGGGGTTTTTTATTCCTGCTAATAATACCAGTAGTTTAGCACGAATAAGCTTGAAAATAAAGCGATAAAACCGTACAATATACGCACTATGGAAAAAAAGTTCCACATTATCGTCATCGGCTGCCAGATGAATTATTCTGATGCTGACCGGCTTGTGTCACTGATGAAATCCCACGGTTACCGCCAGACTCCAGTAGAAGCAGAGGCAAATATAATTTTTATTGTCGCCTGCTCCGTTCGCCAAAAAGCTATGGACCGAATTTACGGCCGCCTGAACAGATGGCAAAATAAACGTGAAAAAAGGGGGGTAAAAATTGTACTCACCGGCTGCGTACTGCCTTATGACCGCGAAAAACTTTTATCACGTTTTGACCTGATCCTGCCGATCAAGGACCTGAATCTCCTGCCCGAAAAGCTCGGTTTGGACAAAAAAAACAAATGGCCGGTGACAAATGCAGATTACCTGGCCATGCCGCACACGCCGGCCAATTCATTCCAGGCATTCGTGCCGATCATGACCGGCTGCAACAATTACTGCACGTTCTGCGCCGTCCCCTACACCAGGGGCGAAGAAGCCTCCCGTCCTATGGCGGACATAATCAAGGAAGTTACCAGTCTTGTGAAGAAAGGCTACAAGGAAATCACTTTGCTTGGACAGAACGTGAACGCTTACATCAATCCTGAAAAATATCATTCCGCAGCATTGAAAAAAACCCGCTCCCGTGATTTTTGGCAGTTCCGACCGAACCAGCCCATCCAATGGCGGACCGCAACGACCAGGGTGCCCAAAGATTTCACCGAGCTGCTGAAAAAAATTAACAGCATCCCCGGTAATTTCTGGATACGCTTCTTGACTTCAAACCCGCAGGATGTTTCCCCAGAACTGATCGCCACCCTGCCGAAACTGAAAAAAATGACCCCATATTTCCACCTGCCAATCCAGGCTGGAGATGACGAAACACTTCGCCGCATGAATCGTCGGCACAGCCGAGCCTACTATCTGGACCTGATAAAAAAAATCCGCCGTGCCTGGCCAGCTGCGGCCATCACTACTGACATTATCGTCGGCTTCCCCGGTGAAACGAAAAAACAATTCCTGCAGACTGCCAGTCTCATGCGCCAGGTAAAATACGATATGGCCTACCTGGCCGAATACTCGTCACGCCCGGGTACTGCCTCTGCCAAATTTTTCAAAGATGACGTGCCAAAAACTGAAAAAACCAGACGTAAGGGATTCCTTAACACAATCCTGACAAAAACAGCACTGAGGAATAATAAAAAATACATCGGCCAAACTGTCATAGCTCTAGTCGACCGATACGATGCCAATAAAAAAATAAATTCCGGCAAAACCGGCGCGTTCAAGACAATCCACTTCACTGGCCAGGATTTCACCGGCCAATTTGCAGAAATAAAAGTTACCGCTGCGGATGCCTGGGGGCTGTCCGGAAAAATCAATTCATAAAAAAAACCGCCGCACGTAAACGCACGACGGTCACCCACCCAAAACAGCACGAACCCAGATCCAGACGTCCTGAAGCCAGGTTGGTCCAAAATGGAGAAATATGTAGGTATTGGTGGCTAATCCCAGAAGTACTGCAGTCTGGAGCGGCTTTGATTTCCGGCTTACAACAATCATCGCAATGCCGAATTTCAGTCCGACTCCTGTCAATCCGGACAGAAAACCAGACGACAACAGCACTGTCCAATACAACAACGTAGGACGACGCCGATTGGTGACTTTACCCATCCAACGCAGCAACCGATAAAGCTTCTTGCCAATATGCATCCGTAAAAATACAAAATGGGCAAGAAATTCACGGTCGTTAATTAAAAGCCACTTCTCAAGCTTGACCCAGCTGTGCACATACCATGCGCGGTATGCCATTGCTGCAAAAAAAACGAGCACCAATTCAATGAAATTAGCCTTGTACGCCAGCGCGACAATGACCAGCTCCAGTTGAATCAGGCCCATAGCAACAATGATGGGAAACAATACCCTAGCCGCATATTTCCGTGATTCGGGGGGAATAGAGAGAAACAGTTTCTCCATATACTCCTCCGCTGTAAAAGAACGTAAGTAGAAATTTGGCCCTTGAGAATACCGTATATTTGAGAAAATGTCAATCCCCATTAACAAAAATAAAATACCGTCAGCAATTTATCGCTGACGGCAATGGCTTTTCGGCCAAACTCAAGCTTTAACCGACTCGAGATCCTGGCTAATCGCCTCGATCAAAGCGCGGAAACGGACTGGATGAATTGGCGTTTGTACGCCTATGGCAAATGCTCCATATTCACCCAGTGATCGGTGGGGATCCTGCTCCTTTTTCTTGGCAATGAACTGCATCATGAAATCGAGATCCACTAACCGATCAAACTTGAACCGTTTCAGGTCCGGCAAAAAAAGCTCCGGATGCGGCGCCACGATCACCAGAGGCACCCCGTGATGCATGAGATTAACCTCATCAAAAAACAACAGTTCCTGGGCACTTCGGTCAGTGAGTGTTGGATGCAACCGCTCCATTTCCAGGACGATGATCCCGATCTGATGGGACGCATAACAATACGAAAGGGCGGCTGACGGTTCTGTGGTATAGATGGCCGGCATGCCCCCGAGGAACGTCGATATATTGGACGCACCTGTTTGCTCATAGACGAATACGAGAGGCATGTGTATCTCCCTCCATTGATGGTTTTGATGTACAATACTAATATACAAACCTACACTTTTAACTCAGCTTTGTCAATGATTAAGCCTCCGCTAATCGCCATCGTCGGGCCAAATGCCTCGGGTAAGACTTCCCTGTCCATTGCCATGGCAAAAAAATTTAACGGCGAAGTGGTTTCCGCTGACTCACGGCAGGTCTACCGAGGCATGGACATCGGAACCGGCAAAGCCTCTAGGCAGGAACAAATATCCGTCAAACACCATCTCATCGACGTGGCTGACCCGAATCGCGAATTCAACGTATCACATTTCAAAAAGCGGGCCACCCAGGCAATTAATAAAATCCACGCTGAAAACAAGCTTCCCTTCCTCGTGGGTGGAACCGGATTTTGGATACGGTCGATCGTCGATAATTTGGACCTGCCGGCCGTAAAGCCGGATAAAAGGCTCCGCCAACAACTGGCAAAGAAAACGTCCGGCCAGCTTTTCAAACTGTTGAAAAAACTGGATCCGCGCCGGGCACGGGTCATTGACCGGCACAATCCCTACCGACTGATCCGCGCCATTGAAATCATCAAGTCGACCGGCAATAAAATCGCGCCGTTGAAGAAATCATCGCCTTATGACGTATTACTAATCGGCGTAACCCACCCACTGAAAAAACTGTACCGGCTAATTGACCTGAGGCTGGACCGGCGCCTGAACCAAGGGTTGGTCAAGGAAGTGGCCAGATTGCATAAGCAAGGCGTCAGTTGGCAACGGTTGTACGATGTCGGACTGGAATACCGTTTTGTCAGCCTGTACCTCCGTGGTACAATTACCAAACGTGAAATGGTGGTTCAATTAAAAAATGCTATCCACCATTATGCCAAACGGCAGATGACCTGGTTCCGGCCGGATAAGCGCATTCACTGGATTACATCAAAAAAACAAGCGGAGAATTTAATAAAAAAACACCTAAACCAATGAAACTCACCATCAGTGCCAAGAATTTCAAAGTCAACCAATGGCTCAAAGATTATGTCATGAAAAAAATGGGCAAACTTGATAAATTGATCCCGGCAAACGTGACTGCGAAAGTCGAGCTGGACCACGACCATAACCAGCGGACTGGGTTAGTTTACCGCACGGAAGCGTCCGTCCTGCTCGGCGGAAAGACGATCAAGGCCGGAGAAAAAGGAATGACCATGGAATCAGCCATCGACCTGACCGTCCCGAAACTCATCAGCCAGGTGAAAAAATTCAAGGACAAACGCCAGACTCTCCAGCGCCGTACTAAGCGATAAAATTTTCCCAAGATAAAAAAAGGCCGTTAATCAAAAACGGCTTTTTTTGACCTGTGCAAACCAACTCTTGACAAAATGGAGATAATATCCTATACTTGCCGGTTACGCTAATAAACCTACAATTTAAACCGGTAATTCTGCTGAAGGAGAGCAGTAAGAATTACCAAATTCTGAGGTAATAAAAGGTGCTCTTCACGAGGACCTTGTTTCATTTCTCCAGGCGTAACAACAGATCATTGACAGGCAAATAATCATGGAAATCAGATATTGCAACTGGGCATCAAATGCTCAAGGAGGAAATCATGGAACGGAAACCGCAAAGGGTCACGGACATTTGGACCCACCCCCAGCCCCACGTGGACGAAATTGTCGCGCTTTTCATCCTGCAGAAATACGGTGAGAAGCTTTTCCCTGGCATCACAAATGCCAGGATTCAGTTTAACCGCGCCGATGGCGACGCCAACGGCACGCAGGAGGACGGCGACAAACTCCTGGACATGGGAGTCCTGTTGCTTGGCACCGGGCAGGGAATGTTCGATGACAAGTCTCCGAAAGGAGTCAAGCGTAACCAGTGCTGTACTACGCTGGTGGCGAAGTATTTGGGAGTACGCGATAATCCCGAACTCCGCCAGCTGATAGAGTACACGCTGAATAATGACCGCGATGGCGCCTCAACGCCTTGCGACCTCAACAACATCATCCGTGCCCTCTATTTCAAGTACGGCGATGACCAGTTGTCCGCGGTCAGCAGCGCACTCGACCTGGTCGAAGCCCTATGGAAAGTCCAGTACGATTTCCACGTCAACGGGTCGAAAGCATTCGCAAATGCTGATCGGCCGACGTTCATGCGGAACGGCAAGGAGATGAAGGTCGCCATCCTCATGACTGACAACCTTCAGGCCGCGAAATACGCGCTCTACAAAGGTGCGGACATAGTGGTCAAAAGGGACTTCCATGGTCACATCCAGATTCTCGTCAATAACAGGACCCTCGGCGGTGTCAGCCTGGAAAACGTGGTGCGTATCCTCCGCTCGGAAGAACAGCGCGCCACCAAACCGGACCAGCCCGTCACCGACTGGCAGCAGCTCGGTATGGAAGGCATGCTCCTCAACTGGTACTACCAGTGCGAAGGCAACTTCCAGTCCATACTCAATGGGAGCAAGACTGCGCCGAACGTGACTCCGTCGCTGCTACACAGTGACGAAATCTTCTCCGCCATCGTCGCTGGACTGACTGACGGATGGCAGGAATACAAACGCCAGTTCTCCTGCTAGCTAGTAGTTCATTCGTAAGTTTCGATTATCCCAGCCCTCACCACTACCAATGGTGCGGGCTTTTTTATTTCCTGCAGAACAATGGACTATTGACGTTTAACATCCATTCGCCTAGGATAATACAAAATAGACGAACAAAAATGAACTGGAGGGACCCATGTTCTTTCCCATAATTCTGATCAATCTGGCCTTCTTGCTGTATTCAGTAGCCATCTGGACCGAACAGCTCCGGGGCGGGCTGAGCAGGCGGATTATATCCGTTTTTATCTTCGGATTCATTTGCGATGTGCTAGGGACTTTCGGCATGATTGCACAGGCTCGGAGCCACCATGCGCCAATAAGTATCCATGGACTGAGCGGCGAAATCGCACTTGTCATCATGCTCATCCACCTGTTGTGGGCACTCAAATCCATCCGAAGTGGAGGGCAATCAGCTGAACGCTTCAACTGCTGCTCACCGTACGCCTGGTGCGTATGGATGATAGCTTTCCTCTCAGGCATCCCCGTGTATAACGGGCACTTCTGGCTGGTACCGATAGTTGTCTGGTGCTTATTTGTCTACCTGAGCAGTATTGTCCAATACCGGCGCCAGGAACTCCGTGTCCCGACCGCCATCATGGACTGGCTGACCCGTCTGGTGGTAAATCAACGCTACCACGACCCAATTTATGTCGTCGCTTTCTCTGCCGTATGGCTACTGGCAGGTCCGGTCATTTCACTGATTTGGACGCTCCTGATTGGCGGGACTTATGTATTCGTCTTTGCCATCAGGAAATGATAAGAACAGGCTTGCCCAATGGGCAAGCCTGTATTTTTTTAATAATGAACGATTAATACAGTCGGGCGCGGTTGGACGGGAAGGTCACCACCTTGGTGATGTCCGGTTCGCCGAGCAGGTACTGGAAAATCCGCGACATGCCGAATCCGCATCCGGCATGCGGCACGGACGGCCAGGCCTGCAGCATGGACAGGTACCAGCCAAAACCCTCCTTGGCGAAACTGTCCTTCTCCTGCAGCCGGGCAAACATCGGCGACGCGTACAGGCGATCGGCAAACTCCTCATGTTTCCACACGCGAGCTGCCGAGCCGACACACTCGCCGCCGTACGGCACGATACAGTCGCACGACAGGACGTATTCTGGATCATTCGGGTCAGGCACCATGTTGAAAAACTTGATCGCCAGACCGTTCACCTTGTGGGCGAACAGGATTTTCATCCTTTCGCTCATCGGATTCGGGTACCGGGTGATCAGGATGGGCCCCCTGCCGTGGTTAGCGATCAGCTCCTTCTCATGAGATGAAGAGATGTCGCTGCCCCATGGCAGGTTCAGTTCGGCGATCGCCTCTGCGTAAGTGATGCGCGGGAAAGACTCCGGGTGCCTGTCCAGGTGCGACAGGTCAGCGGGCAAACCGTAGCCAGTGCGCTCGCTTTCCGGCACGGACTTCACCATGCCGACCAGGCTGCCGATGAAGAGCTCGATCTCCTGCAACAGCTCATCAAAGGTGCCGCGGAACTCGATCTCGATCATCTCGAACTCGGTCAGATGCCGGTGGTCGATGGTAGCTTCTGCCCGGGCTGAAGGTCCGATGCAGTAGACGCGTTCCAGGCCACCCTCGCCGAGAAGTGATTCCAGGTAGAGCTGGCAGGTCTGGGCGAAATAGGCTCGCTTGTGGCCGCCATGGAACCACCGCGGATCGCCGCCGACCGTGATCTCAAACAACGTGTCGACGTTTTCGCAGGCACCGCTTGCGGGTACGATCCTGGGCGGGGTAATGCGGATGAATTTCCTGTCACGAAGGTGACGCTCGCCCGCACCGATCAATTCGCTGACTAACCGGGCTGTGCCGACATTCGGGGTGTACAAAGTGGACATGACTAACCTCCTAGAGGGTTAATGGTTGTGACGTCTGTTCATTCTTTTCTTCTTGACAGACTGTAAACTTTTTGGCCAGTGACGTCGATATCCATGGACGCAGTATGTGCGCACTGCCGACAGATACGGCATCCGCTCCGGCATCCAGAAAAATCCTGACATCCTCGATTGTTCCGACTCCTCCGCCGCCGATGATTGGCAATGAGGTATTTCGGCGGAACCAACCCACCTGATCGAGAGCGTAATCGGTAATCAGGCTGCCCGAAACACCCCCGCCTTTCTTCAGCGGTGACACCTGTCCCGGGAATCGCTTCCCATACGGGATGGTATTGATCATGTCGACGGCATCGACGCCAACCGTAGTGCAAATCTCGGCCATATTTTCCCTTTCCGGCTCGTTCAGATAACCGATTTTGACAACCAACGGGTGGCGCATGTTCGATTTCATACGGTAGAGGATAATTTTCGCAGTATCGTATGATCTCTGCAAATCAGTCCACTGTGGCGTATTCGGACATGACATATTGACCTCGACGGCCAAAAGCTCGATGGCATCAAGCTTGGTCGCCATCTTCGGGATTGAATATGGATCCGGGTCAGTGATGGAGACAATCAGGTTATGCGGATGGACATGTGGATACTCCTGCTCCATAAACCAGCGCAAACCGCGGTTAGTCAGACCAAACGCGTTGACCCAACCGCCTGACAACGGCCAGATCACCTGCCAGGGGTTCCAGCCTTTCCAATTGCCAACCCACGGCTGATCAGTCAGGGTTTTGGTTATAACCGCGCCAACAGTATCCGTCCTGATAAGTCCGGCATTAATCAGCGCACGGTCCCACCAATACCCCCGGCCGAATCCCAATGCGCCAGACGATGCGACTATCGGATTGGCCAGTTTTATCCTGCCTAATGAAATCATGACATCCTCCTGTCCTATTCAGGTTTTTTCAAGGTCCTTTTTTGTTATAAAAAAACGCCCCGTTCAATTGAACGGGGCAATGGAGAGGCCATATGGCCGACTGTCCTGGCGGCGGACAGCCAATTTGCTTCAGTTTAAAAAAAATCCCGGGATCTCCCGGGCGTTTCCGCTCAAGCCTGCCATCCTTCATACGATGTGGCATGTGACGTTTCATATTCTGCTACTGACAATACTCTTATTTTCAAACCGTGTCAAACATACCTGCTTTATTCGAAAATATGAACAAATGTTAAACTTATCCACAATAAAAAAGCGCCATACCCCCGTTGGCGCTGATGACTTTGTTATCCTTGCAGTTTCACTCTTCGTACTCTTCGAATCCAACCGGATTCAGATCCGGATGCGAATGTTCCACTCTCCCATGGCCGCAACTTTTACGACCACTGGCATCGACGGAAACGTCGCATTGGCAATCATTATGATTGCAGAAAATAGTCCCTCCAGACCGTTCTTCATCCCGCTCACGCAATCCTGGCATGACGACCTCCTTGAAAAATGTTCAATCGGTAAATTACTATCCGTGGTAATTTATCCTAATTTATTTCAATTTTAATGTCAATTGATCTTTTACTTCATTTGCATCTGCTTTGCCTTTTGTTTGCTTCATGACCTGGCCGATCAAAAACTGCAGTACGGCAGTCTTGCCGGATTTGTACTGCTCGACTATTTCGCCGTTCTTGGCTAAGACAGTTTCAATGGCGACATGCAGATCGCCTTCCCCTGACTGAGAGCCCAGATCGTCGGATTCCATAATATCGGAAGGATCGCCCCCGGTCGCGAACATTTTCTTCAATACGACCAGCGCCGTCTGGTTATTCAGTCGCTTCTGGAAAATCAAGGTCATCAACTCCGCGAAATTTTCCGCCGTGATTTTAAGCTGACGCAGATCTATTTTCGCATCATTAACCAACTGCAGCAGACGGCTGATTATCCAGTTCGCGGCTTGTTTCACCAGTTTGGCCTTGTTACGTTCCCAAATCTCCTCCTCGGTCCCCTCCTCCGTGCCCAGTGAAACGATCCAGCTGCTGAGCTCAGCTATGACTCGTTCAAAATAACCGGCCAGATGCTTATCCGCCACCAAAATTGACGCGTCATATAAGTTAAGTCCGAGCTCATCCATGAACCGCTCACGCTTGTCAGCCGGTAGCTCAACCCGCTTGACCAATATACCGTCCAACGTTTTATTAGTTATCTCTACAGGTGGCAGATCCGGTTCAGGAAAATACCGGTAATCATGCTGCTCCTCCTTCACGCGCTGCAATACGGTCTCGCCTTTCTTGTCATCCCAGCCGCGGGTTGATTGTTTCTGCGGAGCCTTGTCATCATCCCATAATTTCGTCTGCCGTTTTATTTCATATTCTAATGCGCGTTCAACCGACTTAAACGAATTCAAATTCTTGACCTCTGTCTTTGGGTATAATTTTTTGGGATCCATACCTATCCCGGCTGTCTCGCCGGCCTTGTCCTGGAAATACTCTGGGTTCGGTCGCAATGAAATATTGGCATCACACCGCAGGTGGCCCTTCTCCATGTCAGCGTCAGAAACGTCCAGGTACCTCATGATCAGTCGCAATTCCTGCAAAAAAATCCTTGCTTCAGCAGGGGTCTCTATATCTGGCCGGGTAACGACCTCCATCAGCGGAGTCCCAGCCCGGTTATAATCCACATAACTGGCGCTCTTGTCCGCCTCGTGCAGCAGCTTCCCGGTGTCCTCTTCCAGATGGACGCGTTCAATCCGTACTCGCCGTTTCCCCTTCTCAGAAAAAAATACCAGATGGCCATCGTGGCCAAAGGGCGCCGAATATTGGGATATCTGGTAACCTTTCGGCAAGTCAGGGTAAAAATAACTTTTCCGGTCAAAATGAGAATGCCGGTTTATCTCACAACCCAAAGCCAGTGCAGCCAATACTGTCCATTCGATCGCCTGCTCATTCGGATTCGGCAATACCCCGGGATGCCCCGTACAGATCGGGCAGATCGTAGTATTCGGAGGCTGGTTTTCGCCAGTGTTATCGCAACGACAAAACATCTTGCTTTTGGTCTTGAGCTGTACGTGTATTTCTAAACCGATGACTGGCTCGTATTTGTTCATATATACCTATTTTAGCAGGAAAAATGCACCAGAGGAATTCATTTTTTTCGGCCAAGGAACATTTCCCATTCTGCGAGCACTGCCCTCCTGCTTTCGGCGACCGGCATGTCAGTGGAAATGTGCACCACCCGGCTGCCGGCAGCGGTAAAAAGCTTCTCATACCAAACTGACATGAAACGTGCCCGGGCCTTTTTTAGAAATGCCAGCTTTTCAAAAATTGCGGCGTCTTTTTTTTCCATGCGTCCTGCCAACCGTTTGATGGCGGTTTCCGGCTTGACGTCAACTATCACAAAAAGGTCTGGCCGATAACGCATCGCCAATTGGTTGCCGCTCAGCTGTAAAATTTTTTTAACAGTGATGGGATCCGCCTGGATAGGTTGATAGCATACTGAGGTGGTCAAACCGCGTTCCTGGAATATAATTTTTCCCATCTTCAATGCCGGCACGATGACTCTTCGGTATAAAATTAGGCGGTCCAGGGCATAGGCCTGCGCCGTTTCCATGGCCGTATAATCCCGTCCATTATGACGGACAATCTCCTCGCGAATCGCCTGTCCGACCAGTGAAAAAGTCGGCTCAGCAGAAAGCAAGACGTCATATTTTTTTATCTCTTCCGGTTCCGGCATGCCATGAAACTTTCGACCGTATTCTCTGATATCAAAGACTTTCATCCGCCGCTGCCTTGCCCATTCGGCTAATACATTTACCAGCGTCCCCTTGCCGGAGCCGTCGATGCCGTCGAAAATAACAAATCTTTCCTTTTTCATAATATTATTTCTCTAGAACAAAAAAAGTATAAGTATAATTTTCATCCCTGCTTTCCCGACGGCTGACTACTTTTTTGAACATCGAATAGTCCGGAAAAAAAGTATCCGCCTCGAAATTACCCTTCACTACTGTAACGTACAGCCGGTCGGCCAATGGTATCGCCTGTTGGTAAACCATGCCGCCCCCGATAAAAAATATTTCCTCGTTTTCAGCCTTTTTTGCTGCGGTAAGAGCTTCCTCGACTGAATGGGCAATGACACATCCGTCAGGGTGGAAATCCGGATCCTGGGTCAAAACCACGTTAGTGCGTTGCGGCAACGGCCGACCGATAGATTCGAATGTTTTTTGGCCCATAATGACAGCATGGCCCCTGGTGACCGACCGGAAATGTTCCATGTCTTCCGGGATATTCCAAAGCAAACCGTTGTTTTTTCCAATGGCGCGGTTTTCGCCTACGGCGACGATGATGCTGATGATGGGTTTATTCATAATTACTATTTCACTACCGTGGCTTTTTTGTGTATCCGACGAAAATAAACAATTAAGATTACATCAATGATTAAAACATATAACAATCCTTTTGATGGTGTGTTAAAAAAAAGTATTAATATATCCAGGAATATTAGTCCAAAAATATTCCTTACAGTTTTAACGGCGCTCGTGCTGACAGAAAGTAATTTTAATACAGAAATTATCACACCGAAAATTCCGATGCCTCCGGCAACTAATCCTGCTAATAGATAACCGATGCCTCCGAGTCCAGAGGCCTGATAATCATTTTTATCTACGAAATACAGGCCCGTTCCATAACCTATACCCCATACAACGAGGAAAATACCCACTAGAATAAAAACTACCCACATCCATGTGCGCTTTGGATGGCTTGTTTCCGCCTGCGGCTGATCGATTGGGTTTGGCATAGACGGTAATTCCATATTTCTTTCTACCAACTAAATTGCTATCGGCGCCTTGATGCCCGGGTCAGGATTGTAATTCTCGAGCGTAAAATCCTCATACTTGAAACTGAAAATATCTTTCACGTCCGGGTTGAT
Source organism: uncultured Gammaproteobacteria bacterium (assembly GCA_964628855.1). Taxonomy (GTDB): domain Bacteria; phylum Patescibacteriota; class Patescibacteriia; order UBA10025; family JAHIVO01; genus JBAYGJ01. The sequence continues at coordinate 1,584 of CAZVMV010000009.1, read as the reverse complement.
CTTCATGGCCGGCAATACTTTTGGCGTGCGGGACAGCTGCAATTTCACCTGGTCAAAATGGTTATTGTAAATATGGACATCACCAAAAGTGTGGACAAAATCACCCAACTCCTTGCCGGTCACCTGCGCCATCATCATTGTAAATAACGCGTACGAAGCAATGTTAAAAGGGACGCCCAGAAAAACATCGGCCGAACGCTGGTATAATTGGCAGGATAATTTATTATTGGCAACATAAAACTGGAACATCGTATGGCAGGGTGGCGGCGCCGTTTTCTTGCCGGCAATCAGCGTCTGGAGGTCGGCCACATTCCACCCGCTGACGATGATCCGGCGTGAATCAGGATTTTTCCTGATACGTTCCTGCACGTCCGCGATTTGGTTTATCGCCTGGCCGTCATATCCTTTCCAGCGCGTCCATTGGGCGCCGTATATTGGACCGAGCTCGCCTGTCTCATCAGCCCACTCGTCCCAGATGGTTACGCCGTGTTCGTTCAGCCATTTTACGTTGGTATCCCCTTTTAAAAACCAGAGCAATTCATAAATGATTGATTTCAGATGCACCTTCTTGGTCGTCAGCAACGGGAAACCGTCCGCCAAATTAAACCGCATCTGGTAACCAAAAACACTCCTCGTCCCGGTGCCTGTCCGGTCAGATTTGTCCACGCCGTGGTCCAGAATGTGTTGGAGCAGGTCTAAATACTGGCGCATGTGAAAAAAATTAGCTAATCTTTAGCCCACGTAGATTTGAACTGGACATACTCTATGCCGGCCAAATCCAGCATCCGCCTGGATGCTTTCCATATTTCCTCGTCATGGTATTTGTCACTCTCATACACTATTTTCTTGATGCCGCTCTGGATGATGGTTTTGGTGCACTCATTACACGGAAATAAGGTGGTATAGATGGTACAACCGTCAGTTTTTACATTCGTGTTATAGATGGCGTTTTCTTCGGCATGGACGACATAAGCGTATTTGGTGTCATACAGCTTGCCTTCACGGTTCCAGGGCAATTGTTCATCCTTGATCCCCCGCGGGAATCCGTTATACCCCAAACCGACCACGATCATATTCTTGTCTACAATGATCGCGCCCGCTTGGGTGCTGGGGTCTTTCGAACGGTCAGCGATGACATGCGCCATCCGCATGAAACATTCGTCCCAGGAAATATAATCTGTGCGCTTTGAAGGGTGCGTAACGTCATTCATATGCACAATATTAATTGTTGAATTTTTTAAATCTGGACTTTGATGCCCGGGCCCATCGTCGTCGACAGCACTACGTTCTTAATGTAAATGCCTTTGGCACCCTGGGGCTTGGCTTTCTGGACAGCATCGGTGAACAAACGGAAATTTTCCAACAATTTTGCCTCGTCAAATGACACCCTGCCGATCAACTGATGGATATTGCCGGAATCGTCGTTACGGAAGGTCACTTTACCGGCTGCCAGTGCCTTGATGCCGGCTGCGACGTCTTTGGTGATGGTTTCATTGCGCGGATTCGGCATCAGCCCTTTTGGACCAAGGATTTTTGCGACCGGGCCGAGCTTTTTCATCATGGCTGGCGTAGCCAGGGCAATGT
>CAZVMV010000008.1:0-47011 GCA_964628855.1 uncultured Gammaproteobacteria bacterium | reverse complement strand
ATATTGAAGACGGTACGGCCGGTGGTGATAATTTTCTTTCCGAGCCGCCGCTTCCGGCCAGTACCAACCTTACTTTCCCCAATGAACCGTGGAATTTTACCGCGGATACTGATTCGACAAATACGCGATGCATCCCCGAGATAAACGATATTGTCCCGAGTTTTGGCCCGTACGCCACGCCAGCTGATCCCGCGATCCAGATCAATGGCACAAATTTCGGGATTGGTGGGGACATAGCTTTCAATAATGGCGTACTTGACAGTGGCAATTGTTTCAACGGCGCGAATTGGCCGGACCAGAATTGCAGCGTGGCCTGGAACGGCACCGCCATCCAGACCAGGGTGCCCGGCGGGCCGGTGAATTTCGGCGGTATCATCCCGTCCAACGGAGCGAAAGACGGCGGCGTGAAAGTTACGATCGATCCTGGCGTGTGTGAAGGCGGGGCCAATGACAACCGCTCATGTACCAAAGCAAATGAAGCGGCGGATTGTCCGGGTGGGCGTTGTATTACTGATAGCAATGCCTCTGATTTTGACGTGACTAGCCCGCAGATCGGCGAATTGTCCGGCCTGAACGGACAGGCGCATGGCGGCATCGGCCAATACGTTTCCGTAATAAGACGTAATGACTCAAATGCCGGGTTCTGTGTCGACCCTGATGCTTGCATCGCCGGCCAGGTATTTTTCCGTAATATGCTGAACGGTGCCGAGATACTGGCTGACGTGCCGCCTGATCCGCCTTGTGATTCCACATGGACCAATTCTTCAGCTGTAGTGAAGGTACCGGACCTTACATTAATCGCAACCGCATGTGATCCAGCCACTGCGCCGGAAGGCAAATGGTCAAACTGTCCGGCAAATAGCCAGGTCGGCGTGCAGGTGGTGAAGTCCGACGGAACTCGAAGTAATATTTCAACATTTATATATACAAATGAAGCGGCCGGTCCAGGATTGTGCCGAGTCCAGCCAGTTTGTGGAGTCCAGGGAGTGGTGTTGACGTTGACCGGCGAGACTTTCAATCCGCCAACCAACCGCAGCGTTAATTTTGTAAAAGGTATTGATCTTCCGATATCGGTGATCCCACCGCTGGCTAACTGGACGGACGGGCAGATCACCGTCACAACACCTGATTTGGATAATGCTGAAAATCCTTATAGAGTAAATGCCAGCAACGTGAATGGCGGAAGCAACGCGTTGCCGTTTGAAGTACCGTGCGGCGGGGTGCCGAAAGTGTATGAAACGACTGCCTGCAGTTTCACTTGCGATGCAGGCGCAAACGCTGGAAAGTCCTGTAACGATCCGACTGATTGTCCAGGTGGCGCGTGTTTGCCGAAATCTATCCCTTCCCCAAATCCTTATAAGAGTGCGACCAGGGTCTGCCTGAACGCGGTGTTTGGCGCAACATTTACCACGCTGATGAATCATGCGACGCTGAATAACAGTAATATCCATCTGTACGACTGCGCCAATGACAGCACTTGCACGAATCCGGTGCCGGTCGACATCACGCCGCCCAATGCAAATTTTTCGGCATCAGATGACGCCGGTAAGACCAGTTTCCGGATGACGCCGACGGCTGACCTTACACCTGAACATTATTATAAAGTTACTATCGATAAGGAGGTCCGCAGCGCCACCAACGTGAAGATGGTGAATGATTACGCCTGGACGGTGAAGACGCAGACCGGTACGGACGCCTGTCCGGTCAGCCGCATCTTGGTGACTCCCAGCAATACCATCCTTACCACCATCGGCGCAACGCAAGATTATAATTCACTACCTCTTGGACCGAACTGTACTTATATGAATCCGGCCAGCTACACCTGGAACTGGGTTTCTACCAGGCTGGCAATAGCGACGGTAGCTTCCGCCCCGCCCCAACCACCGTACCGGGCTACTGCCACAGCCGTATCGGACGTTGCGCCAGGTTATACATATATACAGGCTGATGCGGCAGGCAAAACTGGTCAGGGTAAATTAAGCGTAATTTTGGATTATTGCGATGCGTCAACGGACTGCACAAAAGCGGGAACGTGCCCTGGCAGCGTTTGCAATATTGCCATGAACCGCTGCACTCCCGTAATTACCAACATGGATCCCGACGAGGGTGCGCATGCTCAGGGACTCCAGTCAGGTCAGTCCGTCACGATTGACGGTTGTTATTTCGGCAGTGCCACCGGCAAGGTGAATTTCGGTGTTACGGAGGGTATATTTAAATGTACTGACCCGTGGGATGACAACAGTGTTGTGGTTACGGTTCCCGACATCCCGGTAGCCACGTATAATGTTGAACTTGTCACGGCGGACAGCCGGAGTACGCTCCTGCACAGCGGCCAGAACGCGATCATGTTTGACGTGACGGACCGCTGCGTCGGCGGAGCGATCGTGCCGCCTGACGGTGTACCAATCGTGTGCAAAATAAATCCAGCCGCACGGAATATAGGCCAACGGACTAATTTTGAAGGTTTTAATTTTACTTCAAATGGCGCACCGCCGGTTGTGAAATCTGAATTTGCCGCGGATGGGGGAGGGTATGTCGATGGTGTGGGCGGAGTGAGCAATGGTGACGGGACAGTGTTTGAAAATACGACTGTGCCAATGACCGCCACTACCGGTTATGCGAGAGTGGCAGTACAGAGCGGCGCCGCATACTGCCCATCCAACGGGAAGATGTTTGGCGTGACGTGTGATGGGCCAGGGGACTGTGCTACGGGATGCTGTGCCTATAGCGACGACGTTAAAGCAAAAATTTGCCAGCCACTTGATGCGTGCAGTACCGGCGGACCCGGATCGGTATGTAAAATAGATAGCACCGAACATGATGCTGCTGACATGTGCCAGCTCGGCCCGACCGTATCCGGAAATGGTGACTATCGCTGCATTGACCCAGTCGGCCATTTGCGGCCGACAGGACAGGGTTCTCCAGCAATAAACAGCCGTGATTATCCCCCAGGTGGTCCTGCCCCGAACCAGCCATGTATTACTTGTTGTGATCCGGATGTGAATAATGACGGCAACAATGAGGATCCGCAAGTGAATAAAGGCAAACTGAAATGTACGCCAGCCCAGGATGCCTGCACTGGCAATGAGCGGGGATTGTATTGCGGCTGCGCCTATGATCCAGCCAACCCTGGTCCAGGCGACACGCAATGCGATGACGGTACAGGGACGATTGCCTGCGGCAAGAGCACCTGCTGTTACGCCAGGCCGGTTTTTGTCTCGGTCAAACCAAATATCATAGCTCCTGATTCACCTCTAATATGTTTGAATAATTCATTTGTCTTCAGGTTTGACCAGGATATTGACATGGCTTCAGTTGTTCCTGGGACCTCTGTCACATTGACCGAAAATTTGGCTCCAGTGGAGTTTACCGTTAAAAAAATTGTGAAAGGTTTTGTCATTTCTCCAAAGGTAGCCCTGCATCCGGGTACTGATATAGATATAAATTTGCGTACGGACTTCATTAAGAGTGAAAGGGGCATAACCTGGACGAATTTACTAAATAATTGGCGCTTATTCGAATGGCCGGTGGATCCTCTGGCATCAATCTGTACAATTGACCACGTGGACTGGACTTTCGTAAAAAATCCTTGGACGCTTTATGATGCACCGGATACATTTACCTGCACATCGCCGACAGGATGCGTAGACGATATGCGTGGCGACGACGGCAACCAGCACTTAGTCGAGGCTCTGCCCTATGATAAGAACAATAATTTTGTCAGCTCGACGCCCACCTGGTCTATTGGAGATACGACCATCGCCCAGATGATTGATACGGCAAACGAATTTGTAAAATATATTACCGCCCAGAACAAGAACGGCAGAACCACGGTCAATGCCGAGTTCACGCCGGATTTTTTCACTGGGACGAAATCATCATCAGCCCGGGTGACGGTCAATGTCTGCGAACACCCCTGGCCAAATCCGTTCCCGCCGGATAATGACAGTTTCCCTTACATCGATAATGTAACTAATTTTTCCATATCGTATTGCCGCGATCCAGAGGACCTGCCAATATTAGCGCGTCCCGCAGACGTGATTGTCAAACCTGGCAGTTTCACCGCTGACAATGAAAAGAATGAACTGATCAGGGAGTTTTTCTTCACCCGCGCCGGCTCTGATGATGCAATCGGTATCCGCGTGTATGAGAATGAAAAGAATCAGTCACCCACTGACTGGTATTTTGACCAGTTCGGTCCCGCTGCGCCACAGCCGCAGGAATTGAAAGTGGACGGTTATGCCGCCGTAAGGGCCGGCCGCAGCGTGTATGTCGCCGCATGGAATCCGATCGGCGGCAGGCTTTACCCGAACATTTACCTGATTTCTTATAACGAAGGTGCATCTGATGAGACCATCAAGATCTACAACCGGATGGTGGACAACTGGGAATTCAGCATCAATATTAGCCAGACAGAGAAAGAGCAGTTACAGCGCGACATGATTCGCGTGGCCGATCTGGCGTCCATTTACAGCAAGCTGGTCACGTACCGCACTGACAAGGGGACCTTCCCGAAACTGGAGGGCGGCTCTTACGTGAAGATGTTGTCTACCTCAAAATGGCCTTCGTGGCAGGATACACTCGGTACGGCCATCGGCGGCAACCTGCCCAAAGACCCGTTCGATAAATTTGCGGCTGACGACCCGTTATTATGCACTGCCGGATATGACAAGAATACCTGCTGGAACGAGGCGGCCAAACATTACCAATGCCCGGGAAATTCATTTGTCTACCAGTATATGGGCAATACGGCAGGCAGTCAGGGCAATTTATTCGCCCATCTGGAAAATTCCCATGTCGATCTGAATGGTAATTGGTTCCTGGGGGCGGATCCAGTGGTAGAGAAGTGTGTGGGTATGCCAGAGGCTGAGTGCCCATGTTTCAATTATGAATATAACGCCACTGGTACTGCTGCGGACCATGCGGGACCAGTCATTGGCGATGTTGACCTACTTATAGAAGGCGGGCAGACGGTCGTGAGCGGTACCCGCCGTCTGGACACTACTGTGACCGATGCGGTGTCCGGGGTGAATAGGGTGGAGTACTATGTCGACGGCATCCTGGCCTTTACGGATACGGACAGCGCCATATGGAGCTGGGATTTTAACACCACCAGGTACCCCGACGGCAACCACACGCTACGCGTCCGCGCATATGACAATGTCGAGAACCAGACGGATAAGGAATATTCGGTACGCATCGACAATACCAGCCAGCCTGATACGACCAACCCATTCGTCACTTTTACAACTCCGCATGATGGCGATACGGTATCGAACAGAAACATAACATTTTTACCGGACAAGGATGTGGCGACTGCCGGTAACCGCAGTATCGAAGCGGCGGATAACGGGTTTATATATTACGTAACATATTGGGAGGATCCATCGCACTTGCGCCGTTGCAGCAGCAATCTGGATAATTGCGTGGATCTTGGAACGTTTGATTTTGACGCTTTGGGATTGGAGCCGGGTTCGCAAGTTGCGTGGTATATTGGCAAAGACCACTCAAATGGCGACTTATTAGTTTCTTATACATATGGACTGTGTCCGCCAAACTGTGGTCTTCGACGCGTTTTGCGGTTTGATCCGGATATGGCGCCACTCCAGGCACCGAAAGCAGTCTACAATCTGGGTAATCTGGATGAGAACAATAATCTGCTGGATGCCGGTAATTTTGGCGTTACCCATGCAGTTGGTCGTCCTGACGGTAAGATTGCGGCAGTGATATATTTCCATAATGTGATTATTTTCAATCCAGTCACCAATGCGGTAGAACATCATCATGATTTCGGAAACAATATCAACGGAATTGATACGGATAGTGCAGGTAACGTTTATGTCAGCAGACGGTCCACTGGCCAGGTAATAAAACTGGATTCAAACCTAAATATTGTCGCTACATTTGGGACTGGCACAAACGGCAATGGCATTAACCAGTTAAACGTACCGGACGGCATTGAAGTCGATGGCAATACTGTTTATGTTGCTGAGTTCAACGGCAATGTCATTTCAGCGCTTGATACAAACCTGACCAAAAAGGTGCATATTTTCGGCAACAATTCAGGGGCACAGGATTTGCAAAATATCGTCGCGCCGGAGGATGTGACACTCTTCGGAAATTATTTATATGTAAATGACAGCGGAAATCGAATATTGCGTGTTCGGGCTTTGACCAGCCTCGGCGTCCAGATCAATGCCTTGGCGACGGACAACAGGCGGGTTGACCGGGTGGACCTAAATATCAGTGATTCGTTGGGCGCGCCAGTGGACAGCTATTCCTGCCTCAATAATACGACCACGTCATTGAGCTGTTCGTTCGCCCCACCGTGGGATACTACCCCGGTGGCAAACGGGCTGTACAGAATTACTGCAACTGCGAGAGATAGTGGAGGTTTGACTAGCACGACTTCCGTAAATGTGAATGTCGATAACCTTGATCCGTCACCCCCGCAGGTTAGTTTTAACAACATTGAAGGGCGATGCGGCGAGGGCACATGCCAGGACAATCCGGCCGTTGCCTGTGACTATGCACATGCCTGTCCGGGCGGCGGAGTCTGTAATTTTGGCGTCAGCTGCAACCAGTCAAATACAGCGGCCGTGTGTACCGACAGCTATGCGCCGGTCGATAATCTGATCTGTCTGCGCAGCGGCACAGTTTCAATCCCGGTAACAGCTACTGACAATAAACAGGTGAACCTGGTCAAATATTATGTAGACGGAGTTTTCAAGAGTGACGGCATACACCGCCCCGGATATTGCGCCAGTGCCGGCAATGCCTGTACTGATGATACTGGATGTGTGGCGCCCGATACCTGCACTCTCACTACCTGGTCATGGGATTGGAGCACTTCGGGCTTGACCAGAGGTGTTTGCGCTAGCCATTGCCAAAATGGCGGACAGGCTTGTGTCGGCGACAGTGACTGCACTTTAGCGGGAGATCAATGTGTACTTGCTACTGGCCGTGGCACCCAATGTAATGCAGACAGTGAATGCCAGCTTCTCAGTCCTGGTTTGACCTGCGCCGGCCACCAGGTTTCTACGTATGCTTATGATGACTCAGGTAATGTAGGTACATCCACGATTTTCCTGCCGGTGGACGTTGCCCAGGACGATAGTCAGGCGCCGAATGTCGAGTTTGACGTCCCACCGACGCCGAATGAGGGGACTTCTGTTGACAATTCAATTACCATCAGAGTGACAGCCACTGACAATTATGGGGTGAACCGGGTGAATTTTTACCTTGACCATGTTTTGCGCAAAACAGTACTGGCCGGTCAGCCGACCGAATGGGTGGTGGATACGACCGGAATTTCTGATGGCTGGCATTCTTTCCAGGTGGATGCCCTCGATGCCCGCGGCAACCGCAGCACCAGTATAGAACGAAATTATAATTTACGCGGACCAGGCGGACCGACTATCGAGAATGCGTTTATCACGCCTGTTTCCGGTCCCGTTACCACTGTCTTCACTATCTATGCAGATATCAGCGACACAGATGGCGTGGATGATACGAGCTATCCACCAATCGCCCTTATCCAGAGTCCGGATGAAACAGATTTAAACCCGGCAATTTCAGTCACGTTAGGGCGGATGTCTGGAGATGCCATTTCCGGTCGTTACAGCGGGACGTGGACTTCAGACCAGGAGGTGGAAATGTGGGTAGATATCCGGGCCAGGGACGTGCAGTTGAATTCTTCGGAATTGGAAAATATCCCGGGACGGCCGATATGCAATAACAATGCCGTCTGTGATTTCCCACCTGAGACTCATGATTTATGTCCATTGGAATGCCCAGCTAATATCCCGCTCATCACCAGCATTCTGACCAGCACTACCACGGTCGGTGATTATTATTCTTACCAGATCACCACTACGGGCGGTACGCCGCCGATAACTTTCACCGCGGCACCGTTGCCTGCTGGCTTGAGTTTCAGCGGTAACAGGATTACAGGGGTAACGACTACAGCTGGGACGTATAATATTGTCCTGACATCCACTGACTCTGCGGGGTTAAGTGATACTAAGACTTTGCGTCTTACGGTGAATCCGCCGTATAGCGGTCCGATGGCATTGTTTTCTACTGCCCGAAACAATATGACAATTACTACGGGTTTGGTTTATAAATCACTTAATAACGGCACTAGTTGGACAACGACACCGACCCAACCGTTTGGCAATGAAGATCTATATGATATTATCAGCGCAAGTCATTGCATTTATGTGGCTGGCTCGAGTTGGGGTCCAAGTAGGGGGTACGTCTATCGTACATGTACCGGAGGTGTTGAGGCATGGAATAGAGCCACTGTTTCAGATGATGCTATATTAGAACTCGCCCAAAAAGATGGCCGGATATTTGCCGCTGGACTCTTGAGTGAAGTATATTCTAGCCCAAATACTGCCAATACATGGACGCTGGTGGGTACGGTGCCTGGTGATGCAGTAACTAGCCTGATCGCAACAACAGACTCCTTGTATGCTGGCACACAAGCTGCCAACCCAGCCGTCTATCGGTCGATAGATAATGGCGTGACGTGGAATTTGATTGGCAGTTTCCCTGCTACAGAATCCGCCGTTTCAGACATGTACTATAATACAACAACTAATACGTTGTATGCTGTTACTCGCGGTGCCAACGGAAGGGTGCATTATACGGATAATAATGGCGGGACGTGGAATGACCGTAATCCGAGCGGAATCGCCACAAGTTATTATAGTATTGCCAAACTGGGTACGGTACTATTTGTTGGTTCTTCTAATAACGGCATTGTTTATCGTTCTGGCGATAACGGCAATACATGGAACGCCTCGACTATAGCCGGGAAAACTTCGGTGTATTCATTGTATGTTGATGGAACTACATTGCTCGCTGGCGCGAGTTTACCGGCCGCTATTCATCGATATGTGACATCTTGGAGTACTGGAGGCACTGGGATCAGTACGAATATGCGTATTATTGAGGGTATTATCAGGGGGCCTGATCCATGCCAGGATTTTCACTTTTGTCCATAAATATAATTGCTATCATATAATTAATAAAAATAATTAAATAACCCTATGAAAAAGACATTAAAATTTTTCGCCATCACTTTAACTGTCGGCATACTGACAGTCGCTGGGTTTTCTTTCGTCCGTGCGGCTAATACGCCAAGCGCGGAAGTTTATACGAACGGAGGAACAGCCGGCCCAACCATAGTGAGTACGACAGCCAATCCGACATCAGTTGCGCTAGCCGGATCTGTGGTAATTTCTGTGAAAGCTACGGACGTTTCGGGAGTTAGCGTGTCGACGGCAAACATCAGGCGCCAGGGAGGTGGGACAGTGTCGATCGTCCAATTGTATGACGACGGTAAGCACAATGATGGCACTGCCGGCGACGATGTCTATGCCAACACCTGGAATGTCGGTGCCAATGGCAACGGTACATATCCCGTGGATATCCAACTGGCCGACGCACTGGGAAATCCGACCGTTTCGACCGCAGCCGTGACCATTATCGTCGGAACGGGAAACAGCAATGCGAATTATAACGTAAATACCAGCAGTGGAAACACAAACAATGCAAACGCAAATGCTAATGCAAATACGAATACGGCCAACACAAACAATGCAAACGCAAATGCTAATGCAAATACGAATACGGCCAACACAAATACTGCTGATACGACTGTCCCTACAGTATCAATCACAACACCCGCCACTGATGGCGCCGCCCTTTCCACAGCCAGTTATTCTGTTGTAGCCAATGCTGTTGACGCAGAGAGTTTGATAAACAGGGTCGAGTTTTTTATTGATGCCGAAACGACGCCACGGGACACGCAAAATTTCGACCAGCCATCCGGCAGCCACAATTACACTTGGGTACTGAATGTCGGCGCCTTGACTACAGGCAGTCACACTCTGAAAGCGATTGCATACAACGGTGCCGCATTAACCGCAACGGCCACTCGTACAGTGAACGTGACGTATACCAGCAGCGCGCCGACAAATGTCAGTATCACGTCACCGACATCGGGTACTTTTGCGAGTACTGATGCGATTAATGTTTTAGTGCATGCTGAGGACGATGCCGATATAGCTCGGATAGAAATTTACAGTTCGGCTGGAGGCGGCGCAGTCGGCACGGCCACCTTGTCAGGAGCCGCAGATACGAATGTGAACCAGACCATCACGATCACTGCTGGGAATATCGCTTATGTGACAGGTACGGCAAAAGTCGCAGGGGCTAATTGGCCAAGGCTCAAGCTGCCATTCATATCAACTGCGGAAGCGGCTACTGGGGATACATGTACGACTACTACAACCCCGCGCTCAAAGACTATTTATGCCCTTGCTTATGATGCAAGCAGTTCCACGGCTTCTGGATATATCACTTATACGGTCAATTTTACGACCACCACCTGCACTTCTACTAATTCAACGACTGGCAGCTCTTCACCGACAATGTAATATAATTACTCATGGCAAAGCTCAATCCGAATAAAATAGAGGATATTTTTGAGGAAACTGATCGTGCGGTTGGGAAAAAGTCCCCAGAAAGTAATCCAAAGAAACCCGTAATCCGACCAGCGGTCATTAAGCCAGTCGCGCCAATTATGCCGGCTGATCAGGCGGAATATGGGCCTGAAAAAATTTCAAACGCTTCACTTTTTTCTAATCGCCGGTTTGTCATAGCCGGCATCGCATTGATCGTAGTGTTATTGGCGGCAGGCGCGATGGCAGCGTGGCGCAGCGGATTGTTTGAGGGAGGCACAAATAATTCTGGTAACAGCAATATAAATAATGGGGCAGTTATTAATACCAATACTTCCCAGCCCGCTACCCAGACAAACATCATGCCAGTAAATGCCGGTCCGGCCGACACAGACGGCGACGGGTTGACCGATGCGGATGAGAAAACTTTGGGGACCGATACTCGCAAGTCTGACACAGACGGTGACGGGTTGTATGACCGTGAGGAGGTAAAGGTATACAAGACTGACCCACTGAAAATTGACACTGACGGCGACGGTAAAGATGATGGGACGGAAGTGCTGAATGGATACAACCCCGCCGGAGACGGCAAACTGTACGATTTAACAAACGCTTTAACTAATACGAATCAATAAGGAATAATTATTTATGCCATTTGACCCGCCGCCACCACCGAATAGCAATGCTCCGGTATCAAACAAACCGGTAAAAATGTATACCATGCCTGCCAAGTTTCATGTTGATGACCGGGGGTCTTCTGGCGGGGGATCTCATTTATTGTTATGGCTGATCCTGATTTTAGTAGTGGCCATCTTGGTGGTCGCCGGGTATTTTGCGTACAAGAAGCTCGGGCCATCCGCCAACAATAATAACAACCAAAACATTGTGGTTACAAATCAGAATGTGAACACAATCACAAATTCAAATAACAATGCCAACGGAAATTCCAACATCAATAGCGCCACGAACAGGAATGTCAACGCAATTTTGAATTCCAACACCAATAGCGCCACCAATTCCAATACTAATAGTAATGCCAATTTGTTCCCCTCATTTAATGTTAACAATACAAATACTGTAGTGAATTCCAATGTGGCGCCAGTCGTTTCCAGCCAGGATAGTGACAGCGATGGCCTAACTGATGTGGAAGAGACGCTGTTCAGCACCAACCCCAATAAGGCTGATACGGATGGTGACAGTTATTCTGATGGCCTAGAGGTAGGGGGTGGGTATAACCCCTCTGGAACGGGCAAAATTGAGGCAAATTCGGCTATTTTGACCTATAATGATAGTGTCTACGCATATTCAATTTTATACCCGTTATCATGGGCTTTATCGGACGACCCCCAGAATACCCGCGGGAAAATGTTCACCGCCAGCGGGGAGTTTGTGGAAGTTAGCGTGCAAGAGAATCCGGCCGGTCTTTCGGCCCGGGACTGGTACCTCACCCAGTCGCCAGGCATCGATTCTTCGAAAATTCTCAGCATAACGAATTGGAACAAAACCCTTTCTGGTGTATTGAGTGTTGACGGACTGACAGCCTATTTTGTCAGCGGTAGCCGGGTTTTTCTGATTAATTACAACATTAACATTCTCAGCCAGGCAAATTACAAAACTGTTTTTCAGATGATGTACCGCAGTTTCAAGATTGGCGTTGTCCCGGTAAATACCAATACATCGGTAAACTTAAATTCAAACCGTAATGCAAATTCTAACACCAATACAAATACAAACCGAAACTCAAATACCAACACCAATTCGTCAAACTCAAACAGCAATTTGAATTCCGCAACAAATCGTTTATAATGCGGGTAAATATTAACCACCTCTTCACTTCTCGCGTCACCGACAAGCTGGTGAGACGGGTCATGGCTGCAGCCGCCAGGGCAATTCCACGCTATCGGCATTCGGAAGTTTCGATTGCATTTGTTAGTGACGCAACAAGCCGGCGCTTGAATCGCCAGTACCGACAGATTGACCGTCCGACGGACGTGCTTTCTTTTTCGGAGTTAGACGTAAGAGGGAAAAAAATTTTTTCAAGTACGTATTTAGGAGAGATCGTGATCGCCATACCACACACAAAACGTCAGGCTGCGCGTTACCGTCATCCTTTTAAGGAAGAGGTCGCCACACTGCTGATCCATGGCTGGCTTCATCTGATCGGGCATGACCACCAGAAAAAAAATGAGACCCAGGCCATGCAGCGCTTGGAAAAACGCATTTATGAAATTTTTAATACTTCATCGGCCAGTCGTTAATCAAGAGATATGTCATTAATTGATCTCCCAAAACTTTTCAGAAGCTTCAGATATGCCGGACGTGGCTTTTGGTATGCGATGAGGAACGAACAGAACATACGCCTCCATCTTTTGGCGAGCGTATTGGTGATAATTATGATGGTGTATTTCGAAGTGGCGCTTTGGCAGTCGATAATCCTCCTGATGATGATGATGTTTGTCCTGGTGCTGGAATTGATCAACACAATCTTTGAAAAGGTTGCGGATATATTGAGCCCCAGAATCCATATGTATGTAGAGGTGATAAAGAACGTTATGGCCGCAGCCGTACTGGTCGCGTCAATAGCCGCCGTAGTTATCGGCCTGTTAATTTTTATACCATATTTTGTTTCTTGACCAGCTATTTGGGTTACAAATAACGGTATAAATTCGAAGATTTAACGGCCTTTTGCACATTGCGTCAAAATCCTTTATAATATTAGTAAATATCCGGTTCGCCTTAGCACCATTTCGGGCAATAGGTAGGGGCTCTGGGAGGACTTTCGATTAACGAACATATGGCCAAAGAAGAAATCATCACAGGTCTTGATATCGGTTCCACTACAATACGAATTGTGGTAGGGCAAGTAAATGCGCATGATAATAAAATTCATGTTTTAGGCGCTGCCGAGCATCCTGCCGAGGGTGTTAGCAAGGGAGCTATTACCAGTATCGAGGATGCCGTATCTTCAATTTCAGCAACTTTGGAAAAAGTAGAACGCATGACCGGCATACCGGTGGAGCATGCGTTTGTCGGCATCAATGGCAGCCATATCACTGCACAGGAGAGTCATGGGGTCATAGCGGTGTCAAAATCAGACGGCGAAATCCGCGAAGAGGACGTGGAGAGGGTGATCGAGGCAGCACAGGCTGTGGCTACTCCGCCTAATTATGAAATTTTGCATGTGATACCGCGCAGTTTTACTGTTGATAACCAGAAAGGCATCAAGGACCCCGTTGGCATGACCGGGATAAGGCTGGAGGTTGATGCTCAGATAATACAGGGCCTGTCATCTCAGGTAAAAAATATTACCAAATGCATCTATCGGACCGGCATTGACATCAATGACCTTGTTTTGGGCGTGTTGGCGTCAGCTGAGTCGGTGCTGACGAAAAAACAACGTGATCTGGGTGTGGCGCTCCTGAATATCGGCGGATCAACAACCAGCTTGCTGGTTTTTGAGGAAGGCGACGTGTTGCATACGGCAATTTTACCAGTCGGGTCCAGTCACATAACTAACGATATCGCCATTGGTTTGCGTACCTCGATTGACTTAGCCGAAAAAATTAAGATAGAATTCGGCTCCGCCGTACCTGATGATATAAACAAACGGGAAGAAATAAATCTCGGAGAAATTGATTCGCGCGAAGAAGGCGTCGTTTCACGTCGCCATATCGCGGAGATCATTGAAGCACGGACTGAGGAAATTTTCAAAATGGCTGATAAGGAATTACAGAAAATTGATCGCGCCGGACTATTACCGGCGGGCGTGATCATCACTGGAGGCGGTGCGAAATTGCCGGGCTTGATCGAAGTGGCGAAACGCGAATTCAAGCTGCCGGCTTCGCTGGGCTATCCTTTGGATCTTGCTTCGACCGCAGTCGATAAGGTGAATGACGTCAATTACTCGACGGCCATCGGGCTTCTTTATTGGGGCGCCGGGCTGTCTGACAAAGACAGCGGTGGCCGAGGCTTGAAATTGCCGAATTTCTCCTCAGCCAAGGAAGTCACGTCAAAAATGAAGCAGTGGTTCAAATCATTAATGCCGTAATAAGGGGGGACTATTAAATGAAAAATTACAATTCTAATCGGAATAATATGGAAATAAAACCCGACATCGAGACATTTGCCAAGATAAAGGTCGTGGGAGTAGGCGGATCAGGCGGCGCCGCCATTGACCGCATGATCAGCACGAAAATCAGAGGCGTTGAATTTATTGCCATTAATACTGATGCACAGGCATTGCACCACTCAAAAGCCCCACATAAGCTCCATATCGGGAAGACTACCACTCGCGGTTTAGGTGCGGGCATGGATTCGGAAATGGGTCGTAAGGCAGCCGAAGAAGACCAGGATGAGATTCATGACATGCTGAAAGGCTCGGATATGATTTTTATCACATGTGGTATGGGTGGAGGTACCGGCACGGGCGCATCCCCACTGATTGCTGATATTGCGAAGGACGTCGGCGCATTGACTGTTGCCGTAGTAACCAAACCGTTTTCATTTGAAGGTGCCCAAAGGAAAAGCATCGCGGAGTCGGGTTTGGCGGAATTGACCGAAAAAGTTGATACTATTATTACCATTCCAAATGACCGCATTCTGCAGATAATCGATAAAAAAACTTCATTACTTGATGCGTTTGGAACTGTCGATGAAGTCCTAAGGCAGGGCGTGCAGGGAATTTCCGATCTGATAACTGTGCCAGGTTTGATTAACGTGGATTTTGCCGACGTGCGGTCTATAATGGAAAGCGCTGGATCAGCTTTGATGGGCATCGGCCAAGGCTCAGGCGAGAACCGAGCAATTGATGCTGCTAAAGCAGCTGTGGACAGTCCATTATTAGAATTATCTATTGAGGGGGCTAAGGGGATACTCTTCACTGTCACTGGGGGTCCAGATCTGGGTATGTACGAGGTGAATGAGGCCGCGCGCATAATCACTTCTTCGGGCGATCCGAATGCCAGGGTGATTTTTGGCGCTGTTATCGATGAGGCCATGAAGGACCAGATTAAGATTACGGTAATTGCCACTGGATTTGGGGGCAAACAGAAGTCATTGAAGAAAATAAAGCCAATAAGTTTTGGGGGTATGGTCGAGCACGAGGAGCCAAAGACTATTTTTTCCTCAAACAAGATAAAATCTGCACCTGAAGCGCGTCCTGCATATACCCCGCCTCCAGTACCGCCGTTACCGAAGAAAGAGCCAACTAAAACTGAAGAGGATGATCTGGAGATACCCGCCTTCATCCGTAAGAAAATGATGTAAACTACCGCTGCTTTTTAAAGAAACGCGGTAATACCGGGGGATAACCAAAATTGTTGATTGCAGCCATGTTTTGGCTGTAAAAAATTGTCCACGAATAACCTGGAATTGGAATTGTCTGCTAGTTATCCACAATGATTAGCAATTTCAGCTAATCAGGCCTGTTTGACTACATCTATATTTAGTAGTATACTGTTAAGTAGACGTACTACATGTTGATATTATGAAATGCCCGGCTTGCCATCATGCGGACACGAAGGTCAGTGATTCCCGCCTGGTTAATGACGCCATGGCCATTCGCCGTCGGCGCCAATGCCTGCGCTGCGGTTTCCGGTTTTCTACCTATGAAGAGGCGGAAATTCTAAATTTGACCGTAATCAAGCGTGATGGGCGTCGTGAACCATATGCCAAGGACAAGCTCGAGTCTGGGTTGAAAAAATCATTTGAAAAACGCCCGATCACACAGGACGAATTTAAACGCTTGGTCAGTCAGGTTGAGAGAGATATCCAGATGATCGGCCGGGACGAGATCAAGAGCGGGCAGATCGGAGAGATTATCATGAAACATCTGAAAAGAAAGGATGAAGTCGCTTACATCCGTTTCGCTTCGGTCTACCGGTCATTCAAGGATGCGAAAACATTCCAACATGAGCTCCGCAAGCTTATCGGCAACCGGAGCAAGAAAAGAAAATAAACACTAATTAAAATATATGGTAAAAATAAATAAAATTCGAAAACGTTCGGGTATTGTCGTGGAGTTCGACCAACAGAAAATTTCTAATGCCATCTACAAGGCTACTGTATCCATCCAGCAGGAAGACCAAAAATTGGCAGAGAAACTCAGCAAAAAAGTTGTCGGCATCCTCGAGAAGAAATATGACAGCACTACGATCCCGACCGTAGAGCAAATTCAGGATATTGTCGAAGAGGTCCTGATCAAGGAAAAACAGATTCAGTTGGCTAAAGCATACATTTTATACCGCAAAGAACATCAGAAGATCCGGGAAGCAAAAGGGTCTTATTTGGGTTTGCCGGAACTTGATACCAATCTGACCGTCAATTCTTTGCGGGTACTATCAAAAAGATATCTCCGCAAAGACCCGAACGGCAAGGTCATCGAAACGCCGCCCCAGATGTTCCGCCGGGTAGCCGGGAATATTGCTCAGGCCGATTCCCGGTATGATACATTGTTGAATCAAAAGGTTGATTTGGCTAAAACGGAAGATGAATTTTATCAGGCTCTTTCCCATCTGGAATTTATCCCAAATTCCCCGACACTGATGAATGCGGGCAAGGAATTGCAGCAGTTGGCGGCATGTTTTGTGTTGCCTGTCGGCGATTCGATGGAGGAAATTTTTGACGCGGTCAAATGGACCGCTTTGGTTCATAAAACGGGTGGCGGGACCGGGTTTTCTTTCGCCAGGCTGCGTCCGAAGAATGACCGGGTAATGTCTACTAAAGGTGTAGCTTCTGGCCCCGTATCGTTCATGACCGTGTTTGATGCGGCGACCGAAACAATTAAACAAGGCGGGACCCGGCGTGGTGCCAATATGGGCATTTTACGCGTGGATCATCCGGATATTCTGGAATTCATTACCGCCAAGGAAAATAATGA
The DNA here is from genome assembly GCA_964628855.1 of uncultured Gammaproteobacteria bacterium. Lineage (GTDB taxonomy): Bacteria > Patescibacteriota > Patescibacteriia > UBA10025 > JAHIVO01 > JBAYGJ01. The sequence goes on along the minus strand of CAZVMV010000008.1, from coordinate 29,662 downwards.
CCGCCTGAATAATTTTAATATATCAGTAGCGGTTACCGAAGAATTTATGAAAGCGGTTGAACAGAATACTGATTACGACCTTTTGAATCCTAAGGACAAGACGGTGGTTGACCGCCTAAATGCCAGGAAAGTTTTTGATTTGATAGTTACCCTTGCCTGGAAGAACGGCGATCCTGGTATTGTATTCATTGACCGTATCAACCGTGATAACCCCACTCCAAAAGTAGGTGACATGGAGGCGACAAATCCGTGCGGTGAGCAGCCATTATTGCCGTTTGAGGCATGCAATCTGGGGTCGCTCAACTTGGCCAAGATGGTAAAAGGGGATTTTTCGATCGGAGAGACGGTCGAGATTGATTGGGAAAAAATGCGCACAACGATCCGTACCGCCATCCATTTCTTGGATAATGTAATTGATATGAGTCATTACCCGTTGCCCCAGATAACCCAGATGGTTCACAATAACCGCAAGATCGGGCTGGGCGTGATGGGCTGGGCTGACCTGTTAATCATGCTCGGCATCCCGTATGACAGTCAGGAAGCAGTTGAACTGGGAGAGAAGCTCATGAAATTCATTGCAGATGAGTCCAAAAAAATGTCACAGGATTTGGCGCGTGACCGTGGCCAATTCCCGAATTTTGAGGGCAGCATATTTGACCAGCCAGATGCGCAAAAAATGCGCAATTCAACCACCAATACAATTGCCCCGACGGGTACCATCAGTATTATTGCCGGCTGCTCGTCAGGCATCGAGCCGTTGTTTGCCATTTCTTACATTCGCAATGTTATGGATGATAATGAATTGATTGAAGTCAACCCGTTGTTTGAATACGTAGCGCGCCGCGAGGGTTTTTATTCCGAAGAATTGATGAAGAAAATAGCGGAACACGGCGGAGTGCAAGGTATGGACGAAGTGCCGGCCAAATGGCAAAGGCTATTTGTAGTCTCGCACGATATCACCCCGGAGTGGCACCTGAAGATGCAGGCGGTTTTCCAGAAATATACCGACAATGCCGTTTCCAAGACGGTAAATTTTCCAAACGACGCAAAGGTTGAGGATGTGGAGGAGGTTTATATGTTGGCTTACCGCCAGGGGTGCAAAGGAGTCACAATTTACCGTGACCGTTCCCGTGATGTCCAGGTTCTGAATATCGGTTCGGTAAAACACAAGGAGTCGAAGAAATCATTCAGCTATAATTATGATGATTTGCGAAGCGGCTCTGCCACCATCCCGACCGTCCGGACAGCCGAAGAGACCGAAAAGGCTGTAGTGACCAATGCTGCGCCGCGCGGCCATGTTATTGAGGTTTGCCCAGAATGTAAGACGAATATGGAAATCAAGGAGGGCTGTTCCGTGTGTCCAAAATGCGGGTTTTCCGCTTGCAGTCTGGGGTAAGTTTGTAGACCCTGATCATTATGAAGTTTAAAAAAACGGACAAGGGACTGATCCATGTTTATACAGGCAACGGCAAGGGTAAAACAACTGCAGCGCTAGGGCTGGCTTTGCGGGCGATCAGTTATAAAAAAAAGGTCCTGATGGTCCAGTTTATCAAAGGCCCATGGCGATCGGGCGAACTCGATATAGTCAGTAAACTGAAACCATATTTGAAAATAATTGCTCTGGGTGAAGGTTTCGTGAAAATCCAAGGCGACCGCAAACCTTTTCATGTACATAGAAAAGCCGCCGAAAAGGCTTTGAGGCTTTCAAGGCAGTCAATGCTTTCTGGACGCTATGGGGTGGTAATTTTGGATGAAATTAATGTGGCTATTGGCGAAAAACTGCTTTCTATTCAGTCGGTCATTGATCTAGTCAGAAAGAAGCCGGCAAACCTGGAACTTGTTTTGACAGGCCGGCAAGCACCAGCTAAGATAATGCAATTGGCTGATTACGTTTCAGAGATCAGGATGATCAAGCACCCGTATACTAGGGGCATTTTGGCCAGGCCGTCCATTGATTATTAGATAATTTGAATAATATGAAAAAAAATAAGCAGGAATTCCATTGGTGGTTTGCCAGCGCCGTGCTGAGTGTAGCGGTTATTTTGGTGACCGCTATGGCCATCTCCAGCAATGCCACAGACCAAACGATCGCCATCCAGGATTTGCACGCCCAGAAAATCCAAGTCGCTCTAGGGAGCCATGGCACAATAGCCGGCAAAGTAGCCGGGGAAGAGGTTGTAAATGCGAAAGTCATCGTCGCACGCGGTGATGGCAATACGGTAAGCGTGGATTTGAACGTGCCAACTGGCGGCACCGTACTGGATGCGCTCACGCAGGCTACGCAGGTATATGGTTTGGTTTTGGATACAAAAGATTATGGCGATTTGGGTGTTCTGGTCAATGCCATCGGTGACTTGAAAGGCGGACAAGACAATAAATACTGGTCATATTATGTGAATGGCCAGATGGCCACCGCAGCAGTCAATAAGCAGGTTGTCCAGCCGGGGGATGTGATTGAGTTTAAATTTGAAACTAGCCCGTTTTAAAAAACTACTCATGGAAAGAATATGAAGAAGGAAAGATTAATTATTGCAATTGCGATCATTTTGTTCACAGTGGCTGCTGTAGTGATGCGTTTTGTTGCGCACCCTTATAATTTCATCCCGGTCGGAGCCTTAGCTTTGTTTTGCGGAACATTTGTCCGCTCCCGATGGGCTATCCTATTGCCAGTCGCAGCAATGGCATTGAGTGATTTATTCATCGGGTGGCACAATTTGGTATTATTCACTTGGGGATGCTATGCAATTTCAGGGATGATCGGCTGGTGGATCAGGCAACGCGTCAGTGTCGGACGAGTATTCACCGGATCGGTAACCGGATCCGTGATATTTTACCTGGTTACCAATTTTGCGGTCTGGGCATTCACTCCATTGTACAGCAAGACATTGGCAGGCCTAGTCCAGAGCTATGTCATGGCCATACCGTTTTATCGGAACACCTTTTTTGGCGATTTGTTTTATGTTACTGTTTTTTTCGGATGCTACGCATTGGTCAATTATGCGCTGGCGAAACGCAAATTAGCGAAGGCGCCTAGCCAGATAAACTAGCGTGGATTGAAAAAATACCGGTAAACCGGTATTTTTTTTATCCCTTTATTATTTGACTTCGTCAAGCTATAATAAGGGGAGAAGGAGACATTATATATGGCTAATTACCAGCAATACCAGCGATTTCGCCCCCGCGGGGAGAAGCCTGCTTTTAATTGGACAAGGATTGCGATCATTGTCGGGATATTGTTTGTAGTATTCCTGATCGGACGTTCGATTTTTTCCAAACAGCCTGCGCCAACCCTCACCTTGCCGAATGATAATAGCGATTTGGTCAGTGTTGACACAAACGCCAATACCAATAGCGCAGACTCTAACTCAAACTCCAACATTAATTCGAACGCCAATTCGAATGTGAATTCAAATACTAACACCAATGTCAATATTGCCGCCTCGAGCATCAATTTTAGTTTGGACACCTGCACAAAGGTTATTTCCCGAGGCAAGACAGAATCCAAGCAAGTAGCCCTGACTTTCAACGTTGGCACGTCAAAGGAAGGACAGATACAGGGGTTATTGGATAATCTGAAAAGTGCAAATGTGTCGGCAGAATTTTTCGCGAAAGGCAGCGTGGCCGAATCAAATTCGGCGATGATAAAGAAAATAAGTGATGCCGGTTTTGCGGTGTATAATTTCGGATATAGCGTTTCCAGTTTCAGTGATTTGCCTGCGAGCGGCGTGGCAGAACAACTATCAAAAGCCGACCAAGCGATCGGTAGCGTTACCGGGAAATCAACAAAACCTTTTTTCCGTCCCCCAGATGGCGCGGCGGACTCCGATGTGGTCAGTGCAGCGAAAACGTCTGGTTATTGTCCGGTTACCTGGACCGTTGATGCGATGGACTGGTCGTCCGATTATACTGCGGCTCAGTCAAAGGAGCGCATTCTTTCCAATCTGGTCCCTGGCGCTATTGTATTGATGCAGGCCAGTAATTCGATTACGGCAGAGATCATTCCCGATCTTGTTAGTCAGTTAAAAAGCCAAGGTTATAATGTGGTAAATTTAGAAACTTTATTAAAATAGCGATGTCTGAGGAAGAACTGAAACAATTGCTTAACAAAAATATCGAGTTGTCAGAAAAGATTTGGATATCTCTGGAAAAGCAGCGCAAAATAAGGCTCTGGACGCTGATAATCGGTATCGCGGTAATCGTTTTGCCCTTAATCGCTGCAGCCGTTGCTTTCCCTTGGATGGTGAAGACGATCCAGGATTACTACGGTGCGACTTTGAATATTTAAAAAAAATGACCAAGCGCATCATAATTATTATTGTATGCGTGTCAGCGGTTTGTGGTTTGATTATTTTGTTATCCCCGAAAATTTTCATTAAACCATCGGATCAGAATTCGCCATTGTCAAATGTAAACGTCCGTAAAATTGAGTGCGAACGCAATAGTGATTGTTTGATCGGCGGATGTTCAAATACGCTGTGCCTGCCGCGTGATACAGCCCCCCAAGCCTATACTACTTGCGAGTGGAAGCCCGAGTACGCCTGCTATGCTCAGGACAGCTGCGGTTGTAACCAGGGGTTTTGTCAGTGGTCCGGCAGTGAGGCTTATGCAGTCTGTCTCAACCAGCTGAAATAAAAAAGTAGAGCCGGGTGTATTATACAATGAGGCATGCTTGACATCCCTCCTGAAAATTTGGATAATTTTTAATAGTTGTAATATTATTTATTTTACCAATAAATATGGAAAAAAAAGAAAACACAGCACCAATTTCGAGCACGACCCGCAGCAATAGGACGCCAAACCACGCTGGCAATGTCAGCGCTCCTGTAGGCGGTTTGAAAGGCGAGGTTTCGTTTAACCAATTTAGAAATTTCGCCATTGCTATGGTCGTCACCAGTCTGATTGTCGGTGCTGTATCGGGCATGCTTTTCGGCGCGTGGGTCAGTACAGATGCCTCGATTTCCTCCTGGATCCAGAAGAACTTATTTGGACAGACAGCTAGTACAAAAAATTCATCAGCGGTTTCTAGTGCGTCACAAACTCTATCCGTTACCGAAGATTCTGCCACTGTAGAGGTGGTGAAAAAGGCCAGTCCATCGGTGGTCAGTATTGTCATTACCCAGGATTTGAGCAAAATTTACGGTAATTCTACTTCCCCTTTTGGCAACTTGTTTAATTTCGGTACTCCATCCCAAGGCCAACAGGAGGTAGGTGCCGGTACCGGTTTCATTATTTCATCTGACGGCATGATTATGACCAATAAGCATGTCGTAAGCACAACCGGCGCTGAATATACCGTAGTGATGAATGACGGGAAGAAGTATAGTGCAAAAGTATTAGCCACAGACCCCTTTAATGATGTCGCCGTTGTAAAAATTGACGCCACTGGTTTGCCGACATTGACGCTGGGCGATTCTAGTACGGTGCAGATAGGCCAGACAGTTATCGCCATCGGTAATGCCCTCGGCGAATACCAAAATACCGTAACTAAAGGGGTGGTCTCGGGATTGTCCAGAACAGTGACGGCAGGAGACGGTTCGGGACAGTCGGAAACTTTGCAGGATATTATCCAAACGGATGCGGCAATCAATTCCGGCAACTCGGGTGGCCCGCTGCTTGATTTGGCTGGGCAGGTGGTCGGAATAAATACGGCCGTCAACAGTTCTGGTCAGCTGGTCGGGTTTGCTATACCTATTAACCAGGTCAAGAACGCCATTGACAGTGTGAAGGAGACGGGCACAATTGTCCGACCATACCTGGGCGTGCGTTACGTCATCATTAACAGTGATGTGGCGGAGAAAAACAAGCTAAGTGTCGATTATGGCGCTTTAGTTGTCCGCGGCACCGACCAGACGGAATTTGCCGTCATACCCGGCAGCCCGGCTGATAAAGCGGGGATTGTAGAGAATGACATTATCCTGGAGGTGAATGGCCAAAAAATCGATGAAAACCATGCACTTGCCAGTGAGTTGCAGAAATATAAGGTTGGTGATACAGTAACTCTGAAGATTTCACATGCAGGGTCAGAAAAGTCCGTATCGGTAAAATTGGAACAAGCCAAGCCATAATAATTCACTCAACAAATATGGGAGACCATATGGGGCCAGGTCCGGATTCTGAGTCGAGGATTGCAGAGGCAAACCCGGAATCACAGCGTGACCAAAAAGAAGAACAGCTTGACATCAAAGGTAGTATTCAGATGGATAATGATCAGGCTCACTCAGAAAGTCACGAATCGGAGCCAGAAAAGGGTGAGGTCGAAGAAATTTCGATGACAGACCAGCAGTTGATCATGACGCGCAAAAAGGAGTTTGACACCCTTTATAAATACATGAGACGATTCCAGGAGGAGCACTGGACAGTATTGCAAATTGAATCACAGAGCAAGCGGCTTAAGGAAATTTTTCAGTCCTGGCGTGAAGTTTTTATGACGGCCGGCATAAGCAGGGAACGCACCAACAAGCTAATTAAAATTGCACTCGATGAAGCCCGCAATATGCGTTCGAAAGGTGGGCTTACTTTCCAATTTGAAAAAAGGATGTTCACCCGCGGCAAGATGGCAGAACGGACACCGATTCTTAAATTTTTCAAAACATTTGTCAAAGGGTTAAAAGGGGAGTTAGATGAGGAAGTGGTCGCAGAAGAACGGCAGGAAAATGCGCAAGAAGAGCAGTTAAAGACGGCGGCCTGAATAAAATATCGTCACTCGCTTTACCTCCCCAAGGCGGAGGGTGTTTTTGCTTGCCTGCAGAGAGTTCATCGGCTACAATAAAATGGTATGAAAGATATTATAGAAAAAATAATAGACCTCAAGGAACGTATTGCCAAAACCTGGCAATTACTCAAGATTGACCACATGCGAGAGCGGGTTAAAGTTTTGGAGATGGAAATGTCAAAGCCGGATTTTTGGTCTGATGCCAATACCGCTAAACTCAAGTCCCAGGAGCATGATGAGCTGAAGAATGATGTTGACCGCTGGGTCAGTCTCACCAAGGAAATTGAGGATGTGCTGGAGCTGGCCTCGGCATCTGACCATGAAGAGTATAACTCATTGAAATCTGAAATTACAAAACGGTATGAGGAGTTATATGAACAGTATCAATCCCTGGAATTTTTTATTATGCTTTCGGGTAAATACGACGCCTCACATGCCATAGTCGCCATCCATGCCGGTACTGGCGGTGTCGACGCACAAGATTGGGCATCGATGCTGCTGCGTATGTACGTGCGGTTCTGCGAGCGCGAAGGCTGGGTGGTCAAAATCGTGGACAAGTCTGTTGGAAATGAAGCAGGCATAAAGAGCGTCACTATGGAAGTGGTCGGTCGATATGCCTATGGGTATTTGAAGGCGGAAGCGGGCGTTCACCGCTTGGTTCGTATTTCACCCTTCGACGCAGAGAAGATGCGCCACACTTCTTTTGCACTAGTGGAAGTTTTGCCGGTTTTGGAGGAGATAACTGAAGTGAAAATAGAGGATAAGGATTTACGAATAGACACATCGACGGCATCTGGGCATGGCGGCCAGTCAGTTAATACGACTTATTCGGCAGTACGTCTTGTCCATATACCGACCGGGATAACTGTTTCTTGCCAAAACGAGCGCTCCCAACAACAGAACAAGGAGACGGCCATGAAAATTCTTCGAGCAAAACTGCACGCCAGGTATCTAGAAGAGCAACAAAAGGAAAAACGGGAATTACGCGGCGCTTACCAGGAAGCCGCATGGGGGAATCAGGTACGTTCATATGTACTGCAGCCATACAAGATGGTCAAAGACCACCGAACCAAGCATGAAATCCAGGATGTTGACGCCGTCCTTGATGGAAATATAAAGGAGTTCATCGAGTCCTATCTGCGTTTTCTGAAAAAATAACAAACCAAAGACATATAATAATACTAAGCTGTCAGTTTGACAGTTGTTTTATTGTTTTTTTGCTAAATTTAGCCTAAATTTCATATAATAAAAAATTTTGTAGAAAAAATATTGACAAAAAGCTGAACCGTTCTATAATTGAATAACCTTAATATTGGATATATTCCATGTCAGTCTCTACTATTCTCAAGCAATTAGGCCTATCGGATAAGGAAGTGAGGGTATATTTGGCCTTGCTTCATGCTGGGCCATCGTCAGTACGTACATTAGCCGGTGCAGCAGAAGTGAACCGCGGCACGACGTATGATATTCTGAAATTTTTAATAAAGCGCGGGCTGGTCAGTTATTACCATCAGGATAAGCACCAATATTTTCTGGCCGAGGACCCGGAGAAACTTAAAATATTTATAGAAGAGAGGATCCATGAGTTAAATGAATCCAAGGCAACTGTAGAAAAAATTATTCCCGAATTAAAGTCTGTCTATGATCGTGCTGAAGACAAGCCTGTGGTTAAATATTATCAGGGCAGCAAGGGGGTCAAGACTGTATTGAGTGATGTATTGGATGTGATGTCAGATGCGGGAGAAAAGGTGTATTATGTTTATTCCGCATCGGACGTTCGTCAGCATTTATATCAGGGTTTCCCAAATTTTGCCAAAGAGCGGGTCAAGCGTAAAATCCGCTGTAAGGTGATTGCCGTCGGTTCTGGAGGCCAGCTCTGGGGCATGGACGAACGTCGGTGGCTGTCCAAGACCGAAGGTTCCCCGACATACATGATCATTTACTATAAGAAGCTCGGGCTGATTTCCCTGGACAAAAACAAGCAGCCGATCGGCATGATTATTTCCGATGCGGGGCTTTATCAGACTAATAAAATGATTTTTGAATATTTGTGGAATACTCTTTCATAATAAATAGAAAAATTGTTCTTGAACAATATAATGGAGAATGGAGGTATTTATGTGCGGCATCGTAGGCTATGTCGGAAAGCGTCCGGCGCAGCCGATCCTCATCGATGGTTTGCGCCGCCTAGAATATCGAGGTTATGATTCTGCTGCCTTGACGGTAGAGGAACCAGAAGGTTTCTGGACCGTCAAATCGGTAGGAAAAATTTCCTCCTTGGTCGCCAAGGTGGGCTCTGTAGTTCGGCTGGGAAGTTGTGGCATTGCCCATACGCGGTGGGCAACGCACGGCAAGCCGAATGAATTCAACTGCCACCCGCATTTCAGTCAGGATGGAACAATTGCCTTGGTGCATAACGGCATCATCGAGAATTATCGTTCTATCATGGCTTGGCTCTCCGAACGAGGAGTGCCGTATCCAGGTGATGAAGAAGCCGCCAAAGATGCCAACGATTCTGTGGTACTGGCTTTGCTGGTCGGTTATTTGTACAAGGGCGACCTTGTCCAAGCAGTCCGAGAAGCTTTACTGCAGGTCGAAGGAACGTATGGGATTGCGGTTGTTTCTACTGCCCATCCGGGAGTTATCGTCGCTGCCAGAAAGGGATCGCCATTGATCATAGGTGAAGGAGTCGGCGAACATTTTGTCGCCTCTGATCCTTCAGCCATAATTGGGCATACCAATAGGCTGATTTACCTTAATGACGGCGAAATAGCTAATGTCACGGCTGATAGCCATGCGATCGTGACGCTCAATAATGAAATGGTGTCACCTGTTGTTGAAGAGGTTTCCCTGACTCTGGATATGATCGAAAAAGGCGGGTACGACTATTTCATGCTCAAGGAGATATTCGAACAGCCGGAAGCGGTCAGGCGGACTTTGGCGGGACGTGTCACACCGGGCGCTCGTAATGTCCATCTGCGCTGTTTGGAAAACGGTTTTCCGACTGAGGTCTCCCGTATCGATTTGATCAAGATCCTGGCTTGCGGCACTTCATGGCATGCCGGCTTGATCGCCGCCATATTAATGGAGCGGATATTACGGATACCGGTTTCTTGTGAACAGGCTTCGGAATTCCGTTATCGGAGTCCTTACTTGCCAGAACATACGTTGTGTATCGCCATCTCGCAGTCCGGGGAAACTGAGGACACCAAAGCCGGTCTGAAGCTGGCCAAGGAGTTGGGCGCTTACACGCTTGGCATCGTGAACGTCGTCGGGTCATCTATTTCTCGCATGGTCGATGGCGGTATATTCATGCATGCCGGTCCGGAGATCGGGGTAGCCTCCACGAAGTCATTTGCCTGCCAAGTGGTAGCATTGTCCATTTTGAACCTTGGCCTAGCCAAGTTCATGGATGAATGCCAGCCGCTAGTTAATGGGCAGCCAAGGATTTCCGATGCTGATTTTGACAAGATCGTGGGCGAGCTGGTCCATTTACCTGCGAACATTCAGCAGGTGCTGGATGAGGTGGGTGGCGAAAAAGGCATTGTTCATCAGATTGCCAAGGAATTCTATCAGAACAGTAACTTCCTTTTTCTCGGCCGCGGATATTTATATGCTGCAGCGTTCGAGGCAGCACTGAAACTGAAGGAGATTTCCTACGCACATGCCGAGGGGTATTCTGCTGCAGAAATGAAACACGGCCCGATCGCGCTTATTGACGAAAACATGCCAGTGGTGATCATCGCGCCACAGGACGTGGAACAGTCAATAACGTACGAGAAGATCGTGTCAAATGCCAAGGAAGTGGCAGCGCGTGAAGGCAGGATTATCGCCGTGGTCAGCAAAGGGGATACCCAAATCCGTGAAATGGCGGAATGGGTCATTGAAATTCCGAGAACAGTCGGGCATCTGACCCCGGTTTTGGTCATGACCGTCGGACAATTATTAGCCTATGAAATAGCCGTATTAAAGGGTGAGGATCCTGACAAGCCCCGCAATTTAGCGAAATCAGTAACAGTGGAGTAGCATTTTTCGGTTGTAATTATGACCGTCGCTGTGAAAGCAGTGGCGGTTTTTTTAATCTATTGACAATTTATGGGGTTTTGGTAGTATACTTTGATTATTAATCGTTGAGAGGGGTCGGGATCAAGGATTTTCCTGGCGGTTGGTCCGAGATCCCACCCCCACTCACCTTTACCGACGTTCTTTCACTGCCATTTCCTAAACGGAAATAAATTGAAATTCTTTAACAACAAATCAGTATCTACTGACCAATGGTCAGAAGGAGGAGTATGAAATGTAATTTCGTTTTTTTGTCCACTGAAATACCGGTATTATTAAACACAAGGAGTAGAGTGTATGTCGACCACAACCGCCAAGTATCCTGTCGTACCTGATTTCCCATGCATGAATGAGGGTTGCCAGGGTACAGTCCAGATCGTTGCTTATTTCGAACAGAGCCCGGCTCGGCCTGTCGGACAGTGCACTGATTGTGACACTGTCCATGCACAATTCGAAACTGACGCCTTCGAAACTGTCGGGGGCAATCTGGGGGATTTCGCGCTGCGACTTGCGTCTCACCGCAAAGTCAAGGTATGCATGACCCCGGCGGGCAAAAGCCGGAAGCTCAGTAAGTTCGCAAAGACTTACGAAAAGCCATAATCAGTGGACACTGGGTAATTCAAGGCGGGGATTCACGTGGTCTCCGCCTCTTTTATTTGACATCATTTAAATATATGCTAGGCTATACACAGTAACCTTCCCGTTAATTCGCGGAAGGTTTTTATGGTATTGACCAAGTCAAAAATATTCCTATTTATATGCCTCAGCTTTTTATTTGGCGTAGGCGCAGGCTCATTTTTTTCTTTGCCCTGGTGTGCATATGCGGCGGTTATTACACTGGCAACCGTATGGCTTCTTTTCAATAAGTCTCAAAAGTTGGCAAGCGTGATTTGCATTTGCACATTTATGTTCATATGCGGGATCTACAGATTTCAGACGAGTACACAAGTCCCTACGCCAGAGGATATAAATTTTTATAATAGCCAGATAGTACGCTTTCTGGGAGTAGTAGCAAGCGAGCCCGATGTGCGCAAGGACAGCGTGAAATTATCGGTCAATTCTTTAAAAATAGATAATGGTGAAAAGGTTTCCGGGCTCGTACTGACAACCGTACCGACTTTTCCCTCATTTCAGTATGGCGACCTATTGGAGATTAAATGTGAAATTGAAGCACCTGGCCAGATCGTTACGGAAGACGGGACAGGACGAGTTTTTGATTATGGGGCGTATTTATCCAGATATGATATTTTTTCCGTTTGTTATCGGCCAGTATCAGTCACTTTACGCGGTCATGGCTATGGCAATTGGTTTATGTCTAACCTTTTGAAATTAAAAAACATTTTTGTCCAAGCGATCCAGAATATCCTGCCAGAACCATATTCATCTTTACTCGGCGGTATTTTGTTGGGAGCGAAAAAGGCCATACCCGAGGATCTCATGACCGGATTCAACCGAACCGGCATCACGCATATTGTCGCCCTGTCCGGCTTTAACATTACGATAATTGCCGTGGCCTTGTCAGTGCTTATGCAAAGGATTTCATTATCCAGACGGGTTAGTTTTTGGGTATCATGTTCCGCTATCGCATTGTTTGTGGTAATGACCGGGGCCCAAGCCTCAGCGGTAAGGGCAGGGATAATGGGCGGATTGGTGATGCTGGGGCGTGAGCTAGGGCGTCTGAGCAGGATCACGAATGTTTTATTGTTGGCCGGAACCGTTATGGTAGCGGTTAATCCGCGGGTGCTGACTTTCGACACCGGATTCCAGCTTTCTTTTCTTGCTACTTTAGGTTTGGTTTACCTGGCACCGATTTTTGAAAAAATGTTTTTATTCAGGTTCATTCCCAGATGGTTGGGCTCGACACTGGCCGCGACCATGTCGGCGATTTTTTTCACGGCACCGCTGATCGCATTTCAGTTCGGAAGATCGTCAATCGTAGCACCGTTGGTAAATTTACTTGTAGTTCCGGTTATCCCGATGACGATGGGTTTAGGATTTGGCGCCACGGCATTAGCGTTGATCTGGTTGCCCCTAGGGCAAGTGGCAGGGTGGTTTGTGGGGCTGCTTTTAAAGTATATTGTGTCAGTCACGGAATTATTTTCCGGTTTTGGCTTTGCATCTGTTGATATACAAAAGCTTTCATGGGCTTGGCCAATCGGGTGGTATGCCTGTTTGATTTTGGGAATATTTATTTATAAACGCCGGAACATTAATGGCCAGCAGGTCAAAACGCAATAAGCTATTGTTATGGCTCAGCGGAATATATATCGCCGGGATAATCCTGGCCGGTGTCTATGTCCATGACCAGAATTCTTCTGATTTACGTGTCTTTTTTTTCGACGTTGGACAGGGTGATGCCACATTGATACGCACCCCGTCCCACCAAAATATCCTGATCGACGCCGGACCGGATACGGAAGTCCTGTCAAAGCTGGGGGCGACTTTGCCTTTTTATGACCGGCAGATAGACCTAGTCATCCTGACCCACTGCCATGCTGACCATGAGGGGGGACTGGCGGCAGTATTGGAACGGTACGACGTTGGCCGGGTAATTTGGAGCGGAGTAGGTGATAAATCACCTGGATGTTTGGCCTGGCAGGATGTGAGTATCCGGAAAAACATTTCTATTAGAGTTGTGTCAGCAGGGATGAAATATACTTTTGGCAACACCGCAATGGAAATTTTATATCCACTTAGTCCTGAGTCGATCGCTGGAGCGAAGGATTTGAATCTAACGTCTATAGTCTGCAGGATGGTTTATCAACGCGCCTCTTTTCTTTTTACCGGTGATGCGCCTGTTGAAGTTGAAAATATATTATTGAAAGATGGAAAGAGCGCGCTGGCCAGTGACGTACTAAAGGTAGGCCATCATGGGAGCAGGTATTCGTCGTCTATTGGGTTCCTTGAGGCCGTCCATCCGAAGTATTCAGTAATTTCAGTAGGCAAAGGCAATTCTTATGGCCACCCGCACCTGACCACGATCAAGCGATTGGAAAAAGTCGGAAGTCAAATAATGCGCACGGATTACCTAATGGACGTCCAGATATCTACTGACGGGAATTTAATTGACATTAAATAGACTTGCACAAAATTACCCTATCTGATATATTACCGAAACAATGTTGTTCTGCAGCCTGTTACCTTAGGAGAAGGCTATGCTCATTTTGACAAGGAAGTTAGGGGAATCTATAACCATCGGTGATAAAATCAGGGTTTCAGTCCTCGGTATCCGTGGGCGACAGGTCCGTCTGGGTATCGATGCGCCAGCCGATGTGGTTGTCCATAGGGAGGAGATCTACGTCAAGATTCAGGAGGAAAATCGCAAAGCCTCGAAAACCGCGGCAAGCGACCTCGCCGGTGTCGTCAAACTCATCAGAGGAAAGATAAGTCCCGAAACTTCCGGATCGCAAGGCTGATAAAGCCTTTTAATGGCATCAAATTGCCAAAGTAAAGCGTCCCTCACCTTAAAAAAGTGAGGGATTTTTTTGTTCATATTACCCCTTGACAAAACAGCCAATATGTACTAGGATGACCGGCTATGGTCGGATGCTTTTTGAGCAAAAAACCATAGTCTGAGATCAGTAATGGTCTTTGACAACATAAACTCGGAAACGAGATCCACATGACAACTCTCCAGCTCGCCATCTTAGGTGATAAGGAGATTTATATATAGATGAAAGTAGAAGATACTATAAACTTAACTTATATAACCTAAGAGGTGAGTATGTCAGACAAATCAGAAAAAAAGGGCGGTTCGGACGCAAAGCCGGATCGCACTACTGCAACCAGGATCCAGACTGCAGTCAGGGATTCACTCGATCAGACGGTAGACGAATACATGCCGTCAGTCGTCGAAGCGATTCGTGGTTTCGTGAAGAAATCAGGGCGTATGGTGGACGCGGAAGCCGCATTCACCAAATTCATGCCCTACATTTCCGTCGCACTCGGCCAGTTCATCCCCGAAGGGAGAACTTGGACTCATATTGCGGACAATATCCGTTCGCGGTTCTTTGCCGAGTATCGTAAACAGGTGAAGGAAGAGCAGGAAGGAAAAACGCCCATCGATGAAACGTCGAAGGCCAAAGGAACCGTAAGTGAACAGCGCGAAAAAGCTTTCACCGACGGTTTCATCACTTTCCTGATGCTCGTCCCTCCCGACCAATCGGCAAATTTCCTGAAGGCGATAGACTCCCTGAGTCCGACCGCCAGAAGGGAAGTGCGTCGAAGTTTGGGGGCGATCCACCATCGACAGCTTCAGGACGTCATCAAAAGGATGTCTACGGGCCCGACGGCAGTCAAGTTTGATGAAAATTACTGGCGTGACATCATGGTCATCATCAGTAAATTTGCGTCAGAAGACCCGACTGCCACTGCCGGCAAATCTCGGTCGCTCGCAGAGGCCTACGGCGAAGTCCAGATGTTGATTCTGGAATTGCCTGAAGAAAAGCGCGGCAACATCCTGGCGCTCCTGAAGACCCAGGTTAAGCCGGACGAATATAGCCGGCTGATGCTGATGCTGTCGAAGCTTGGTGCGGATGGGCTGGTCAAGCTGGCTGAGCTGGGACTGGAGGATCAGAAAATGATTCTCGGCCTGGTTAAGTCAGAGGCCACGGAACCGGACAAAAACTGGTTCTACGCCCAATTGGAGCGACTCAAGAAATGGCGCTCTGAAACCCACGAACGTGACCGTAAGGCGGGCAAGACGCTCGCTGATATGGCGGTTGATGTAGTAAGAGGTGATTCCCGTCTGAGCGGAATTGTTCCGCTTTTCGAGGGATTTGCCAACATGTTGAATCCGAAGTCTGAATAAGGAGAAATAGTCATGTCAGATAAAACGACAGAAAAGAAGAGCTTGTGGAGCAGGCTCACCGGTTCGCTCGCCAAGATTGACGATGCGATTCATGAGAAACCCATCAGGCGGATTGAGGACGTATTTGCCCTCATCGGCCTGGGGACGGTTGTTGACCGTCATCAGACCATTTTCGGCGCGATCCTACTCATCCTCGGGTTCATCCTGAGAGGAGGGGTTGGCGCATGGGGGTGGTCAAAAGAACAGTACGAACAGGTTCGGACTATGCTGGACAAGTGGACGCCATTCGACCCGCATGGGAAGAAGGATAGTCTGGTCGTCATGGCCGTACGTCGCCTGTTTGATTACCAGCATTTGTTCCGCTGGTTAGTCATTCTGGGCGGCATTGGGCTGCTGCTTTCGCTCGGCATTTGGCTGATCGTGGTGGCTGGTTGGATCGGATACTTGATGTTCCTCGCTTCGTTGGTGGTACTGACGATTTGGTCTGTCATGTCCAAGACGATCTACAAGCTGCTGGGTGTCCTGATTTTCCTGGCAATCGCCGGATTCCTGATTCTCACTATCTCATGGCTTCCTGGCTCGCAGATGTGGATGATGGTATTCGCCATACTGTCATCAATAGTCGGTATGGCCATACTCGGCGTGGTGTTTTGGCCGATCAGTGTAGTGGCTCGGTGGTTTGCCTCGGAAGAGGACGCAGTAACTGCCGACACCGAAACGGCCAAGGACAAGAAGAAGCGTACGTCGCTCGGTAGCTTCATCGCCGGGTACGTGCTCATAATGTGCTGGCCTGTTTCGTTGATGGTTTCTGCCATCATGTTCAACGTGTGGGAGACTCTGCAAACGCAAGTCTACTACATGACCGTGATCGCCATCCTGCTGTCGCTCGGACTTTTCGGAATCCGTAAAGAGGGAATCCGGAAGCTCCTGAATTCGATGGCAGTCACCAACCTGTTCATTTATTTGATCATGGTTGGTTACCAGTGGATGGTGCCGGCAGAATTTAAGGCCACGGTCCAATACCAGGGCAACGACTACATTTGGGCAGGCATAGGCGTGCTCAGTAATCGGACAGACGCTACGTATTACTGGGACGTGAATGAAAATTCGCGCCCCGACACAGTGGACTTGCGGTTTATGCAGGACGGACTGACCGATTCAACGGTTTTCCTCAAAGCTGACCGTCGGTATGCTGATGTCAACGGTGACGGACAGTCGACCGTAGAAGACCTCCAATACTTCAAGAGGTTTATGGATGATAGGGGTCCGGCTCCGGTCAAAGCAATGTGGCTTGGCACTCCTAAGCCGGCCATGTTGACTGGCGCATCTGCGGTACCAATGATGCAGCAGACTCAACCGCAGCTTCAGGTCCAATTCGTTAACGCAACTGTTCCGGCTCATGAAGTTTCCGAGCCAGTCATTCCCAAGCAGGCGTCAGTCAATGCCACATCGCCAGATGCGATGAGATTCTTCTCGTTTTCCGTCAAGGGAATCGAGGTGACAGACAAAGACATCCGTGTGCAGGTGGAATGGCTGCGGTCGCATCCGGCTCCGGAAGCGGCCAGTGTTAGTTCGTCTACTTACCTCATCGACGACCGGAAAAACAAACTCCAGATTGTCGGTGTGGACGGTGGACTTCCGCTGAACGGCAAATATGAGCTCCCGCTCAATTCTCCGTTCAGTGCGACGTTGATCTTCCCCCTACCCGCGGACGGCCAGATGGTGAAGACTCTCAGTCTTTTCCATTATGACCTGCCCGAATGGGGGCATCTGTTCAAAGTGATGGATATGACGGTCTAGTGCCGTTTGTTCCATACAATTCCAGAGAGTTGCAGTTTCTGCAGCTCTCTTTTTTTATCCGAAAATAAGTTATACTTGATGTATGATGAGTATTTTATCTATTGATCGACATGAGTCACGGCGAGCGGCTATCATTGCGATGATCGCTATTATCATTAGTTGCGTGCCTTATATCTATGGAGCCATTAGTGCGCCCGAAGGCAGGGTGTTTACTGGCACACATCATATTAATCAGGGCGATACTTATACCTATCTGGCCTGGATGGAACAGGCGCGTGAAGGACATCTGGTCTTCAAGAATTTGTATGCAACCGAAAATCAGGCACGCGTAATTTTCCACCCATTATTTCTTGCGGGCGGATGGATGGCCGGGATACTCGGTTTGCCGAATATTATTGCTTACCATTTATTGCGTGTTTTAACGGCGCTTGTTTTTCTTTTTATCGCCTACTGCTTTATCGCAGTATTTTTTTCATCAAAGAAGATTCGTCTGTACACGCTATTGCTGTTGGTTAGCAGTTCAGGCTTAGGGTGGATGTTCAATTCCATCATTGCTTCGAGCGACAACTGGATGTCAGATGCCATAACATTTCTAACTATCTATGAGTCGCCGCTACTTCTTTTCAGCATGTCTTTAAGTCTTGTCGTATTGATGGGAATAATTTTATTTCACACGACCGGTCGACCGGGATTTGTCCACATGACTGGCTTGGCATTTGCCCTATTAGTAATTACGCATTTTTATATCAGCCTGCTGGTGGGGATGTTGGCATTTATGACAATTGTTTATTTTTTTATCCGTACAGATATTAGGCAGGGGATTGCATTCAGGAAATTCTGGATTTTATTTCCGTATGTTTTGATTTCACTTGGGTATTTATTTTTTGTCTTTTCACGTGGCAATATTTATGACGATTGGCTCGGTGCCATGGATTTCCGGTCACCGCCGCCGCTAGTATATCTTTACGGATATGGTTTATTAGTGCCACTTACATTTTGTGGTATTTGGCAGGCGATAAAAAAACGGCAGGAGCAAATGTTGTTACTAGTTATTTGGGTTATTACATGCGCTTTTTTATTGTACCAGCCCTTTTTGCCGGATTTACAGCGTAAGTTTATAGAGGGCTTGCATATCCCAGTTACAATTTTATCTGTCAGTGGCTTGCTTTTCATTTATCAAATGTCGCCGGCCTGGATCCGACAGCGTAGAATGATATTTTTATCCATGGGAATAATATTATTAAGCTGTACGAATTGGTTTGTCATGGGATTGGACTTGCGCCTGTTCAGTTCGCATAGGCTGCCTTATACGGTCCCTGAAAATGTCATGCAGTCATTAAGCTGGTTGAGGGAAAATAAAGACAATAATTCCGTTTTGTTAGGCAGTTATACGTACAGCAATCTTGCTCCAGGCGTCGCGGGCATTTCCTCATTTTTTGGGCACACTTATCAAACGCCCCATGTATCAGATAAACAAAAGGTGGTTGAGGATTTTTATTCTAACCCCGGATCAGAGGATCATAAAAAAAATCTGTTGGAAGAAAATGGCATAACGGATATTGTTTATGGCCCATTGGAAAAAGGATTGGGTTATATGGACGTGCGTTCCCTTTCCTTTTTAAAAGAGGTGTACAAAAATGGTGACCTGGCTATTTACCGAATTGAGAGGTAGCCTCTTGTAAAAAATAGAGAAACATGCTATAATAATGGCTGAAAAGTAAAAAACAAAACAAAAATTTATTAGAGTATGAAAACCTCTTTCCATAGGAATTTTTTACTAACATTAGTAGCGCTTTGCGCTATTTTTTTATTTGCCCATCCGGCTAGTGCCGCATATGGTGATGTGAGTACGTTTACGGGAAAAATCTACGATGGTGACGGCGGGAGCCGAGCAGATGCGTATTTCGATTTTCCTGAAGATGTTGACATCGATTCGTCCGGAAATTTTTATATTGCAGATACATACAATAATGTAATCCGTATTATTAATTCATCAGGAACCGTGGCTACTTTTGCAGGAACCGGTTCGTATGGCGACACGGTGGGTTCTGTATCGGCTGCAGAATTCGCCTTGCCGCGCGGTGTTTCTATTTCTTCTAATGGAGATTTATTTGTGGCAGATACTGCAAATAATAAAATAAAAAAAATCAGCGGAGGCACAGTAACCAATTTAGTTTCATCTGGGTTAAGCGCTCCGGAAGGTGTGGAAGTATACGGCTCGACTGTATATATCATGGACACAGGTAACAGTGCTATTAAAAGCGTGTCTACTTACGGTGGAGCGGTCAGTCTTGTTTCTGACGCCGTTAACCATCCGAAAAAAGCCGCAATTTCTACTGACGGTTCGACGTTATATGTGGCCGACGCGGGAAGTTATAGAGTCGTTGCCGTAAATACCATAAATGGAGCTGTTAGTACGGTTGCCGGGTCGGGAACTGCCGGTTATGCCGAAGGCGTCGGTTCGTCTGCCCAATTCAACAATGTCTGGGGAGTGGCTCTCGATGGAACGACATTGTATATCTCTGACGGGAACGGAATCAATGACTATGTAAGGAAAATTGACTTGAATTCTAATACCACCAGCCTATTCGCTGAAGACGGAAGTATGGCATCGATAAATTTTCCGTCCGGGCTTAAAGTGTTTGATGGGTATGTTTATGTTGCCAATGCGGGAATTGGGACGATCCATAGGTTCCGTACGACGTTGTCGGGAGATGAAGATATTTATGCCGGTTATGAACGTTTTGGCAACCGCAATGGATCTGTTTCGTCTGCGCTTTTTGGCCGGCCGTATGACATGGTGATGACCGCCAGTCGCCAGTATATTTATGTGGCCGACAACAATAAGATCCGGCGTGTCACGCGCTCGACCGGAGAAGTAGCCCAAGTCATTGGCAGTAGTGTGGACAATTACCGCGAGGGGGATGATGACCCGACGCATTATGTCGGTCCTGTCCGCTTTTCGACGATCCAGGGGATAACCGTCAATTCCGGCGGAAACAGGTTGTACGTGGTGGACAGATGGAACAATCGGATTCGCGGAATAAATCTGGATGCGACTTTGCCGTACAGTTTTTTGATTTCCGGCGCGGGGAATATCAATGCCACTGGCACAACAGTGAATGGTTATCAGGAAGGGACGAAGTGCGAGGGGCAGCTAAGCACTGGCGTGAGCGGCTGTGCTTATTTCCAGGCGCCTTCAGGTATTGTGATAGATCCAACCAATACGTATCTATACGTCACTGATACAGGTAATAACCGGATCAGACGAGTCAGAATTTCTGACGGACAGACTTCGCTGGTAGCTGGCTCGGGCGTGGCAGGATATGCAAACGGAACCGGTGCAGCGGCGAAATTCAACCGCCCATTCGGCATCACCATCGATTCGACCGGAACGAATTTATACGTGGCGGATTCGAATAATCATGCCATCAGGAAAATCGTGGTTGCCACCGGAGCAGTGACTACCGTAGCCGGTTCGGGATCTGCCGGTTACCGTGAAGCGATCGGCACGCAGGCTGTATTCTCTTTTCCTGAGTATGTGAAGATGGGATCAGATGGATTATTGTATGTGACTGATACCGGTTCGATGCGTATCCGATTGGTTAATCCAGCTACTGGTTTGACGAAATTGGTTGCCGGATCAGGACAACGCGGGTTTTTAAATGGTACAAGAGTTGCCGCGGAATTCAATAATCCAAAAGGCCTGGTGGCTGACGTGACTGGGAATTCTATTTATCTGGCCGATACATGGAATGACATGATAAGAAAAATTGACATTACCGGAACTGCGCCGTATACCGATCCGGCTCCAACAGTAACAGGCGTTTCGCCCAAGGAAGTGAACCCGTCCTGGGATAAAGGTGCTGGGTTGCAGGTTAAAATTACCGGAACGAAATTTACCTACGGCGCAAAAACCTATTTCGCGGATTACCTTGCCGACCAGACGTTTGTTCAGTCAGCAACAACGTTGTCCGTAAAATTGCCGTTATCAAAATTAAAACCGGGCTGGTATGACGTGACAGTCATTAATTTGGACGGCCAACGATCTACCCTAGAGCGGGGCTTGGGGATCACGGATAGCAAGGGGGTTACGCCAAGCACATACTATCCCAATTCCACCAAGACAAGTAGCACTATTTCCACAACTGTTACCATAAAAGTAGCCAGTGGCACTTCATTATTGGCATATGCGGGCACGCTGCGAGGCGGATTTATGGTGGCTGGCGGCAATGTCCTTGCCGGCACTGCCAATGAAATTATTGCCGGCACTGACACTGGTTTGTCGCCAGAAGTTC
Organism: uncultured Gammaproteobacteria bacterium; assembly: GCA_964628855.1. Lineage (GTDB taxonomy): Bacteria > Patescibacteriota > Patescibacteriia > UBA10025 > JAHIVO01 > JBAYGJ01. Next base: position 7,980 of record CAZVMV010000008.1, on the reverse strand, counting down.
GCGTCTTGGATTCAGGCGGAAAGGTACTGGCTCGTTTTTTTGCATATGAATCAACGTCTCGATCTGGAGTGCGGGTGAACACATGTGACGTGAACGGAGACGGTTTGGATGAAATTATCACGTCCCAAGGCGTAGGCGCATTGCCTGTAGTAAAAATATTTAACGGCAGTGGATCCCAGCTCGGCAGTTTCTCGGTACTGGACGGAGCATTCAAGGGCGGAATTTTCTTGGCCTGCGGCGATATTGATGGTGATAGTACGCAGGAAATAATTGTTTCGGCTGGCCGAGGCGGTGGCGCGCAGGTGATGGTGTACGATTCTGCGGGAAAAACGTTTGCCAATTTTTTCGCTTATGCGAAAACGTTCCGCGGCGGGATCAGGGTCGCTGCTGCAGATATGGATGCGGACGGGCGCGACGAAATTATTACCGGACCTGACCTGGGGGCGCCTCATATCCAGATTTTTAAGATTAAGACCGGTTCGATTTCTCGCTTGTCGCCAGGTTTTTACGCTTTCAATTCAGATTATCGCGGCGGTGTGTCCGTAGCAGGTGTGGACACGAATGGCGACGGGATAAAAGAATTAGTTGTCGGGGTGGGCAGCAACGCCACGCCCCTGGTAAGGATTTTCAACATCAGGCAACAGTTACAGAAGCAGTTTTATGCTTTTGTGGCGACATTCACCGGCGGCGTCAACGTGTCGGGCAGCGACACCAATGGTGATGGAACGCAGGAATTATTGGTAGCTCCACGCTCAGTCGGCGGCCCGCAGGTGAGGATAATTTCCGTTACTAATATTTGATATGAAAAATATTAAAATTCCATTTCAAAAAATTTCAATTACTCAAATCACGCATTGGGGCGTTTTGGGTATTGCGGCCCTAGCAGTTGGGATAATGTTTCTCAATCTGGTGCCGACTGTATACGGTGCCCCTACCCAAATCAGTACATGCCGTACTGACGGATGCACTTTGACAATTCCCCGGCAGAAAGTGTTCATGTCGCTGACTGACCCGAATACAGTCTGGGCAATGTTTGAGAAAAGTTCCGGAAATTTCATGAAGACGACTGACGGTGGGGCCACCTGGAGTACGCCAATTACAGTAAGGAGCTGGCTGGATTATCATGCTTCATTATCGGGTGACGGAGCCGGAAATATTTATGTCACCGACCCGGGCAGCGGAAATGTTTATTTTCGGAAAATAAATTCACCCGCGGTTGCGACCGGTGACATGGCGACGTCTATTACTTTATCATCCGCATTTACGCCGGCCGGCGTAGCAACTCGATCCAATGTCCTGGCTCAGGATGAAAATAATATTTGGGTTTTTTACCGGACCAGCATCAATACAACCGGGAATGTCCGTTATTTCCACTCTACTGACGGTGGTGCAACATTTCCGAATGAAGGCTGGGTCAGCAATACGGGATATGAAAATGTTAGAATCGGCTCATTACTGATAAACGGGCTGCCAGCTGTAGTAATTTGGTACAGCGATGATTCGTCAAACGTAGGCTGGGGGTATAAATATTTTATCTGGGACGGGGCGCAATTCGTAGCCAATGCGGATTCTTCCATTGTCTGGGGATCCAAAGTTTACCGCAGGGAATATGCGATGAGTTTTGTGAACAACGAATTCCACGTCATTTACCCGGATAATTCCAATCACCTTATCCATTCCTGGAAAGAATATAATAACGGAACGGGTTCATGGAATCAGAGCACTATCGTGTCATTGCCGTATAATCCAAGCGATTGGCATCCCTCGCTGACTAGGCATGGAGATACCCTATATTTATTTTATATTAAGCAGGAATCTACGACTGCTGATAATAATAATGTTTACTACCGAAAATGGGATACCACTGCTCATGTCTGGACAGATCCCGTTGCCGTCACAACCGATGGCCTGGCTAATAAATTTCCTACTGGTCCGGCTGTAGCCAATCCTACTGCGGATTATATACCGATAATTTGGTCTACATCAGGTCCGGTGGTCATGTATACGAAAATACCTACTAACCCGGGGGTAGCCTGCACTGAAGCATGGAGCTGTACTGATTGGTCAGTTTGTGCAAATAGCACCCAGACTCGGGCATGTAGTGATACTAATAACTGTGGTACGACAGAACAAAAACCAGCGGAGAGTCAGGCGTGTCAAAATCCCGCAATTGCCGATACGACACCACCAGCGACTGTAACTAATTTAACAGCGGAATAATATTTTTCTAATGTACAAAAAGTTATTCATCATCGGAATAATTACCGCTACCATCCTGGTTTATTTCACGTTGTCAGATACGACGCGTGCAGCAACCAGCCTTTCTGATTGCGGTATTATTACCCAGTCAAATGAGACTTTTATATTAACGCGGGACATTTCTTCAGCGGATACATGCCTGACCGTTACTGCTAATAATGTTGTAATTGACCTAAATGGGTTTACGATCACTTACGGTTCTGGCGGGGTTACGCAAATGTATGGAGTGAGATCGGGGTGGGGTTATGGCAATATTCGCGTAACCAACGGCACCATCCGCCAATCTCAAGCTGCCGGGTCGTTTTCGCATGCCGTTTATTTCAGTTCAGGATCAAATGATGAAGTCGATCATCTGACGCTTGAGGTGTATACCGATTCGAGTGCTGCGATACAAACCTGGTGGGGTACCGGCCATCACGTTCACGATAATACCATCACCAGCCATGTGGAGACGATTCAGGACCGCCATCAGAACCAGGGTTATGATATTCAACTTTGGGAGGGTGCTTCTTTTGACGTACATGACAATACAATCGTCGGCGGTCCACAGGGCGGAATTTTTTATTATCACAGCGACAATACGAAAGTATATAATAATGACATCAGCCAGGGAGGCCAGGCAGTCGGCTACAGCAATGATTTTTGCATCGGTGCATCCGGCGGTAATTCGGAAGTCTATAATAACAATTGTCACCCGATCCAAGGACGGGGGATCCATCTTTCCGGGAACGGGTCGAAAGCGTACGGTAATACCATAAATGTAATTGAGCCGGCGAATAATGCGGAATATGGCGGATGTCAGGCTGGTGGGACATATGGCATACAAATAGAGTATCCCGCAACAAACTTAGAAGTGTATAACAATACGGTCATCGCACGTGCCGATGCTTGTGCGGCACAGGGATTCCGTGCCACTCAAATATCGGAGGGTAACAATTGCCGAGTATATAACAATACTTTTACGGCGATACGGGTTGGTACGGGTGTGGGAGCCGCCAATGCCCTGTCCTTTGCTGACGTTACGGGCGGTTTGATCATTCAGGCAAATACGCTTTCTGCTGACACGGCGAATTTTTATGTAGACTGGGATGGCGCGAGTAATGTTTTATTGGATGGCAACACGCTTGTCAAAGGATCAAATCCGTCTACATACTATACTATCAGTTTTGGAAATGGCGGGACGCATCCTTCGTTGGGAAATATTATTCGGGATTCCATATACCAAAATGGCGCTGATGACAGCAGCTATCGTGTACGTCCGGCCGCATATGAGTATTTGGTGCAATGGAGTTTGCAGTTAAACGCTAAAAGCGCTAATGGGGCGACAATCCCATCTGTGAATGTCGGTATCTATGACCAAGTTGGTGCAACCGCCTATTCCGGCGTCACTGATTCAGACGGAAAATTGTCGGTTCCTCTGACGGAGTATCGGCGTTATAACCAGAGTGGAACAAATTACCTTCAACAGTTGGCGGCCCATTCGATAACAGTCACAAAAACTTCCTATGAACCAAAGACTCTTTCCGTAACAGCCGACCAGTCCAAAACGACAGAAATTGTTTTGAGTGGGAGTACGGCGGATTCCGTTCCACCGGCTGGGGTGACAAATTTATTGGCACAATAAAAAGATGACAGATAGCCGATCGCCACATATAACATCAGTCTCAAATACCGCAATATACGCTGCGGTGTTCAGCCCATTCATTATGGGCGTTTATTTTATTGCCTGTGGCGTTTGGCCGGATACGCTGACGGCACGCGCCCTGACTGTCCAGGGGGAGGAAGTACAGGAACCCACCTATTCACAAGTTTCTGGCTGCGCTCAAATTAATCTTTCAGGCACCGCCTATGTACGTTGCCAGGAGATTTCCAGCTGTACCCAATTGAAGACCGCAAACACTTATTATCTATTAACTGCTGATGTAACAAGCCGGATGAGCTGCATGTGGTATGAGGCGACCAACAGCGTTTTAGATTTGAACGGCCATACGATTACATATGCCGATGTTGGTTTTGACGGATTGGCAAACAATGATTTTGAAATCGCCGGCGCTACCGACACCCTGGCAGCCAATTGGGATTTTTCGGGTGCCCCCCATGCCCAGAGGGTGCGTGATAATTATATTTACCTATCCAACCAGTATTTGGTCAGTTTCGGCAGTGAAACTTCGGCCGAGAGTATTTTTTCGGATTGGGTGACAATATCCGATGCGGACAAGGCGTACAACGGCACGTCACGATCCTATGCCGGGTATGCCATCGTTGATTTATGCGGCAGCCACACTATTGCAGTTGAGTCTGAGCATAATGGAACGGTTTGTACGTCAACGGACAAAACTTGCAGTTTTCGTCCGCCCGCTACTGACAGGTATCGCCTGCGGGTTACTGTAGATAGTGGGAGCTGCAAAGTTGATTTGGCGGATATCCGCCCGAAACAGGATGTCGGTGTTTTCGTGACGAATAATTATACCAACAGCTATTATTACCCTGATTATAACGGTTATGTCCCTCAACGGGCGCCAACCGCCCTGATCCGTAACGGGCGGATCGTTGAGGCCGGACACGGCGCCCTTTACGGCCGGGGCGTGATGAACCTCGGCACGACAGCTGGCGCGACGCTTGACCGTGTTTATGTCGAGAACCATGGCCTGGATTCTAATAATTTTTTCACCGTATATCACAGCAGTAACGTTTTGGAAAACAGCACTTTTGTAAATACCAACACTGAAACTCTCGACCGTCATGCTTTATTGGGGCCGGTTCAATTAAGCGCTTCATCGTACAATATCTTTAGAAACAATAAAATGTACGGCGGTCAGGGCGGGGTATTTCTCATTTCCCAGGTTGCTTCTGATCAGCCTCGCGATAATATCGGCAGCAAAGTATACGGCAACGAATTTCATACAAACGGCACGGTCACCAACCATTTTGCCGTAACAGTATGGAAAGGTAAGGATATTGAAGTCTATAATAATACTTTCGTTCAACAAGGTTCGGGCGTGTTTTTTTCCTCCTTTACCCAAGATTCATCGGTACACGATAATACATTCAATCTGACGGCACTGCTTTGCAATGCAGAATACCCCACTGGCTATGCTACCAATGCCATCAAACTGACTGATTATAACAGTACCCAATATACGACCAGCAACAATTATATTTATAACAATTCAATATCCGGAACAGCCACTAAGGATTCTCAATTCCCGCAATGTCCGCCGAACATTGTCGGGCTGAATACCAGTACGGGCGCGCCGAACGTTTATGAAAATAATACTATTTCACTGAGCGCAACCAATGCCGGCGCGACTGCCATGCCTCTATATGACGGGTCGCTTAATCTTGGGACGTTGCGCGCAAACCACTTTACCAGCAATTACACCAATGCCTGGCTGGGCAACGCCAACAACCAATTGTCCCAGAATTCTCTTTTTGATTCGAACACGTTTTCACGCGGCACAGCCGTCACCGACGTGACATTCCATAATTTACACGTTGGTTTTACGCGAAATTTAAACCAGAACAATCATGTTTTCCTGAATAATACCTATACTAATGGCGCAGCGATATCCGACGTGTATTACCCCAATCTCGTCTCTTATAGTTTTGAACGTTATCATAAATGGTATTTATACGTGACTGTCCGTGATCAGGCCGGGCGCAATGTCACTGGTGCTACGGTGACTGCCGCCTCATCCCAGGAGACTGTTTCGGCAAGCACGGACTCGTCAGGAGTGGCGACTTTAGCCCTGACTGAAAAATTCATACGTGTAGCGAATACTCTCCAGCCGAATGTCGAGTCGGTGACCAATTATACGCCCCATACCGTCCAAGTACAAAAAAGCGGGTATTCGGGGGCAAGTCAGTCGGTCACTATGAGCAGTACAAAAAGCATCGTCATGTCGATAGTGTCGGAGGGCGGCATCGCTGATACGACACCACCCGGCAACGTAATAAACTTAAATGCAAAATAATAATTTATAAAAAATATATGAATACTACTGCATTTCCTCGCCAGCAGACCATAACCCGCATATCCGTACGGATTGACACATTGCTGGGTTTGGCGGCTGTTTTCGTTTTTGCCTTCGGGCTTGGTTATGTCTTTGTCGACAAATCTAATAATAACTGGCCAGTACATAAAGTCCTGGCGGCGGATGTTTTTGCGACTGCCAATGACTCCACAGACACCGTGACACTGACTTGGACTGCGCCGGGTGATGATGGAAATACCGGTCAGGCGACACGTTATGACATCCGTTACGCAAATCAGCTGATAACAGAAGCGAATTGGAGTTCAGCGACAGTAGTGGCGAATCCGCCGACCCCAAAAACTGCCGGACAATCAGAAACCTTCGTTGTCAGCGGCCTGCAGCCTGACACTACGTATTACTTCGCCTTGAAAACGTATGATGAGGTGAATAATCCTTCTGCGTTGTCGAATATCGCCACCAAAAGGACGGCGGCTGCCTCTTTATTGACTTGCTACGAAAGCTGGCAATGTTCGGGATGGTCGACTTGTTCAAATAACAGACAAACGCGGACGTGTACTGACGCAAACGCCTGCGGTACGACGGTCAACCGTCCATTATTGACTTATGACTGCTCGACTGGCACCACGCCTCCGGCTGATCCGACGGTTACATTGCGTTATCCGATCGCTTCAGGTACGTCATTCTATGCATTCGCAACTACTACGCGAGGCGGCTTTCCAGTCAGTTCGGGTAATGTCGCTGATAGCGACGATGCAGAAATCGTGGTCGGGACTGGGCCAGGCCTGGCGCCACAGGTCAGGATTTTCAACCGGACCGGGAAGGCGGTCAGCCAGTTTTTTGCTTATGATACGCGCCTGCGCAACGGGGTTAATGTCGCCACGTGCGATGTAAATGGTGACGGGTATAAAGAAATTATCACCAGTCAGGGGCGCGGTGGCTGGCCATTGGTTAAAATTTTTACTTCACGTGGTCAGGTGATAAATAACGGGTTCAGGGTATTGGATGGTAAATTTACTGGGGGTGTAAATATTTCTTGTGGCGACATTGACGGTAATGGCGCCAGCGATATCGTCATTGCCGCAGGCCAAGGCGGCGGATCACAGGTCATGGTCTATACCTCCGCCGGCCGGGCGATGGTAAATTTTTTCGCCTATGCCAAATCTTTTCGCGGTGGGATCAGGGTGACGACGGCAGATATTGATAGCGATGGTCGTGATGAAATCATTGCCGGACCGGAGGTCGGTGCGCCGCATATCCAAATTTTCAAAGTCAGGGCGAATTCTATAGCCAGGCTGTCCCCAGGCTTCTATTCTTTCAATAAAACATACCGTGGTGGCGTATCCGTGGCGGGTGTCGACATTAATGGAGATGGCAACAAGGAAATTGTGGTTGGCGTCGGTTCACAGGCTCAGCCGCTGGTAAAAATATATGACCTGAAAGAAAAACTTCTGACTCAGTTTTATGCATTCCCAGTGACTTTTACGGGCGGCGTAAATGTAGCAGGAGGCGATGTAGACAATGACGGCACAGATGAATTAGTGGTGACGCCTCGATCCGCTGGCGGTCCGCAAGTCAGGATTATCGAGGTGAAATAATTTTGGAAATAACTAGACCCGGCTCGTAAAGAGTCGGGTCTTTTTTTGATTTTTGTCTGAATGATCAGATTTCGATGTTGAGTTTAGCTTTATTCGCTTTACGTGACTTTGTAGTCTGTTGTTCTCCCGTT
>CAZVMV010000007.1:0-59194 GCA_964628855.1 uncultured Gammaproteobacteria bacterium | reverse complement strand
GTTGATGATCAGCATGACGAAAATCAGGATAATGGGCAGCAGGATGCCGTTGATGTCCTGGGAAAAAATCATGATCTTCACCAGCGGAATGGTCGGGACCAGCACGGCGATCGCCGGCAGGATGATGCAGGCCAAGATGATGCTGTAGAATGTCCGGCCATTTTTCCAGTTGGTATCAAATCCGGATTCCCAACCGAAAGCTTCGCACAGGGCGTATGACGTGGTGGTCGGCAAAATAAAAGCCCCGAGCATGGAGGCGCTGAAGAGGCCGAAGGCGAAAAGCGACTGCGCGAAATTTCCCACAAGAGGTTTCAGGGCCAGGGCCGCATCCTTCGCGTCGGCAATCTGTATCCCATATTTGTACAGTGTGGCGGCGGTGCAGATGATGATGAAAAAACTGACGATGTTGGTGATGAAAGCGCCGATGTAAACCTCCGCCTTCTCCGCCCGGTAGTGCCTGATCTTCAGCCCCTTGTCGACTACGTACGATTGGATAAAAAACTGACCCCAGGGGGTGATAGTGGTACCGATCAGGGCGATCATGGTTATTAAAAAAGTGGTATTCCAATGTAGCGTAGGTGTCACCATGTGTTTCAGGGCCAGGCCGTATTCGGGATTAATGACAAAACCGTTGATGATGTACACGATGTAGAATGCCGAAAAAACCAGGAAAATCTTTTGGGTAGTCTTGAAAGAACCCTTGTACAGTACGAACCAGACTATCAGCGCGGCCAAGGGTACGGCGATGAACTTATTAACCCCGATGATGGAAAAAGCCGCGGCCACACCGGCAAATTCCGCCGTAATGGTGCCCAGGTTTGCTATCAGCATTCCCAACATGGCGAATGTTGTCCAGCGAACGCCAAAATGTTCGCGGATGACGCCGCCCAGTCCCTGCCGGGTAACCAGGCCGATACGCACGCCCATTTCCTGGGTGATGGCCAACGAAACAGTGATCAAAAGCAGCACCCACAGCATGGACGTGCCGTAATGGGCGCCGACGACGGAGTAGGTCGTAATACCTCCAGCGTCATTATCAGCATTGGCGGAGATGATGCCCGGGCCTACCACGCCGAAAAAAAAGACAATTCTTTTCCACCACATTAGCCACTTATCCCTCATAGATGAATTCCTTTAAGCGTCAGGCACCAGCCGCCTGATCACGTCATCAATCGTTACGACACCAATCAATCGCCGGTCACCGTCCAAAACCGGCACAGTCAATAAGTTATATTTGGTCATGATCCTGGCGATTTCCTCGATCTCCATGTCAGTGCGCAGCGAGGGCGAAGGCGGATAATGCTCCAGTAGATCCTTCACCTTTTGGTCCGGTGGAGACTTTATCAGCCAGCGCAGCGAGGCTTTGCCGTAATAATGCCCGTCGTCAGCGGTAATGTAGAAATACATGACATTGGTCATGGCTGGCGAGGATTTTTTCACTTCCTCTATCACCTGTTCCACGGTCCAGTCCGGCCGGACGGTGACATACTCGACGGTCATCAGGCCGCCGGCGGTGTCGCTCTTATAGCGCAATAATTTATTTATGGTACTCCGCTGCGTCTCCTGCAGGTAAGACATCAGCGCCTTGGCTTCGTGTGCCGGCATCATCTTCACCAGGTCGACAATCTCATCGACTGACATTTTTTCAAGGATCTTAGCCGACTGGTCCGGGTCCAGGTATTTCATCAGGATGCCCTGCAAATGCGGATCAACCTCCTCAAAAACCTTGGCGGCAGATTCTGAATCCATGGAGATCATCAGGCGGCTGCCGTGTTTCACGTTCAGGTCCTCCACGATATTGGCCAGGTCCGCCGGATGGAGCGCGTTAATGTCCAAACGTTCAGTTTTCAATTTCAGCAGGCCATGGACCAGTTTGGCCTGGCGCCAGTCGATCAGGTTGGCCTTCAATAAACCGAAAATATCCAGCCACTCCAGACCCAGCCGCCTCAGTAAGCCCTGGAAACTCACGTCGATACCGACCACGCACATGCGGTTCTCAAAGGTCCCGAACCGCACGTCATTCACCCTGACCACGCGGATGCCCGCCACGTCGACTATTTGCTGGTCGAGGACATTATACTGCAGCCCGACCAGCTCATTAGGCACCGTTTCCTGTGTCTGGATCTTTTCCAGCATCGTGGACAGGACGACGTCATGCTTGCCGAGCAGCTGCACGTAACGGTAAGGAATAAAAATATTTTTATTGTTGCGTCGGACTTTGATTTTCAGGTACTCAAGCGGCGGGTAACTGCCTGGCCGTGGCATGATCAGGATATCGACCAGCTTCCCAACGGCCATATCGGCACTGTCCCTGACCTTCGAGTTTATGATCTGGCTAAGATAAGGCATACGGGTGACTTGATACGTACTCAAAAAATTCCTTTACAATAATTATATACCTATTGTAAAGGCAACAACAGACTTTCCGACCGTAATATTATTACGATTGAGGCAGACGCGGCTCCCTAGGTGTCCGGCGGCGTTTGGCCACTTTGAGCCTGGCCAACTCTTTTTCCAGTTTGGCGGTCACGGCGGCAAAATCGGCAGCCTCCGCATGCTTGGTCGTCAATAATTCCTTCGCCTTCTGGCGCGCCTCCTCGGCCCGTTGTTCGTCTATCTCATCCTCACGCTCGGCCGTGTCAGCCAGGACGATCACCTGTTTTTGCTTGACCTGGATAAAACCGCCGGAGACTGCCATGAACGTCATGTCCTGCCCTTTGCGGATACGGATTTCACCGGCCGCCAATAGCGATACCAGCGGGATATGGTGGGGCAAAATACCGATCTCGCCGTTTTGGGTGGGCAAGATAACCTCGTCCACCTCGTCATCAAAAACAACGCGTTCGGGTGTGGTGATTTGGAATTTGATCTTGTCAGGCATAAATAAACTTACGATAGATTAAGCGGCTTTCACCTCATCAATGCTTCCTTTCATATAGAATGACTGCTCCGGCACTGAATCGTATTTCCCCTCCAGAATTTCCCTGAAACTGCGGATGGTGTCCTTCAGCTGGACATACTTGCCTCCGGTGCCGGTAAAAGTTTCGGCGACGAACATGGGTTGCGAGAGGAACCGTTGGACTTTCCTGGCACGGCTGACGGTCTGCTTGTCCTCTTCGGACAGATCCTCCATGCCGAGGATGGCGATGATATCCTGCAAATCCTTATACCGTTGCAAAATTTTCTGTACCGCACGCGCTGTCTCATAATGTTCCTGTCCGACGATGGCCGGATCCAGGATAGTCGAGGTAGAGTCCAAAGGATCCACGGCCGGATATATGCCGAGCTCAGATAAGGCGCGCGACAAGACTACGGTGGAATCGAGGTGGGAAAAAGCGGTGGCTGGCGCCGGGTCAGTCAGGTCGTCAGCCGGTACGTAAATGGCCTGGACAGAGGTGATCGAGCCTTCCTTTGTTGAAGTGATGCGCTCCTGCAACTCGCCCATTTCCGTGGCCAGTGTCGGCTGGTACCCTACGGCTGAAGGGATGCGCCCAAGCAGCGCCGAGACTTCGGAACCTGCCTGGGTGAAACGGAAAATATTGTCGATGAATAGAAGTACGTCCTGCTTTTCCTCGTCACGGAAATATTCCGCGAGCGCCAGGCCGGTCAGGGCCACGCGGGCGCGGGCTCCCGGCGGTTCGTTCATCTGGCCGAACACCAGGGATGTCTTGCTCAAGACTCCGGTATCTTTCATTTCATGGTACAGGTCATTGCCTTCGCGGGTACGTTCACCGACTCCGGCGAACACAGAGAAACCGCCGTGCTCTTCGGCAATGTTGCGGATCAGTTCCTGGATAACTACGGTTTTACCCACGCCTGCGCCGCCGAAGAGACCTACCTTGCCGCCTTTTACGATCGGACAGATCAGGTCAATCACCTTGATGCCGGTTTCCAGAATCTCCGTCTTGGTTGACTGGTCGGTAAACTGCGGGGCCGGGCGGTGGATCGGATAGTGTTTTTTGGCCTCGATCGGCTTGCCTTCGTCGAGCGGCTCGCCAAGCAGGTTTACCATGCGGCCGAGAGTTTCCTTGCCGACCGGTACGGAAATCGGGGCGTTGGTATTGATCACGTCCATGCCGCGGGACAGGCCGTCAGTGGAATCCATGGCCACGGTCCGGACGGTGTTGCCTTCCAGCTGCTGCTGCACCTCCAGGACGATGCGGTGTTTCTTGTCGCCATGCGCCTGGTGTACCTCCAGCGCCGTGTAGGTGCCGGGCAGGTCGTGGTCGAATTTCACGTCCACTACCGGGCCGATGATTTGGGAAATTTTTCCTTTGCTCTGTGACATACGATTATAATTTGATAATTAATAATTTATAAATTTATGTGACGGCAGCGCTGCCGGCAGAAATGTCTGCCAGTTCGGAAGTGATCATCTGTTGGCGCGCCTGGTTGAATGACAGGGTCAGGTCCCTGATCATGTCCGAGGCGGCGTCAGAGGCATTGCGCATGGACATCATGCGCGCTGAATGCTCCGACGCGTTCGACTCGAGCAGGGCCTGGTACAGCTGCAATTCGATCAAACGCTCCAGCATCTGGTCCAGTACGGCGTCTGCGGACGGTTCAAAAAGGTATTCTGCGTCATCCGGTTCGGTGCGTTCTGGCTGGACACCGATAACCGACCCTAATTCCGCATCCTCGGAGCCTAGCGGCAACAGGGTCCTGATACGCGGCTTCTGTTTGATGGCCGAATAATAATCCGTATAGGCGACAACAACCTTGTCATATTTTCCTTTTATATAGTCACTGATGACCATTTTCGCCATCGGGGTAATTTCCGACACGCGGGTCGCCACGTCCACTTTGGTAAATTCTGCCACAATCTCATGGCCGTGACGGAACATGATGTCCCGCCCACGTTTGCCCATCAACAGCACTTCCGCCTCGATGTTGACATTGGACTGCTTGTGGTTCCTGATGAAAGTCGCCACCCGGTCGATCACTTCGCGGTTGAACCCGCCGCACAAACCACGGTTTGAGGTGATCATCACTACGCCGATCTTCCGCGTCTGTGGCCGGGACTGCAGGATTGGATGAAGCTCCGGGTTTGTCCGGCTGGCCAAATCTTTCACGATCTGCCAGGCGGCATGGGCATACGCCCGGGTCGCCAGCACGGCACGAACCGCTTTCTGCATTTTCGACGCAGCCACCAGTTCCATCGCCTTGGTGATTTTCCTGGTATTGGTGATGGAGCGGATGCGCCGTTTTATTTCTCGGGTAGCTACTGCCATGGTTTATTTGGATTCTTTATCAGTAAAATTGGTGGTCTTCTTGAAATCCTCGATGGCCTTTTTCAGGTCGCCTTCAACCTCTTCGGTCAGGTCCCCTACCGTCAGGATGTTTTTCAGCACCTCCTGGTGGCTGGTTTGCAGGAATTTATGGAAAGCGGCCTCAAACTCCTTGACCTTGCTGACCGGCACGTCATCCAGATAGCCGTTGACCGCCGTGTATAATATCGCCACCTGATTTTCGACCGGCATCGGCTGGTACTGGACCTGTTTCAGCACTTCGGTCAACCGCATGCCTCGGTCAAGCTGCTTGCGGGTGGACTCGTCCAAATCAGAACCAAACTGGGCGAACGCGGCCAGTTCGCGGTACTGGGCCAGGTCCAAACGCAATTTTCCGGCCACTTTTTTCATGGCCTTGGTCTGCGCAGAAGACCCGACGCGGGACACGGATAAGCCGACGTTAAGCGCCGGGCGGATGCCCTGGTAGAATAAATCCGACTCCAAATATATCTGACCGTCGGTGATAGAAATGACATTGGTCGGGATGTAGGCGGAAATATCGCCTGCTTGCGTTTCAATAATCGGTAATGCGGTCAACGAACCGCCGCCGTAATTCTTGTTGAGTTTTGCGGCCCGTTCGAGCAGTCGTGAGTGCAGGTAAAACACGTCTCCGGGATACGCTTCGCGGCCTGGCGGGCGGCGGAGCAAAAGTGATATTTCACGGTAAGCCCAGGCATGTTTTGACAAATCGTCATAAACGACCAGTACGTCGCCGCCGTTATCCATGAAAAATTCTCCCATGGCGCAGCCGGCATAAGGCGCGATATACGCGAGCGATGCGGGGTCAGACGCGCCGGCGACCACGACAACAGTATGGTCCATCGCGCCGTACTTCTCGAACTCGGCGACAATCTTCGCAATCTTAGACTCTTTCTGGCCGATGGCCACGTAAATGCAGGTGACGCCTTTACCCTTCTGGTTGATGATGGTGTCCAGGGTCAATGTGGTTTTGCCGGTTTGCCTGTCGCCGATGATCAATTCACGCTGTCCGCGGCCGATCGGGATCATGGAATCAATTGCCTTGATTCCGGTCTGCAAAGGGGTTTTGACCTTTTCACGGGTAATGACGCGTGGCGCGATTTTCTCGACCGGATAACTTGATTCCGAGGCGATTGGGCCTTTGCCGTCCAGGGCTTCACCCAACGGGCTGACCACGCGGCCGACCAGGCTTTTCCCCACCGGCACTTGCAACACTTTGCCGGTACTCTTCACTTCATCGCCTTCCTTGATGCCGGTATAATCTCCCAGAATGATGGCGCCGACCGAATCTTCCTCGAGGTTCAGGGCCACACCATAAACTCCGTCCTTGAATTCAAGCATTTCCATGGCCAATACCCCGGAGAGTCCGGACAGGCGGGCAATACCGTCGCCGACTTCTTCCACGGTGCCGACATGTTCTTTCGCTACCGCTGTTTTGAAATCGCCGATCTGCTTTTTTAGCTCATTGATTATGTACTCTGTCGTTGGCATACTTTTATTCGTAAGTAATGATTAATAAAATTATTTAGCGATTGTTTTCCCGAGCAGCTCAATCCGCTTGCGGACACTGCCATCCACGACGATGTCGCCATAACGCAGGACGGCGCCGCCGATCAGCCGTTGGTCGAGACTGTGAGTTAGCCGCACATCCGTACCGAGCACTTTTTTCAATTCATGCGTTACTGCCTGCAACGTCTCATGATCGACGGGGTGCGCGGTGGTCATCGTCACGGCGGTCATGCGCTCCTGCTGGTCCGCCAATTTCTGGAAAGCCCGGATCACCCGGTCAATCTTGGCCAGATCCTTGTTGCGAGCCACCAATTTAACGAATGATGACAGCGATTCCTTCGCCTTATCATCAGACTGCGAAGCTACCAGTTCGTATAGTATTGTCGCGTATTTTTTCGGGCTGATGCGTTGCATAGTCGATTATTTTGCCTGTTTAATCGTTTCCTCGACCAGGTGCTTGTTTGCCGCGGTGTCCAGGTTTTTTTCCACGATTTTACTGGCGGCTGCCACAACTAAATCCGCCACTTCGCGGCGGGCATCGGCCACCATTTTTTCCTTTTCCAGCGCCATTTCAACTTTCACTTTCTCGGCCAGCTTGCCCATTTCGTCCCGCGTTTCCTTGATTTTCTGTTCACGGACCTTCTCCGCCTCCTGATAGGCATTCTCCATGATAATGGCGGATTCCTTTTTCGCCTCGGTTACGATGGACTGCTTGGTCTGTTCCGCCTCGTGCAGCTTCTGTTCGATTTCCTTAGCTTCTTTCAGGCTCTTGTCTATTGCCGAGGTGCGATTTGACATCATCTTCATCAGCGGCCGCAGGGCAAAATACCAGAGCACGCCCAGCACGATGCCGAAATTTATCAGCTGTGCGATCAGCAATTTCCAGTCGATGTGAAATGTTTTAACTAATTCGTCCATATGATATTTATTCGTTAATCTTCTAGCCACAGGCGCCTTAACGGCACCTGTCCGTCAGAAGATAAATTATTTGATACCAAACGCGATGACGAGCGCGTAAATTGCGATAGCTTCGGCGAAAGCGGCGGCTAAAAGCATCGGAACCAGGATTTTGCTGGCTGATTCAGGGTTGCGTCCGATGGATTCCATAGCTTTTGAGCCGATATTGCCGATGGCCAGGGCGGGACCGATGCTCCCGATGCCGATGGCCAGGGCTTTGGCGATTGTTGTCAGTTCCATATTTTCGACCTTTCGCGGCGCGCCGTCTGGATCGATCGACGGTTAGGTTGGGTTTAACGTCGTCGCTTACGCGGTGTGCCGCATTAATGATTAACGTTTGGCTTTGGCCGTTGGCCAACCCCAAACGCTACCCATTATTTAGTGCTCCTCAGCCGTGGAGGCAATGGTGAAATACACCAGCAACAGCATGGAAAAGATCAGCGCCTGGATGATGCCGACGATCACTTCCAGGAACATGAACGGGATCGGCAGGACAAAGGCGAAAATGACGGCGATCGAGGTCAGCAGGACTTCACCGGCAAAGATGTTGCCGAATAACCGGAACGACAGCGACGCGACTTTGGCTATCTCGCCGATGATCTCTATGACGCCGACGAAAAACTTGATGATGTTCACAAAAATTATGGTCGGCTCCTTACGGATCTTTTTCGGTATTTCCGCCAACGCCTTGAAATTTAGATATTTGTTCGTATGCCGCCAGATGCCCACGGTAATGAATCCGAACAGGTTTGATCCGATCACCGCAAACAAGGCCAGGGCCAGGGTCGTATTCAGGTCAGCCGTACCGCCGCGGAACCACGGGACAAAAGTATGGCCGCCCTCAAGCCAGCCGATGGATCCGATTCCGGGCAGCAAGCCCAGCCAGTTGTTCAGGAGGATGAAAAGGAATGCGGAAAAAGCGAACGGGAAAATTTTTTCCGTCTTGCGCCGGTCACCGGTTACGGAATCGGCCATGTTCATCGCCCCTTCGATAATTATCTCAAATGCGTTCTGAATACCTCGGGGTATTTTTGCGATCTTTTTTCGTATGACCAACGAAGCGATAATAATAATCAAAACCACCGCCCAAGTATTGATCAGGGCGTTTGTCACGGAAAGTTTGCCGACATTAAAAACCGGCTCGGCAAATAGCGTCACTTCATGACTCACTTCCTGAGACGACTGTTCCGTAGGATTAGTTGTGCTGGATGTTTCGCTCATTTATTTTATCTTCTTTTTTCTTCTTGCCCTCATCCTCGATCTGTTTCAGATACTTGGTGGCCACCCGAACGATTCCGACAGTCGTGATCACAAACGCCACTGCTGTCAGACCGAGAAACCACCATGGTTCTGTGCCATATTTCTTGTCCAGCGCCCGGCCGATGAACAGAGAAGCCACGATCGGAGCCACTATCCACCCGGTCACCTCCGAGAATATCGTGAGGGCGGGCTGCCACCAGGCGGTTTTTGGCTTGTCGACCATAGATTTGACGTACGTTAAAAGTTTTCCGGGAGAGTCTATACTCCCAGGGCCCAAACAACAACACGGCGGTTGGCCGGAAATTATGTTGTTGGCAGCCGTTTTCCCTCGGAAAAAAGGCTGTTTTAACCCTCGTCTTTCTTATTAATGAAATCAAAAAATATCCACAATGCGGCTCTATTCTAATGTATTTCCGGCTTTTAATCAAGGGGTATTTTTTTCAGTGCTTGTAATTTGGCTAATATTCAATAAAAAATAAAAAAGGCCTCTTCATGAGGCCTGGGCTAAACGCGAATGTTGGTCAGGATGCTTTCTATAAAGCCAGAGCGTCATGCTAACGCTCATTTGGCGGAGCGTAAGGGCTGGCCGCCGCGCACCCGGGGTCAGGGGCGGCATTTCGTCCTGCAAATCCCCGATCGTCGGGATTTCAGTCCAGAAAGTTTCCGGAAAATCCGGAATATTCAGGCTGACCGCAACACTGATGCAAATTTCGCAGGGATCCATTTCACCCAAATTCAGATCTGCGAATCTGGTGTAAAACCCGACATGCGGATTTTTATTCACGCGCCTGGTGACCCCCACGAGTCTGCACAATATCCTCTCCTGTACTGTCACGGATAAACCTCCTTTGGAAAAGTACATGCATTCTGGCCTGATCTTAGCTCCCTGAAGTTCATGATGTCAAGGCATTGTTTGACAACGCCCTGGAGGCGCAGTAGCATAAAGAAACAAAAATTAACACCAAAGAAACAGAAGGGATTCACAATGTTCTTTACCATTTTGGTTGTATCCGTGCTCGCCTTTCCGTTATCCTGGACGTCTGACACTAATTTAACGGCATGGTGCCAGCAGGAAAACATCACCCCCGCCCAGATCATGGACGAATTCGCGGTTCTGGATTCCATCCTGGCAGTCGAACAGCGCCAAGCCTGGTCCACAGCCTCGGGTGATGATACTGTCTATCATTCCCACTCCTCGCTCGCGAACCTCGGCATGACAGTTTCGGAATTCAATTCCATCCACAGTGTCCGTTTGCCGCACACGCCAATCACCACAAATCCAGATTGCCGGGTCTATTTTTCCCGCCGGACCCACTCCCAGGATTTGGACACCTGTCCGACGCTGAATGTCAGTGTTTATGTCGTCACCCGCATGACAGACATGCCGATGGTAAATGCCCGCCGTTGCCTAACAAACGGACAAACGATTTACGAATTCCAGACGGAAACCGGTACCCTGGAATACAACCAGACATCTCAGTGCGTGGAACTGCTGACATACGGCAGTGCGGCCAAACAGCGCTTTATCCTTTGGTCGGCCTATCCGCTCAATGCCTCAGACACGATTCCAGCTAAACCGTCTGACTCGATCTGCCTGCCAACAAACAAGGCCAGCTGTGAACCGCATTGAATGTAATGCACGCCCAAAAACAAAATCGCCCCCAGTCCGGAGGCGATTTTTTTCAATGAATAATTACGAAGAATCTCTATTTCTTTCTGGGATTATACCCCAGCCCTACCTCATCACCGTCAACATAACCATCCTTGTCCGTATCAGCGTTCAGCCGGTCTGTGCCATACGCTTTTTCCTGGGCGTCAGTCAGGCCGTCAAAATCACTGTCCAGCAGGCTGATCGTCCTGATCTGTGGGCCGCCGGCGGACCGCGGTGCTACTATCACTTCATCCACTCCATTATTATCGACATCGCCTGCCGTCATGACGACTCCTCCCATGAAGGTCTTTGGATAGGCGTAAAACTGCTGCAAGACGCCGAAGGTATTGCTATAGACCTTAACGATTGATCGTTCATTCGGACCAACAGTGACTAAAAGTTCGGTCAATCCGTCGCCGTTCACGTCACCAGTGGCTAACCCCACTCCGCCCTGATAATTTTTGCCGAAGACGGTAAACGGAGCTGCATATCTGACCGCGCCAGTCCGTCGGATTTTCACCACCACAACATTTGGCGGCCCGATCTGAGGGGCGGCGACTATTTCATCAATCCCGTCACTGTCAAAATCACCGACGGCCAAATTGACCCCGCCACGGAAAGTGCGCTTGTCAAAAGGAGTGAAACTCGCCACCTGCTTGCCGGTCTGGGTATAAACATTTACTTGCGGACCTCCCCCGGTCTGGGCGGTGACCAGGATTTCCGGAACGCCGTCGCCATATACGTCGCCGCAGGCGATATTCAGGCCGCCCTTAAATTTCTTGTCGAGCGCCAAGAAACCGTTGTTATAAACTTTCCCCTTATTCGTAAAAATCTTGATCAGCGGCCATCCACCCGCGTTTTGTGCGGTGATTATCTCGTTATACCCGTCGCTGTTCAGGTCACAACTGGCGGTCACAACGCCAAACCTCAACGCGCTGTCATAGGCAAAAAACTGCGTGACTACTTTGCCGCTATTGTCAAAAACCCTGACCTGGGGGGCGAGCCCGAGCGGTGTGCCGGCAATAATTTCCGCCGCATCAGTTCCGCTGATATTACCGGCTGACAGGGTCACTCCTTTTCTCAAATTTTTTGCGAAGGCAAAAAAGTTCAAGCCCGCAGGCAATTCTGGTGGCGGCAGATTAGCTGGTGGCGTAATCACTTTTGATCCTGCAGGCAGACAAGCGCCATTGCTGCAGCCATAAGGGCACTTATATGCGACTGCCTTCAAGCCGGTACCGGCCGGGTTTACGCCCTGATACCCTTCACATGTTGCTTCCATGAGATATTGCCCTGACCGTTTATTTACACCCGTCGGGGTATCGCGGCAAACATCCGACTGCCTTTGGTAAGCCCCGTCGTCATAATTGTACCAATGCACCTCGCCTAACCGGCTATAGCTTCTCCCGCCATCGCTGTCACTGCAATAGGGAGAAGGGCTGTCGTCGTCTGTAATCGTATAGGTAAAACGGTAATTTTGCCCCAATCTGGCATTTGATGGCGATGATAAGTCAATGATTATATTCTCGTCCGGTTCGATTTCAGTATCATTTACAATCGATAGAGTAATCGTGGCGGTCGTACTGCCGGCGGGGATGGTCACGGTCCCATTGGCGAGAGTGTAGTCAACTCCATTATTGCCGGACGTACCGCCGATCACTGTGTATGTTGCGGAGGCATCGTACGATTGCTGGGATTCAAGTACCACAGAAATCCCCACCGTGGCAGTTGATTCACTGCCTGTAGCTGTGGCTGAGGAAAAATTGATTGTTGGCAACGCGACACATGACGATGCCCATGTACATGAGGCCTGAATATCAGAATACCACTGATTGGCATTGCCCATATAACATGATTGTCGTCCAGAGAGTCCGCCAGCAGTCGTGCAAGAACGGTAGCCACCATCGCACTGCTCACCTTCTTCCGGCTGGATTATACCATCACCGCATAATGAGCATTCAAAGCGCCACGTACAGGAGGCTTGTTGGTCGGAGTATGCCGGATTTGTACTGCCCATGAAACAATGTTGGACGCCCGGGTGTCCCGCCTTCTCGCAATAATTCGTATTGCCATCGCATGTTTCACCCAACTCCGGCTGAACAATCCCGTCGCCACAACCAGGACCAGTGGCCATGTTGACCGTAGAGCCAGCGGCATTAAAATCCCAAGCGCTTGGGTTGCTGTCATGGTCCGTAAATATCCCGAATGTCGCGGTCTGGACTATCTGGCCCAGTACGCTGCCATTGGGAATTATTCCCTGCGCATTGAGCGCACCGGCAAACCCCAAAGTTGCCACTATTCCAACTAAGGCGCCGGACACATACCAAAATCGTTTCCTGTTCATAGTAATATTTATAATTTATTATAAAAAATTTAGGGATTCCGGGTATTATTTTAAAACACGTCTATGACAATTATACCCCGTAAATAAACACTGTACAATATTAATTACCTCCCCCGGACAGACTCCGTAAATCTCCTCGCAACGTCACGGTTGAAGACGCCCTGGTCAGCCATTTGATTCAACTGTACGAGGGCTTCTTCCGCACTGACTGTAGGACGGTATTGGTCGCGGCCCGTCATGGCATTGAATACGTCGGCTATATGAATGACTTCTGCGGCCGTTACAGGCAACGCCTTTGTCTCGCCGCCTTGCTGATATTGGACACTGGTCCGGGCATCATAATTATGATGGACGCCCGCCAGGGCGGATATTAATTCACGGTTGGGAATGTTGCTCTGCCTGATGATTTCCCCTGACTTCGCCTCATGGAAACGCAACGCATCCATAAAGCTCAATTTCGGGTCGATCCCGCATTGGATGATCTCAGCCATCGCCGCCGGGTTATTCCGGTACATAAAATCAAGCGGCAGCACGTCCCGGTGGTCCATGTGCGCCAAAACATCGGTCGACATATCTTCGACCGTGCGTTTCTCGGACAAGCGGCCCTTTTTCCGCAACAGCTCCGTCGCCCGGTCCGGCTGCTGCTTGATGAAATCAAAAAATATCTCGGCCAACTGCTCGTCCTTCATGGTGCTTTTCAGGATACAGTCAGGCAACGCAATTTTTCCCACGTCATGCAGCGAGGCTGACCGCACCATGTCTTCATATCGTACCCCGTCACGCTCCAGGTCGCTGGCAAACGACGGCCATACTTTATCAACGGTTGTGGCTACGCCGAGCGAATGCTCGAAAGTGATTTCATGCTTTTCACTGATTCCACTCAACATCCGGCGCTCCTCCTCCCCCAGCGTTTCTTTGATGCGGTTTGGCAATCTCTCCATCCGGCTGTCAAACGTATCCAGCTCCCTGACCGAAACATCCCCCACCTCCAACTGGCCGGAATATTGTTCAACCGTATTTTTCATAATTAATTTATTTACTCATCCTTCGGTTTTTCTATTTCCAGCGGCTCCACTCCCCCGCCAACGTCGGCAATTTTCATAACGTCCTTGTCTACTTTTTTGAACTCCTTATAAGCGGTATTGTAGGTATTAACGGTCGTGCCGATTTGCTGGCCCAGTTTCTGCATGAACGAATCATAATTCATTAAATGCTTGCCCAGCTGTTCGACATTTTTTCGGATTTCTTTGGCCGACTCCTCAATCTGCAATGCACGCAACCCCTGAAGTACCGTCTGCAAATACGCCAAGAATGAGGTCGGCGATACGATGATGACATGTTTTTCCTTGAAGGCATATTCGATCAGGTCGCGGGTATTAACTTTTACTGCACCTACTTTATTGACCAGCAAGTCATAGTAAATTGCCTCGCTCGGAATGAACATGAAGGCGAAGTCCATCGTATCCTCGCTTGGCCGGACGTATTTGGACGTTTCGTCAATGCGGTTCTTCAGGTCCAGTTTGAACAGTTTTTCCAATTCGGCCTTTTCCGCCTCGTCCCGCTCGTTCAAGATGCGTTCGTAATTTTCCAGGGAAAATTTCGAATCGACCGGAATAATCTTGTCCTTCACGAACACCACGGCGTCGACTATTTCCCCATCCTTGAATTTATACTGCATCTTATAGGAATTCGGGGGCAGGACGTTTTTAAGCGTTTCCTCCAAATAATATTCCCCGAGCACGCCGCGTTGTTTTGGGTTTTTCAAAATGTCCTGGAGCGTCCTCAATTGGTCGGAAAAATTCAGCACCTGCTTGTTGGTTTCGTCCAGCTTGGTCAAACGCTCCGTAACGTCCCGGACGATCTTGGCAGACTGGCCGAATTGTTCCTGCAGAGTACGCGTCGATTCCGCTAACTTGCTATCAAGCACACGGGTAATTTCCGTGCTTTTCTCGTTCAACTGTCCAATCCGTTCCTCCAGCCTCACCATTTTTTCCGTCAGGTCCCTCTGGTCCGGCGCCTGGCCAGGCGAACGTCGCAGCATGAAAAAAAGGCCGATGATTCCGGCAATCACCACGGCGATTAAAATTATTACGAGCGTATCCATTTATTTCAGGTTAAAGAAATTGATAGCATTGGCCGTTGTTTTTTCCTCTACCTCATTGTACTCCAAGCTCTTCAGCTCAGCAATCCAGCTGGCCACGTACTGGACAAACCGAGGCTCGTTGCGCTGGCCACGGACGATCTGCGGCGCCAGATAAGGGCAATCCGTCTCAACCATTATTTTATCCAGGGGCGCATGCCTGACAACGGTTGCCAGCTTTTCAGTCTTTGGGTATGTGATTATTCCGGTGAAAGAAACCATTGCACCGAAATCAAGGAATTTTTTCGCGATTTCCCAGTCTGCGGTGAAACAATGGACAACAACCCGTCGATAATCCACCTC
The DNA here is from genome assembly GCA_964628855.1 of uncultured Gammaproteobacteria bacterium. Lineage (GTDB taxonomy): Bacteria > Patescibacteriota > Patescibacteriia > UBA10025 > JAHIVO01 > JBAYGJ01. Next base: position 43,766 of record CAZVMV010000007.1, on the reverse strand, counting down.
CTTCAAAACATGTAGCATGTCCAGATAGGCGTGCTCCATCTCATTCCTGTCACCACGGCAGTGTAAGATGGCGGGCAACCCCAGCTCCTTGGCTAATTGGAGCTGTTTCAGGAAGACCCATTTCTGCTTGATCTTGAAATCCGTTTTTGACATCCCATCCGGCATCTGGAAATAATCCAATCCCACCTCACCGATGGCTACCACGCCCGGGTTTTTCGCCAAGGACCGATACGCTTCCGCCTGATAATCCTCCTGGCGCGAGTTGAATGGCATTTCTTCCACGTCCACGTGGAGTTCAAAAAGATGGATCGGGTGTAGCCCGATGGCGGCATAACACACTCCGGGATATTTTGCAGCCAATTCAACGGCCCGCTGGCTGGTCGTGATCTGGGACCCGACATTTATCACCTTCATGCCGGCATTACTCGACCGGCTGACTACCTCATCCAGGTCGTCTTTAAAAGCTGAAAAATTCAGATGGGCATGGGTGTCGATCAGCATGCTTACTTGAGTTTAAAAAAATTAACGGCATTTGTTGTCGTCTGTTCCGCCATTTCCTCAAAAGTCACCCCCCGCAATTCGGCTAAGCGCCGGCAAACGTATTCCACATACGCCGGTTCGTTTCGCTGCCCGCGCAAGGGCACGGGTGTCAGGTACGGACAATCCGTTTCAACCATCAAACTCTCGGCCGGTATAAGCTTAGCCGCCTCAATTGTTTCAGATTCGCGTTCATAGGTAATGTTCCCCGTAAAAGATATCTTGAACCCATGCGACAAAAACATTTGAGCGGTTTTCCAGCTCCCTTCGAAGCAGTGAATTACTCCGCGCAATTTTTGACCAGAATAAGAATCCAGAATTGTCAGAACATCCTCATAAGCCTCGCGGCAATGGATGATCACGGGCAATCCTGAATCAATGGCCAATTGGCATTGCGCTTTGAATAATAGGGCTTGGATGTTTTTTATGGATATATGGTCCTGATGTCCGGCCGGGGCCAGACGATAATAATCCAGCCCGATCTCACCGATGGCTACCAATCGTTTTGACGGCACATATTTTGCCAGGGACTGCACGGCTGAGGCAACATTTTTTTCGATGACGCGCTGGTCGGTGGAAATCATCCCGACAGCTTCATGCGGATGGTAACCGATAGCGGCATACACCCCGTCAAATGCGGCGGCCAATTCTAACGACGGCTTGAAGTGATCCGCCTCGCAACCTACATTGATAATTTTTTTTACTCCCGCATCGATGGCGCGTTTAATTACTGCTGACTGGTCCTCCCCGTATTCACCGAAATCCAGGTGGGCATGAGTATCGACTAGGTTTATAGCCATATTACAGTATCGTATTAATCACGTCCTGCGGCTCCGCCTTCAATGCGGTCGGAATGAGGGGTAACAAAATTTTTGCGATATTCATCAGCAGTTCAGCGAACGGCGTATTGTTGATCGCGTCCGTCACAGCCGGCGAAATATTGAATTGGCTGGTCACATACAGGATTGTGCCGATGACCAGCGCCGCTTCCACAAAACCAAACAACGCGCCGCCCAGGCGGTTGATCGATGAGGCGAATGGGATGACCTTTATTATCTTAAAACCCTGGTCAAGCATATGCACCACGAATCCGATGAGCCGGCTGACCACCAATAAAATCAGTATAAAAGCGACGACATTTGCCACCGCCCCTTTGATCATAAAAAATTCTATAAAAGGCGCGATCTGCTGGTAAAAATGGCTGGCAATCCAGACTCCGACAACAGCGCCAACAACAGCGCCGATGGTGTGGATCAGCCCAAAGAAAAAACCGGCCACGATAAAACCCAGGAAAATGACGAGCAGGACAATGGTAAGTGTGCCCATACTTTTTATGGTTATGTGATCCTATTAAATAATGGTTCACTTTTGGTCACTTTGGCCGAAGACAGGTAGCCAATAATTTTTTCGGATGTTGACGGCATGAACGGAAGCAATGCCGTGGCGACATCATACAGAAAAGAAACCAGGCCGGACAAAAGCTGGTCAAGCTCCTTCTTCTTCTCCGCACTCTTAGCCATGTCCCATGGCTTAGTCTGGTCAATCAGCAGATTAGCCGAAGTCAATGCTTCACGGATCTGTTTCAGGGCCTGTTCGAATTGGAGAGATTCAATCAATGATCCGACCCCCTCCAAAAGTATCGGCGAAACCACTTCCCGGTTAACCTGGCCATCGCAATATTTTTCCACCATGTTCAAAACCCGGCTGACTAAATTCCCGAGGTTATTCGCCAGGTCAGCATTGTATTTCTCAGCGAACAGGGATTCTTTGATATCGCCGTCCTGTCCGAATGGGAATTGCGACAATAAAAGGTAGCGTGTGGCATCGACGCCGAACTTTTTCACCAGGTCATTCGGGTCAATGACATTGCCCAGACTTTTCGACATCTTCTTTCCGTCCAGTGAAAAGAAGCCGTGCGCATAAATTACCTTCGGCGTCTCCAGGCCCGCGGCCAATAATAATGCCGGCCAGAATATCGCATGGAATTTAATAATGTCCCTTGCCATCAGATGCACGTCGGCTGGCCACCACTTGTTGAACGCAGCTTCATCATCACCGTATCCGACGGCTGAAATGTAATTTTGCAAAGCGTCCACCCAGACATACGTATTCTGTTTTTTGTCGAATGGCAGAGGGATGCCCCAGGTCACCTTTTCCCGTGACACGGAAAAGTCTTCCAGTCCTTGTTTAAAAAGGCCGAGCACTTCATTTTTCTTATTCGCCGGTAGAATCTTTATGATATCCTCGGAAATCAGTTCCTGCAGTTTCGGCAGGTATTTCTTCAGTTTGAAAAAATAATTTTTTTCCTTCAGGTGCTGGGGCGCCACCTTGTGGTCTGGGCATTTGCCGTCAACCAGTTCTTTCTCGGTCAGGAACCTTTCACAACCCACGCAGTATAAACCCTCATATACGCCTTCATATATATCCTCATGGTCATAAATTTTCTGTAAAAACTTCTGAACCGCCAATTCATGACGTTTGTCTGTAGTGCGGATGAACTGATCATGGGAAATGTTCAAAATTTGAAATGACTCACGGAACAGGGCACTGTTCTGGTCGCAGAAAGCCTGTGGGTCCAATCCGGCCTTTTGGGCACTCTCGGCTACCTTCGCACCATGCTCATCTGTACCGGTCAGGAAATAAACCTCATCCCCTTTTTGGCGATGGTAACGGGCTAGCACGTCAGCCGCGATGGTCGTGTAAGCATGGCCGATATGCGGCTTGTCATTGACGTAATAAATTGGGGTGGTGATGTAGAATTTCTTCGTCATAACGATTAAATTATACCTTAAAAAAACGTTAAAATCAAATTATACATAATAAAAAACCACCCGAAGGTGGTTTGTGTAAAAGCCAGCCGATAAGCAGACGAATCAGTCTGGCTGCCGGTAAGGCATCGATCTCAACACAGGGTCATTTTTTGCCGCACTCACCGGGCAGGATTCACAGGGACGGAAAGTAGTCCGATCTGCACGGGTCATAAACTCGACACTCTTCCAGAACCCACAAATCCCACAGATTTCCGCCGGCGTGAGTGGCGTGTCAGGATTCGGCGATCCATGTGCCATTTACATCCTCCTAATTAAAATGAGTAAATTAACTTCCAAAAAATATAATCTATCAACTGGAGTTTGTCAATAGTCTTATTGCCGACGTGATACCACCACTACAAATTCCCCGCGTGTCTCCCCTGTTTCCAGCTGCTTGAGGACATCTTGAGCCGAGCCGCGGTAAATTGTCTCAAATTTTTTCGTAAGTTCACGGCCGACGACAAGGCGGCGTTCGGGCTCTAGGATTTCGGCCAAGCTGGTCAGTGTCTTGATGATGCGATGGGTGGATTCATAAAAAATAACTGTGCGTTCTGAATCCTTTATTTCTTGGAACAGCGTCTGTCTGCCTTTTTTGTGCGGCAGGAAACCGAGGAATAAAAACCGATCAGTCGGCATGCCTGCTACAGAAATAATTGCGGTAAGGGCAGTAGGACCTGGGACAGGGATTATTTCTATATCCTTGCCCAACTCATTCAGCACAGCCTCAATCAACACGCCTCCGGGATCGGACAACCCCGGCGTGCCGGCATCAGAGACCAAGGCAAGGTTTTTGCCAGCTTTCAACAAACTAATAATATTGTCCACCTTCTGTACCTGCGAATGTTGGTGGTACGAAACCAAAGTCTTCTTGATTTTGAAATGGTTCAACATTTCCAGTGTATGTCTCGTGTCCTCGCACAGGATCACGTCTACCTCGCCCAAAACGCGCAACGCGCGCTGGGTAATATCCTCAAGGTTTCCGATTGGTGTCGCCACGACGTAGAGTGTTGGCATATTGTCAGTATACCAATTTATCAACTTGACGTGAACCAGACCGGTGGCTATACTTGATTGAAACTTTCACATAGGAGGGTGCATGGCCACCAATTTTGTATACAAGCCCAAGCCTGGTGAGCCGATCGAAAAATCAATCAAAGCCTTCTCTAGGCTTTGGTGGAAAACCGGAACCAAACACGACTTCGACCGTCATTTCCGGTTCACCTCAGCGTCTGAGCACCGCGCCAGGCATAAGCAGCACATTAGGCGCCAGAAAAAACAAAAAAAGCCGTAAACCAGAGACTTCTCCGGGGCGCGGCTTTTTTCGTTATGCCTCGAGTGTGTTTTCTTCTGATTCCTTCAGGGCGAAAAAATCCTCTGCAAAAACTTTTATTACCAAGGCCAATGGTACAGCTAGCAGGATACCGATCATGCCTGCCAGCTTGCCGCCGATGAGCATGATGACAATCACCACCAATGGGTTAAGGCCTACGGTTTTTTCCATAACTTTCGGTACAATGAGATGGTTCTCCAGCTGCTGTATCAGGAAATACCAGGCGACCACCAAGACGGCCTTGATGAAACTGCCGGTGGTAAGCGCGATGAAAACTGCCGGGATGGCGCCGAGGAACGGTCCGAGATAAGGAATGAATTCAGTCAGGCCAGCCCAGAGCCCTAGCACCAGCGAATATTTCACCCCAAAAATGGTCAGGCCGAGCCAAGCCAGGAAACCGATGATTAAACATAGGATCAGTTGGCCGCGAAGCCAGAGCCTAAGCCGGTCCTGTGAACGGTTCAGCAGTTGGAACAGGTATGGCTGGTATTTGGATGGCGTAATTGATTTGACGAATTTTTTCAGGGCGTTTTCCTCCAGCAACATATAGAAAGTGATTACAACCATGAAGATAAAAGACACAAATCCGCCGAAGACGCTGGCTACGGTATTGAAAACGCCGGCCGTGGTCTGCCCAAGATTGGACTGGAGAGACTGGAGTGAACTTTGCAGTGAATTTAGCAAATTTTGTTGCAATGAAAAATCTTTGAATTTCTCGAAATCAGTCACGATCCGATTATAATATGCCGGTAAATTCTTGGAGATGTCGCTCACCTGCGTGGCGATCGGCGGGATTAACAGGACGAGGACCAATATGAAAGTGCCGAAAAATGCCAGGAAAATTACGACGGTCGCCAACACTCGGGGAATCTTCCTTCGCTGGAGGGCATTAACCCAGGGGTTTAGGGCACTGGCCAGAATGAATGAGACCAGAATGATGAGAATGACATCGCGCAGCAAATAAATTAAAGCCAATAAAATCAGTACCGCGATCACCTTGAAGATGGTCGAGGTCGAGATATTTATTGTCATCTGCCTGTTGTCTTCTGACATAGGTAAAAGTAATAAACTAACCTAATAATACAACACTTCCTACAGTTTTAAAAGCGGCATGAATTCTGTGGAGTCCTGATATGGTCCGATCAGGGCTAGATTAGCCCGATCCGTCCGTAAAAGCTCGTTTGACACCTTAGCAATGTCAGATACTGTCACTCTCTCAAGCCTTTTCATCTGCTCCGCAGGTGAAATTATTTGTTTACGGAGCATCTCCTGCTTTCCGATCCAGCCAGCCACGTTTTCTGATGACTCCAAATCCAGGATAAGCTTGCCTTTCAGGTAGTCCTTCGCTTTACGCAATTCCTGGGCAGTGACTCCTCTACCCCTGGCCAATTTCAATTCATTAAGTATGGCTGTAATCGCTTCCTTGATCCTTTTTTTATCCAGACCTGCCTGGATCATCAGGTTGCCCGTATCCTCATAGACATTGACTGAAGCCCTGATGAAATAACATAGTCCCTGTTTCTCGCGGATGTTTATGAACAGGCGCGAGCTCATGTTCCCGCCCATGATCACGGACAGCAGGGATAATGGGTATACTCGCTTGTCAAAAAGCGAATACGCCGGGAAGCCGAGCGCCATCTGGACCTGTTCGGTATCCTTGTGCTTCACGCGCGCATGCGACTGGCGTTGGTCGGATTGTGCGACGACAAACTTTTCGGGTTTAAATTTTGTGGACGCCTGCGAAGCGAAATATTTTTGTATCAATGATTTGGTCTTGGCTGGGATGTTGCCGGCCAAAACCAAAAGCATGTTTGCCGGTTGGTAGTGGCGCTTGTAATAACCAAACAGTTGCTCCCTGGTCACGTTCCGTATCACTTCCCGCGGGCCGGCGATATTCCACCCCAAGGGGTGATCGCCGTAGACAGTTTCCTCAAACAGGTCCTCCATGTGCATGAGCGGATTGTCCTCATACATGTTTATCTCCTCGACGATCACTCCGCGCTCTTTTTCCATTTCCGTGGCTTCGAATTTCGAATTGAAAAGCATGTCCGACAGCATGTCCAGCAGCAACGGCATGTGCTGCGAGGAAGCTCTGATGTAATACCCAGTATGGTCTTTTGTAGTGAAGGCGTTGTAGTCAGCGCCGATACTGTCCAGTTCCTGCGAAAGGATCTGGGTGGTCGGCCGGCGCGGCGTGCCTTTGAACATCAGATGCTCGACAAAATGCGAGGCGCCATTGATATTTTTTGTTTCGAAGCGCGACCCGACTTTAACCAGAACAAGGGCGGTCACGGCCTTGGTCTCTTTCATCGGTGCGACCAATACCTTCAGCTTATTCGGTAAAACAAATTTTTTAAACATATGTGATATCAATATATTAATAATATATTTTTAATTTTCCCCGCTCTTAAAAAAACACTTCTTCATAATCATCGCGAGCTCATGGGTCTCGCGGGCCCCGGAGCGAGCGATACAACTTAGGGAAGGAAAAGCGATGAGAAGGAAACCGCAGGTTGCCTTCTCATAATTCTAGCTGCATCCCGTTTTCATGCGGGAAAAATCCTGCTCGCTTATAGAATCCCATATTCTTATCCGAGCAAAACAGACGTATGCGATAACAGCCAACCTTTTTCGCCTCTTCAATCGCCCTCATCACAAGCGAACTGCCGACCCCCTGGTTTTCAAATCCTTCCCTCACTACTACGTCCTCTATATGCCCCATCTTTCCGCAGTCGTGGATAAATTTAGGCTCGATCAGCAGGGTTATCGATCCGATCACTTCTTTGGTTTGCTTATCCAGGGCCACGAAAATCCGATGATTTTTGTTCTTTTTAATTAACTTAAACTGCTTACGTCCCTTATCCACATTATTCACCGTTGAGGAAGATAAATGCGCCAGAGTGGTAAAAAGACCATGAGTAATATGTTTCTTTTTCAGTTCTTTGATTGCGTATTTCATAATTATCAGGCGAATACTTTTTTTTCCGAATAAACTGTTTTTACTTTTTTCAGGCCCAGAAGACTGCGTAGCCGCTGGAAATAATCGACTGTATAAAGATATCGTGAACGGTATTTTTTGCGTAACTCAGGGAAAGTCACTGAACTCCACTTTTTCTTTAATCGCTGGTGTTCAAATGCCCAACCGATAATATCTTGCAACGTATAACCTCGCACTGACAACGGCAAGAGTATCCTATACACACCGATTGGACCGAACGCGTCTATTTTATCAAATGCCTTGAAAATCCTCCCTTCCAGATGATTTTTTGCCTTACTGTCACTGCGATGTTCGGTAATGGCATGCAACACTGCAGGAATTTTCTCGTTTGGAAACCGAAGTTTCTTTAAAACTTTAGCTGCAATGCGGGCTGATAAAGTCTCATGACCTTTCGGAGTTGTTTTGTTAAACGCAGAAATGTCATGCAAGAGACAGCATGCCGCCAACACCTCCATATCTGCTCCTTTTTTCCTCCCGAATGGTTCGGCTGTTTTCCACACGCGGATATGGTGTTCCGGCCCGTGACACATTAAAAATTTCTGGCTGTTATCCCAGAGTCTATACAGCTCCTTAACAAAAATATTCTGCCAATAATGGTACGGCTTCGCCATTTACTTTACGTAATTGGTGAGGTCTGTTTCGAACACCTTATAGGAATGGAACATGCCATTAATTTTATACACACCGGATTCACTGTCCATTTCAGATACAATGACATTATTCGGGTCAACATTTAGAAGTCTCGCAAATGCAAACTGAGCAGTGCCCTCTGTTTTATCGATGGCAGTTTGCATATCAGGAGACTGGGCGGAAACCACCGTAACCAGCTTCTCGCCGTTACGGAATGCTTTTCCTTGATTCGCCCGCATCCATTCCCCTGTAAATTTCATCCCGGTTGGCAATTCTTCGGCAGCTAATTTATTTGCCAGCTCAATAGCGGCAGGCATGCGCTCGGCGCGTATAGAATCGACGCGTTGCTTTGCGGATGCGAGCAGCGCATCATCTGCCTCTTGTTTCTTTTTGGCCGCCTCTTGAGCGGTGGTTGATCCGGCACGGCCAGATTCAGTTGTCGAAGAATCCTTGCCAATTAAATTCTTATAAAAAACATCGTACAGGCCTTGTAGTTGTTTTTCAAAATCTTCCATCGTGCCGTTGCCTTCGACCACCGTTGCGGCATATTCATTTCCTTTCTTTTGAAAAAAATCAACCACTTCCGTCGGTATATTATCTCCTTTTGCCTGGTAATATGCAGAATCCAATTCCATCACCCTATCGTTAGTCCGGTGCCACATCTGCTTGATCTGAGCTTCCTGCGCTTCAGTCCATTTATGTTCTTTATCCCCAACCTTATCCTTTTCGGGAGCGGCCATCGCTTCACCGCCGCGCATAGCGCCAGCTCCAAGCATGGTGCCACCGACAATCGCCCCAACTTTCAGGGCATATTTTATCCGGTCAACGATGCCCCGCTGTTTGTCGTGCTTTTTTTCTTCTTCCTGCCCCATCCCCTCAGGATGCGGTCGATATCCTTCACGCATAAATTTATAATTAGATTATTTTTCTATGCATTAATGAGCCAGATTAAGATGAACGCAATCATGCCAATGGCACTCCAGATTAAAAATTTGGTCGGAAAACGTACCTGCGCATCCTGTTCTTTTTTTACCCCCTTCCCGTAGCCGTAACGGATAATCGTTGCCAGGCTTATGATAAACGCCAAACCTCCGAGCGAATAGCCTACAGGTTCGATGAAGCTAAATGACTTACCGCTGTCCGCTGTGAATAAGGTGGAAATACCTATAAACACGCCCGCAACAAATGCGCCGACAATAAATGAAGGTACGATTCCCCAAATCCCATACATTATTGGGTACTTACTACGGAAATTCATTAATTAATCCAATTTACTTTTGAGGTATTCTATCAGCGCTCCGATATCCACCCGGTCCTGCTTCATGGTGTCGCGGTCACGGACAGTTACTTTCTTGTCCTCCAGGCTGTCGAAATCAAACGTGATGCAATACGGCGTGCCGATCTCATCCTGCCGTCGGTAACGCCGGCCGATTGATGCGACGTCATCATAATCCACCATGAAATGCTTCTGTAAATCATGATAAATATCCAATGCCGGTCCGCTGACCTGTTCTTTTTTTGACAATGGCAAGACGGCGGCTTTATACGGCGCCAAGTCCTTATGCAAACGTAAGACGACTTCCACTTCCTTATTGCTTTCAGTGGTAGTCGTGCGGCCACCTTCAATTTCGTGATACGCATCAAGCAAGAACGCTAACGCGGCCCGGTCAACACCGGCTGACGGCTCGATCACATACGGCACAAATTCTTCTTTCGTAACTTCGTCTTTGTATGTGAATCCATGCGCTTTCAGATCAAAATCCGTCCGGTTGGCGATGCCCATCAATTCAGCCCAGCCTTTCTCAAAACCAAAATGGTATTCCAGGTCCACCGTCTCTTTGGCATAATGGGCCAATTCCTCTTTTTTTTGTTCGTACTTGCGGAGATTTTCTTTCTTGATGCCTAAATCAATAAACCATTGGTAAGAATCTTCCACCCATTTCTTGAACCATTTCGAATCTTCTTTCGGGTTCACGAAATATTCCAGCTCCATCTGCTCGAACTCGCGCGAACGGAAAATGAAATTCCCCGGCGTGATCTCGTTGCGGAACGCTTTGCCGACCTGGGCGATGCCGAACGGCGCTCGCAGCCGCATGGACTGGCGGACATTGTCGAAATTCACGAAAATATTCTGTGCCGTTTCCGGACGTAAATACGCTTTTGAAGACGAATCTTCCACCGGACCGACAAATGTTTTGAACATGGTATTGAATTTCCGCTCCTCGGTAAACTCTCCACCGCAGTCCGGACATTTTTTCGTATTGGCCAAGTCATCCATCTTGAACCGATGATGGCATTTCTTGCATTCGACCAGCGCATCGGAAAAACCCTGCACGTGGCCGCTTTTCTGCCACACCCTAGGATTGGTGACAATTGCCGAATCCAAACCGACTACGTCATCCCGCTGCTGGACAAAACGCTTCCACCAGGCTTTCTTGATGTTGTTCTTCAACTCCACACCCAGCGGCCCGAAATCCCAGAAACCTTGCAGTCCGCCGTATTTCTCGCCGGATTGGAAAATAAAACCCCGCCGTTTGGCGAAGGAAGTGATCTTTTCCATTGAAGTTTGGTTAGCCATAGTTTTGGTAATTATAACGATTTTCCCCGATTTTCGCAAATAAAAAGCCGCTCACCGGAAACCAGTGAGCGGTCAAGAACAAAATTTTTAGCTAGCGTTTTGCCTCCAGTAAACGCGAGCGGTTATTGACGTACGATATCAGTCCGACCAACGAAGCTGACAACATGGCCGCCAAAATTACTAGGATTGCGACTAATGGCAGGTGGTACGCTCCAGCCACATGTAGATACAATGCGCCGATGGATATGTAATGGACAAATCCGCGGCGCTTCCCTGCTTTAGTCACCCCGGACAATTGCCGTACCTGGACCGAGGTACGGACGTTCATCACTGCGGAAAAAATCTCCACAATTACCACTGCGGTCAGGAGCGCTTTGGCCACTGGCGGCAACAAGGCCAACATCCACCCGGTCAGAAAACTGCGAGCCAGGAAGTCCCTGAACGGGTCCAGGGCTGCCCCGAAATATGTCTCTTGGTGCAAACGCCTGGCGATCGGACCGTCGATCCCGTCCGATATAAATACGATGGCAATATAGACAGCCGCATCTACCCATTGCTCATTAGCAATGGCAAACCCGGCCGGTATGAATAGGAATAGGGATGCCAGAGTGATGAGATTAGGGACGGTTATCAGACGTTTGCGGGGATCCAGCCGATTCCCATGCTCCATGCGGTAAAGATGGCGCAGGAAACTCAGGATGCCGAAACATATACTCAAAAAAATCAGCCACTGTCCCCATAAAACTACAACCGTACTGGACGGATCAACTAGCACGATCCCGATAGCGACCGATTCAATCGTCATTTTGATCTGCCCAAAACCATTTGAACCTGGCACGAGCGGAATGCCATACCGCCCGCGTAGGATAGGTTTGAGGTAGTTCGCCACGACAAACAATAACAGTTCGACTACCAGCAGCCAGGTTACCAGCTGCCCGTTCAGACGGTCAAAGCCAATGAGCAGCAGCGGTATAAGTACCAGCACCTTATCGGCATTGGCATCCAATACCTTGCCCTCTTCGGTGACACGTTTGGAAAAACGGGCTAATGGTCCGTCGATGAAATCCAGCACTACCGCGGCGGCAAATATCGGCAGCAAGCTGCCATAATAGCCCCGCAAGTACAGGAAAATCAGGATCACGCCAGCAAACATGCGCATATAACACAGATCATTTGGCGTGATATAACGGAACAGGGGCGCCACCACGGGTAGCTGGAAAAAAGCGTAAAGCGCTTTTTCTTTGCGCCGGCTCAGCCCCTCAAATACCAATCGGCACCAGAGGAGCATTCGCCTGATCAAACGCGGATACTTCATGTAATCCTCCTCTGGAATTGATGTTATAACGGTTGGGCCACTACTTTCAGCGCTTCTCTGAAATGCCACAGCCCGCTAATCGGGTTATCTGCATTCACTTTGAACACTGCCGCAGCCAACCGCAAATTCTCCCTTGCCTGCAGACATACCGGATGCACAAACCGGTACTCATCGACACGGCCGAGTCTTTCGCGGATGTTCATTAGACCATTGATGATTATCCCCCGTTCACGCTTTGACAGGGTACGACACGGATGGTACATCAGTACCGTCAGGTAGTTGATGAACTTTTCCAGGTCTGTCCTCACGCCGCGCAGCTTGAGCGATTCCAGTGTCCGCTGCAGAACAGTCGCGGCAGCGTGATAACGACCGGCGGAAAAATACTCCGAGCCTTTGCGCAGTTCATTCGCCATCCGTCGGCAGGGCCGGCGAAAAGGATTGATGTCCAGTCGTTCCAGTTCATCAGCATAATGACCGAGGCGCACCGTCAGTCTCCGGCGCGAAGCAATGGACAGCCGGCTGCCGGGTTTGAGTTTTGACAACATCTCGATGCGTGGCGCCAAGAATGCCGTCACTTCGCCGAACAACCGTTCCGCCTCATCGACCATGGCGAGAAAAGACTCTCGCCAACGGTGCAAGTTTGGCTCAATCGCCTGGACGACCATCAGCCGACGGTAAAGCCGCCGCCGGATAGCTAAGAGCTGGGTCAGTTTCACTGTAGGGTTGACCCGCTTACGCCCGTCATACACTTCGTTCAGCGTAACGGCGGCATCATGGATAGCCCTCTTGATCGGGTCATTGGGACGGTTTCCCACTGCTTCAAAAATTTTCCTGGCCGTCGAACGGATCCGCGTTTCCAGGGCATCAACCGTGGCCACACGCACATCGAGCAACAGATCATGCAGCTCCCAGGCCGCATCCAGCGAACGATATATCGCTTCTTTCTCATTGAGGACGCCGGACTCATTGTAGGTAGACAGCATGTGCCCGACTTTCCTCAGGGCAAGATAGAGGTCGCGCGCCAAACGGTACCCATGGCTGGACGCCATGCCTTCAACCTGGGCAGGCCCCCAATAAGGGTGGACCAACATGCCGGCCAATCCACCCTCGGTGATTACTCCGACCGGACTGCCGGCCAAACCAATGCGTGCTTCCACCAACTTATTCTGTTTTGACAGCCGGACAGTTCTTTTCCGCCCACCGCCAAATGGTTCGCGTTTCATGCCGAATCTCCTTTCGATAAAATTGTATTCAATTGTCAACGTTCAATCGCTCCATCTTATGCCAAAAACAACCACTAAGTCAAGACTAAAGCTTTTGACATGGGAGATGGCATTAGTTTATAATTAGCACATGAAATACTCCGGCTTGAAGAATAAAAAAATCTTTTCCATGGCAATCATCGTGGCGGCAATACTGCCAGTACTGGTTATGCTTGGGCACTCTGCCTTTGCTGTCGAAAGCATCCAATTTGACCCCCAAGGCACGATCAAAAACGAGCTCAAGCTGCCCGACAAGAGTCCAGTCGACATCACCATCCGAACAATCCAGTGGGTCCTTGGTTTCATGAGTCTGGTTGCTTTGGTCATGATTATGCTCGGGGGCTTCATGTGGATGACGGCCGCAGGAAATGAAGAGCGGGTAAAAAAAGCCAAAACAATCCTGACTTCGGCCATTATCGGCATGGTCATTATCATGCTGTCCTGGGCATTAGTGACATTCGTGGTAGCGCGGGTTAACAACGTCACGACCTAATTTCTCCAAATAAAAAAAGACGCTCTTATCACCAGAGCGGATTTTTTTGTTTACAGGGGCGGCGCTGGCCGGACGGAAATTCTCCCGCCAGCTTCCAATACGGCCACGTCACGGCGGCCGAGTTTGCCTTCGAGCAAATAATTAGCCAGGGCGTTATCCACTGTATCCTGAATGGCACGGCGAAGAGGACGGGCACCGAAGATCGGGTCAAATCCCTGTTGAGCAAGCTCCTGTTTGGCTTCGTCAGTCGCTTCCAGTCGGATGCCTTTTGCGCCCAATCTCTGATTGACCTGCTTCAGCATCAATCCGACGATTTGGACGATATGTTCAAATGACAAAGGTTTGAAGACGATAATGTTATCAAAACGATTGAGAAACTCCGGCCGAAAATATGGTTTCAGCTCCTCATTCATCAACTCATCCTTTATGGCAGCCAGGGTAGCGTTTTCCTGCATCCTTTTCTGGATAAGTGCTGTCCCGGCATTGGAGGTAGCGATCAAAATTACGTTCGTAAAATCTATTGTCCTGCCCAACGTATCTGTCAGACGGCCATCGTCCATGACCTGCAGGAAAATATTCAGGATGTCGGGATGGGCTTTTTCGATTTCATCGAGCAATATCAGTGAAAACGGCTGGCGCCTGACCGCTTCTGTCAGATAACCGCCCTCTGACGAACCGCTGTAACCCGGCGGTGCGCCGATCATTCTGGCTAATGAAGACTGTTCCTGATATTCCGACATGTCGAGACGGATCATGTTTTTTTCTGAGCCGAAATAAACTTCCGCCACGGTTTTGGCCAGCTCGGTTTTACCGACACCGGTCGGTCCCAGGAAAAGCAGGTTGACAATTGGCCGGCGGATATCCCGCAATTCCGCGCGTGCGCGGCGTAATGCCGTTGATACAGCCTTCACCGCCTCTTCTTGATTCACCATCCTCTCATGTATCTTGTCTTCCAGATTCAAGAGCTTCTCCGTCTCTTTCTCGGTCAATTTCGTGACCGGCACGTTTGTCTTGGTGGAGACAATCTCTGCCACGTCTTCTCCGGTGACCATGCTGCCCTTCCCTTTCTTCCTGCGCACGTAAACAGCCACTTCATCCAGGATGGCGATGGATTTTTCCGGCTGGAACCGGTCATGGATAAATCTGTCAGCCAATTTTACGATCCGCTCAATGGCTGCATACGAAAAAAATATTTGATTTTTCACCTCGACGGAACCGGACTTGCCCTCCAGGATCAAGATAGACCCGTTCACGTCAGGTTCAGCTACTTCGATTTTCTGGAATACTGAATTCAAGGATCCGCTCGGCTCTATATACCGCCGGTAATCAAGCGGGGTGGTGGTGGCGATGGCATAAAACAAGCCCTTAGAAAGCGCGTTGGCCATGATATCGGCAATATCCAAATTTTGTGCACCTTCGGTCGAAACGCCGACCATATTCTGGATATTATCAATATAGAGTACGATGTTGCCAGATCTGACAATTTCATTTATCAACTGCATGATCAGACCCTCCAGTTCACCCTGCCGTCCGGCAGCACCAACCAATGACGCCACCGACAGGCTGATCAACCGGTGATCCCGCAGGACTTCCGGTACGTCTTCAGCTGCCATGAGTGCGGCAATACCTTCAATGATGCTTGTTTTACCCACACCCGGAAAACCGGACAAAATGACATTCTTGCCGCCTTCCATAATACGTAGCACCGACTCTATTTCACGGTCGCGTCCGATGCATGGCGCCAAACCTCCCTGCCGCGCCAGACTGGTCAGATCGTGACTGAACCGGTCCAATAGCGGTGTTGCCTGAGAAGTCATGGCACGGTTCATCACTCCTTTTGATTTATATGCAGCCTTACTTCGCCAATGGCGGTAACCCTCCGACAAGCGCGATTGGATATTCAGCCACTCGACAGCATTGACGATCTGGTCCTGCTCGATCTCCATGTCATAAAAAATGTCGCGGCACATCTCATTATTTTTTATGATGGAAACCAGTACGTGTTGTACCTCGACATGCTCTTGGCGACCATTATAGGCCTCGGCGTACGCTGCCAAAAGCACGCCGCGTAATGAAGGAGAAATTACAGCAGATGCTTTTTGTACCCTGGGAAATTTTGCGGCATTACGCGTTATCTTTTCTACCAGCAATTTCCCGTCAACGCCAAGTCTGGCCAAAACTTCCCCAGTTTGTGGATAGGAGATCAGAGTCGCCAACAAATGGATCGGCTCAGTACTCGCGTGACCCAAACGCTTGGCCAGCTGCCATGCTTGTCCCACAGAACGGTGTGCCGGGACGGAATACGTGATTGACGCCTCAACTTGCAGTTTTTTGTTTGTTGCCGCAGCTTTTTCAAACAAGACAGACGACTCTTCTTCGGTTAATAGCGTATCGAAAGGTTTTGATTTTACTGCCTTGTCAATAAAAGACTCTCTTTGCAGACGGTAATAGGTATACAGGTCTGTCAATAATGTAATGGAAAAAATGGCCATCAACCTGTTCTGCTCCTTGAAAATATTCCAGATATGTTCTGTATCCTTGAAGTTCATCAAAGCCATGATTAAGGCCACAATGCCGACGATTCCAAAAAATATTAAAAATCCGTTCAGGATCCCTTTGACAGCCCGTTCCATCTCTTCTTCAAACAGATGCAAACTGTCCACTGTCCTACCCCAATACAATATCGTCCCTTCCAGCCAGGCATACGACCCACGGCCATTGCAGCGTTTACAGGTACTACCCGAATCCTGCCCTGTTCCTTGGCAAATCGGACAGATTAAATAATCGAAATTTTTTCCGGCTGGCTTTGCCATTGAATCTATTTAAATAAAATAAAAGATACTCCGAAAACTTGGTAGAGTATGTAATAGATAACCACGATTGGCAGGACGACCCATAAAACGAATACCAGGCACAACACAGCCAGCCAAACCACGGTCAGCACCAGTTTATAGAATAAGACAACAATGCGCATGAAAAAACTGATGATCCGGCCTTCTTTGGTATAATCCCCGTACATCGGCTTGAACATGCTGCGTAACCACACGCCGAGCGCTAACCGGCGGTTGATATGGATCGAAGCGCTAGTCGTGCAGTATTTAGCCACACGAATAAGACCCTTGGTGTACCACCAGATCGGGAAATAGATGACATCCCATATTACTTCAATGGCAATGTATTTGATGGGCGCCAGGATAATCCGTCCTTCAGCCATAATTTTATTTTGATATTATGTCTTAATTGTAACATATTTTTTTGGTTTTGTAAAGCTTAACAATTAGAACAAACTGCGAAAAAAGGTTATAATGGACTTAATAAATCAACCGTCAATGCACAATCCGCCGGATAAAAAAAAATTCCAAACAATTACTCTAGTAGTTGTTTTTGTTTTCCTGGCGGTAAAACAATTGCTTTTCGTGTTTTCTGTCCCCGCTTGGCAGGGCCATGACGAGCCGGCGCATTTCTCGTATACCCAATTCCTAGTCGAGGAAAAAAAATTGCCCAACCAGTCCGGAACGTTCGAGGCGAAGACACTGTCATACTCACATGAATATGCCGCCTCAGAAATTGCTACGGACGTCACTCGGCTAATGAATGCACACAACAAGGAACTTCGGATGATCCACCAGCGTTTCAATGAAACTTTTTTTCGCTATGACACCTTAGCCCAGCAATATCGAAATCTGCCTCGTCAACCACTGGTGAGGTCCGATGCCCCATCGGGACTTACTGACATATACTACAAACTGCCGTCAAAAGACAGTTATCAGAATTCGGCCGCAATCTATCCGCCATTGTATTACGTCCTGGAATCCATCCCCTATGCCATCTTTTATAACCAGGACATCCTGATACGCCAATACGCCATGCGGGCATTCTCCTCATTCTTGTTTTTGTTGGGATATTGGCTCTGCTTCATCGTCACCCGTCGATTAACGAAAAATTTCAATTTGAGCCTTACTGTCCTTCTGACCATCGGACTGTTGCCAGTCTTTAGCCATTTGTCGGCCGGGATAAATAATGACGCCCTCCTTTTTGTCCTGACCACGCTGTCTCTGTATTACTTAGTCAAACTAATCGAACGGCTGGAGATGCGTCAAATAATTTATCTGGGTATTGTTTTCGGCTTGGGGATGTTGACCAAGCCCCAGTTCATCGTAGTGCCATTTTTAATAATTATCCCCATACTTTATCACCTGTTTTACAAAAAGGATGTAAAAATTAAAACTGCAATTATTTACATTGCCGTATGTGTATTGGTCACGATCCTCATCGCCGGCTGGTGGTATATTTGGGCAATCGTGAACCACAACGGCATCATCAGTTCTCATGCGACCGTAACAGCTGCCGACCAACCGATTGTTACTGCTCGACTTGCCATCAGTCTCTACATCCAACGCTGGATGTATGCCTTTGCCAGCTTCAATTTTGCTTTTGGCTTTGCTACAGAAATGATGCTGCCAATGTGGTTTTTTATTACTGGGACTGGACTGTGGATCCTAGCGGCAGTCAGCTTAATCGTCTTGATAGCTGTTAGAAAAAAATCGCTCAGCCAGGAACAACGGGCCATATTCTTACTTTTTCTTGTTGCTGTCGCATTGCTTGAAGTCTTTTACCTTTACTTGTTTACCAAGCGCTTATTTCGGGATGGTCAGGCGCGCTTCCCTATTGATGGTCGATATTACGTTCCGGTACTCCTCCCACTTTGTCTCGCTTGGGTGATCGGTCTGACCGGCATGTTACCATATAAATGGAAAAAATTCGGGTATGTAGTTTTTGTTCTTTACGGCTTCACCGCCAATGCTTTGGCTTTGGCTATAACTATGTGGCCAAAATTATATTTATGAAAAAAATATTACTATTTTGCGCCATATCATTTATCCTGACAGGTGCCGGCATAGCGCTCATCGCCAAGCAGTATTCAAATACTCAATACATTGACCAGGAAGGCGCCAGCGTTATCTATTTCCGCGATCCGGAATTTATTAATATCGCCGCCAATCAACAATTCATATTCCGTCAGGAAATCAAGGCTAGTCAAAATAATTTAGGGAAAACTATCCTATATATTAAAAATCAAAACCCGATCAACCTCACGGTTTCAATCTTTGATTCTGAATTACAATCTCCGCTTCGCAGTGATAAAATTTCTACCCGCATCACCGGATCTGCTACGGTATTGGAGTGGGTTTTTGAACCTATCGCCGATTCGGCGCATAAAACTTATATATACCAGATACAAGGAACAACCGGCGAGCATGTACTTTCGTTCCACACCATCGGGCCAGATCGATATGACGGTGGTAGGCTGACCCTGAATGGACAAACAGACGACGCTCATCGGCTCGTGCTTGATTGGCAATATTCAACTTCAAACGCCTGGCAAGTGCTAATGCGGCGGCTGACATATGCGAAACCGGGCATCTTCAACCATGCCGGTACCTGGCAAGTACTCATCGCCTCCACGCTATTGATCAACGCACTCTGCATCGTTTTGTGTTTAGCCGCATTTTTTCGAAAAGATAATCCTGAAATATGATACTAATAAAAAGCCGGCAGGTATACCGCGCCTGGCATGTTTATTTTCTCTAAATACTAAAGAGAAACCATGAATAACTCCTACACAGGAAGCGACTGTGAAGTTTTCGGCTGATCTAGGATAGTTTTTTTCGACAGGTAATAATTGAATATTATCCCAAGTACAAAAACCCAAACCATCAGCACTGCCCTGTCCAATAACGATGCGACTACGATATCACTGACATTCAGACTGTACCAGAAGGCAAATAAGCCGATCAGCGCTTCACGAACAACCAATCCGCCCGGAGTGATGGTGACGAATATCGACAAAAGGGCAATAGGTGTCACGAGCAAGATGAAATAAAAATCCACGTGTAGTCCAGTTGCCCAGAAACAAGCAGCTAACCGTACAACAAACAAAGCCAACATGCCGACATCCAGTAGAATGAGCTTAGCAACCGTTTTTTTATCCTTAAAAATTATTCGAGCGCCAGTAAAAAAGCGGGCCAGTCTCGGAAACTTCACATTCCAGGATGCGCCTCTGTAAATAATCAATACCCCGATAAGTGGCGATATTACCAGCAAGCCATAAATCAATACTGGCATAAGTGCAAAAGCATGGTTCGCGAAAAACGCCAGCGCCAATCCGATACAGCCGACAAGGCCAAAAGTAAAGAAAGTGATCAAATAACTGGCGCTTACCGTCGAGGCATATTCTGTATAGGCGAAATTATGCTGGCGTTTCAGGTATAAACCTTTGGCGACAAGGCCGCCCTGAAATGGCAGGTAATTCCAAAAACTGTTAATGACCGACAGACCAAACCATTCCGTGAACTTAAGCCGTACCTTGAATGGTATGAGTAAAAGCACATTTTTTATTCCGTTGCCGACAAAGGTGATGATCGCCAACAGGCTGATCAACAACAAATTAGGAATGGATATTTCCAATAGCTTCTTAAGCTTATCGGAATTGCCCCTAAATAGATATATGACGAAAACAATGGTGATTATCAGGAATAAATATTGGGCAAGTGCTTTTTTCCTCATACTATTTTAATTCATTATCCAAATCAGACCCAATTTCAAGAAGCCTGGATCGGTATTGTTGGCTATACCCAAGAAGGCGCTGTTGCAAGTCCCTGTATTCACTGTAAATCATGCGCAATGAATCGCCGACGTGTGACAAGGACGATTTGTCCAAAGTGAAAGAAAAATTCTCCATATCCACCTCATGGACCAGAGCCTTTACCTTAGCATTATAATTTAGTGCGATGAAAGGTTTGTGTGAAATTATAGAAAAAATCAAGCAATGGAATCTCATGCCGACACACGCATCCAGAGTTCCATAAAGCTTAAACATTTCGGAGGGATTCTTGCATTCAGGACGTTCAACAGTAAAAACGCCTTCCGGTAAATTACGCGATAGTATTGAAAATGCCAGGTTATCTTGGACAGGCTCAAAAGGTAAAAATACCAGGGTGGTTGGATGTTCCCTTCCGAAACCTATAAGCTGAGCGGATAATTCGCCCATCAGCTCGGAAAAACTTTTTTCCCAGCTCTGGTTATGTATTTTCCCGGACACGGGCATTAAGCCGCCGGTTTTGAATAGCCAGGGCCTCAGGTTTATCCCGAGTCTAAATCGATTTTTTTCTTGTGGCTTCGTGATATGAAGTTGAGCATCTTCATCGGGTTTCGCCAGAAACGCTAAATCCGGTGAAATATTGACTTGCCTCGACTCGCCAACTATAGACTTCAATTCCGCCTGGGAATAATTATCCCGCACATAAATTTTTTTAATCCTAAAAAACATAAAACGGACAATCCAACGGCTCATGGCATGACTGAACGGCCCGACCCCAATACCAATTGCCATGATTTTTTTATTCAAGGCCGATGCTAATAAAGTATAAAAGGAATAATACAATAGGTTAGCTATGCTTGTCTGATCCTGTATTATTCCGCCACCTCCGAGTATAAATACGTCGCAAGTTACAACAGCAATAAAAGTCCTTAAGTAAAACAAAGAAGAAGCTGGCACTGAAGCAGCGCCATCTATTATGTGACTTATTACTCGAGGGTGGCGAGATATGACATTTATGGTTTTTGGTTTTTTCCCCACACCCAATATACTCAACAAACCAACCAATATCGACTGGTCGCCAATATTGGGCGTACCATGTGCACCGATGACGCAGATTTTTATATGACTACTCATGTCGGGTGCGTATAGTTATTATTCCGTAGATATTCCAATACCAATTCACTGGGAGATACAGCAGCCTGTACAGCAGGGCGGCGATAATCAGAATAATGCGCAATAAAACTATCAACTGTACCCAATTGGAAATCGGAGACCACAACGTTCTTATTCAATCCTTCGACCCGCTCGGTAACAGCCCGCATCAATAAACATGGGTGGCCGAGGTAGGAACACTCTTCTTGGTTACTGCCCCCATCAGTGACAATAAACTCACTTTGGGCAAGTAATTTAATGAAACGAACATAAGAATATCTCGGCCGAAGCTCGATATTATGATTATTTTCTAGACGTGACAATAAGCCAAACTTTTTCAGATGGACAATCGTCGGAGGGTGCAGGACAAAAACAACCAAGAAACTATTAGCAATCTTTTCCACCAGTTTGATTACTTTTAATAAAGAATTTCGGCGAGAGATATTTTCATACCGGTGGATAGAAACAAGGCAAAATGGCTTTTGGGGGAAGTCCGGCGCTTTAAGGTCTTCCCGCATCATTGCTAAACGCAAAGAATCAATCAGGGTGTTGTATCGGATATCAATTTTTTCACCGGAATATTTTTTCAGATTATTGAGCGCCCATTGCCCAGGACAAAAATAAACCTGCGACAGTGCAAAGGTTGCTAGCCGCTGCAACTCCTCAGGAAAAGGATCGAACAGCCTGAATGATCGCAAGCCAGACTCTAGGTGCCCGACAGTCTGTCTGGTCAATCTTCCCATGATTGCGCCCAAAACCGTCGAGATTGTATCACCATGGACTAAAAAAATATTGCGTTCGTTTTTTACTAGGATGCGCTTTCTCATTCGAAAGAAGGTCCACATCACTTTCAACATCCACGGCACGATCTGAGCTGTACGCGTGATATCAGGTCCATCATATAATGTAAAATCCGGGCTTGGTAGACCAAAATCCCCCATCAGTTCATCCACGGTTTCTTTATGTTGGCCAGTAAATATTACCCGAAAACCAAAACGAGCCGTTTTTACGGCCATAATGACTGGGGCCATCTTGATTATTTGGGCTTTAGTGCCAATGACAAAATATATCATGTGAAAATCTCACAACAGTTAAACAATCCCGCTCTTCAACGCTGTTTTTTTATTAGGTATAGGATTCTCTCTTGGCTTAACCGCACCCGATTTATCATGTCAGCCAGTAAACCTACTATGAGGAGCAATAATCCAAAAATGTTCAAAGCGAGGCCGCCAAATCCGAAACTCTTATAAGGCGTTATCTCGCCCCTGGCAATCCAGTGAATGAGTACAAACAGATCAAACGCTATACCTAACAAGAAAACTAGGCTGCCCCCCCACCCGAAAAACTTCAAAGGCTTATAATCCAGCATGGTTCGGAAGATTGTATTTACCATATTATAGCCATATCGCCACAGGTTATGGGCTACTTTTGATTTTCCGAATTCCCTCTCGCCGCGCACCACTACTGGCACCTCCCAGATTCGCAAGCCCTTAAAAGCGATGTTCAGGAATGTTTCATGGGTATAAGTATATTTACTAAATAAATTCAAATTTAAAAGGGCCTCACGCGAATATGCCCGGTAACCGCAAGAAACATCATAAAATTTCTGGCCAGTCAGGAAACTAATTAGCCTGGCCACGGTGGCATTTCCCCAACGCTTCATTGCAGGCATGGCCGGCACCAACCTTTCATCTATGAAACGGGAGGCCGTAACAACGTCAGCTTTCTGTTCCATGATCGGCTGGATTAACTTAAAAATATCATTTGGATTAAACTGCCCATCAGCATCAATATTAACCAAAACATCAGCCTGGCGTCTAAGTGCTTCATGCACAATGTCTTGAAATGTGTGACTCAACCCCCGGTTTTCTTTTCGGCTCACTACCTCAGCGCCGGCCGATCGCGCCATTTCCGCCGTATGATCTTTCGATCCATCGTCAAAAACGACAATTCTCATTTCTGTAACTCCAGTCAGAGAAGATGGGATGCCTTGGATGACATTGGCTATGGACTTTTCTTCGTTATAAGCTGGTATAGAAACGATTAGTTTCATGATTGAGAAGATGAGTAATTATAGTACCACCTTACCAAAAAAATCATTTTTCGTCCACTGCAAAAAATTCCCACCAGTATCCTGATAGGCTACAAGTCTTTATCGATAATTTACGCTAAAAAAAGAGAAAAAACCAATTCATCACGGCCGGGGTAAAAATGATTTTTCAGAACAGCCTCCTGCCGCATACCCTTGTCCTGGAAAAAATCCCTGATATGGCGGTTATCGGCATGAATCATCGAAAAAACCTTGCGCAACCTGCTACCATGTTCATGATAATAACTTTCAGCTTCCGCCAACATGACATCAAACAACGACTCTTTTATCTCCCTCGGATCAGGGACGGATGACAGGACAGCCAGTCGTACCAACTCTGCCACCCCGTGATGTACGTCGCCTTGCGCTCGCCAGCTGATCAGTCCCACAGGATGATCTTCAAGCCAGGCAACACGGACATGATGATGCTGACGGATTTCCTTCTTGAATGCACGCTCGGCGTCAGCCAAAGTGCGAAAATTATATTTTTGTTTGAGTAGACTAGATACCAGCCCGCTATCCTTGAGGGCGGCTTTTTTTACTCTTACCATGATATTTCTATTAATTTGTTTTTGCGATCTCTGCGTCTATGTTTTTCTTGAACTCATCCAGGGTCTGCACTCCGACAAATTTCTGGTCATTGATAAAAAAAGTTGGGGTGGAATTTACACCTTTGTTACGCCCGAGCTTCATGTCGTCCTGGATGGCAGAGGCCATCTGTCCAGAATCCAGACAGGAATTAAACTGGTCTGCATTTACGCCTGCATCCTTTGCATAAGATTTGAACAGGTCAATAGCATTGTCGGCAGTCTCCCAGTCCCCCTGGCTGGCGAAGGCCTTATCAGAAAATTCCCAAAATTTTCCCTGGGCTTGGGCGCAACGACCCGCTTCCAGCGACTTCCCTGACCACTGGTGCCCGATATCAAAACTCCTGAACTCAATCTTTATCTTTTCTTTGTAAAAATCAGCTAATTGCCTTACTATTGGCGCCGCCGTGGCGCATGCCGGACATGAAAGATCGGAAAATTCCATCACAACCACTTTGGCAGTTGCGCTACCCAGAACTGGCGCATCGCTAGCGCCGGTAATTGGCGTCGATGGGCCGCCGCCAAATATTGCCCAGGCAATAAGTCCGCCGATTACCAAAATTATCGAAATACTAACTACCCAAATCGTCATTTTTGACTTAGTCTCTTGTCCGCCGCGTCTGGCCATAATTTCCTGGCGACGAAGCTCGCGCCGCTGGGTCTTGGTCATCGGTTGGTTATTTTGAATATCCATAAAATTATTTTTAGTTGTGGATATATTCTACACGAATATCGCTGGGGGCACAAGGCTCACAATTTCCCCCTTTTGATGTTCTCACGAATATAAGCCATTAATCGCAAATAAAATTTCAAATTATGTATGGTGGCTAATCGCTGGGACAAAGGATCTCCGGACATGAACAGATGCCTCAGATAAGCTCGGGTAAAATGCTTGCAAGTATAGCAACTACAATTTGGATCTACTGGCTTAATCGCGGATGAGAAGCGTGACTGCTTAATTAATAATTCTTCATAAAACTGTTTTCCCGTAAATCTAAACTGATTTTTTGTAAAAACAAATAAGGACCCGTGCCTGGCATTTCGGGTCGGCAACACGCAATCAAACATATCAATACCCCTCCTGACCGCTTCGACGATTTGTTCAGGATATCCGACGCCCATCAAATATCGGGGTTTGTTTTTCGGCAACAGAGGCTCCACCCAGTCAATCGCTTGGTACATTTTTTCTGTCGGCTCGCCCACCGCCAGCCCGCCGATCGCATAACCGTCAAAATTCAGCTCGACTAACTCTTCTGCGCTTTGCTTACGTAAATCACGGAAAGACGATCCCTGGACTATTCCGAATAATAACTGCTTTTTCGATTTCAAAGCGTCCAGCCGTTTCAAACCACGTTTCGCCCACCGAGTGGTTAATTCCAAAGAGCGTTTAGCATAAATTTTTGTACTCGGATACGGCGGACATTCGTCTAGACTCATAATAATATCTGAACCCAGCGCATATTGAATGTCAATCGCCTTCTCGGGGGTCAATAGATATTTTTGACCGTCAATGTCAGAAGTAAATTGTACTCCCTTTTCAGAAATTTTCCTCGACCGCGCTAATGAAAAAACCTGATAACCACCGGAGTCGGTGAGAATCGGTCCGGGCCATCCCATGAACCGATGCAGCCCTCCGGCTTTTTTCATAACTGTAAGTCCTGGCCGCTGCCATAGATGGTACGTATTGGATAATATTATCTGCGCGCCGGCTGTGCGTATTTCATCGGGAATTAGCGTCTTCACCGCACCGCGCGTGGCAATGGGCATGAAAAATGGCGTCTCCACCGCGCCATGCGCCGTTTGCAACAACCCAAGACGCGCCTTGTTTTTTTTAGAATATTTTGTAACTGAAAAAATACTCATACAATGTCTTTGAAGTATACAGTAAATGCCCTTATCTCTCAATTCTCGATAATTACCGTAAAAGAAAAAGACCTATGCAACAGTTACGGGAGCAGGTCTTGGAAGAGCGAAAAGTAATATTGAGAATATTACTTACGTACTGAATATAGTCAGTACGATTTCCGATACGAACGTCTCATGATTCTCGTTAAATCTACTAAACGGCAAACTACATCTGAAAAACAATCCGGGTAGAAAAGGATACCGAGTGTGTTGACTACCGAACAACTACTGCAAACCAGCAGTCACTAGAGAAACCATCCCACAGCTCGTCGAAAAATTCTTCGAAGTTATTACCATTGCGATACAGACCCGAGAATGCGGTTTCGCTCCACACCTCTTCATTGGTATCGGCATCCTTCATTACATTTACGATGAAGGATTCCAGAAACCAAATGGTGATGCGGGACGGCAAGCTCGCCGGCAATAATTGAAGCGGTATCCGATGGCGTTGGCCGAATTGAAGACTCTCATGAAAAGCTAGTCTTTGAGTACAGTCTTCAAGCAGCGCCTTCCTTTCGAAAAAATTTGCCGGCCGTACATTTAAACGACTGCATTCTTCTTCGAATTCGGACCAGGTGACTTCTTGCCCAAAATTGATGAATTCAATTTCGACAGTCTTTTCGCCCGAAAGTGGGGACCTTCGAACACAATGTTCGTTTGATTCGCTGATTTCACGGTCATAGTTGACAGTGACTTCAATACTTACGCTTCTACGAATGCGTTTCATAACACACCTCCTACGATTTTGTACACCGCAGGACAATCACTGTGATCATCCTAACGATGGATTAGTTTGAGAACAGCCGGTTGTGGTCAATGGTTTAACCGCCAACAGGCTGTTCCCAAACAATAGAAAAGTGTTTTCGTGTTCGTATCGTGTTTTCAATGTACCAGCTTTTACCCACGGATTTGGAGAGTATGCGGTGCTAAAGCTTATGACCGAAGTCCACTTTAGCCAGTCGGTGCAGATGTCTTTGATGAGTAAACCCATCGCGATACCGCTGCCGACCTTTTTGCCCTCCCTCCAAATCACTGGAAAAAAACAAGGTCCTCGAGAGAGCACCTTCAGTAATAGTAATCTGTGGGTAATCTTGCTGCCCTCTCCTTCAGCGCGAATTACCCGGTAAATTGTGGTTTTATTAGCGTAACCGGGAAGTATAGGATATTGCGCTTCCCATGTCAAGATTAGATATTCACAACATATTAAAAAATGGCTAAAATTAGCCACTAAATAATACTTATTCTAATATTCCTTATATATTAACGTTAGAATTTGTTCCTATGTTCGTATTGATCGTAGTGGAATCTATGACTATTCCTTTCCCAGTTGCTTGGGGGTCATGGATCAGATCAGACGTAATCATGTCCTGGCTCGGTGCCAGGGTCTGGCCGGTAAATGAATCAACGCCTGTACCCAGGCTTTTCCCGGTCAGGATCAGCAGCTTCCCGACGTCAGAACTAGTCGGAGTAACAGATATGGAAAAATTAGCCGCCAGCTCAGGGATCAGTTGCCCGACCTGTGGAGGCAGTTTATTTATCGACCACGTTACTGTACGGGTTGTGCTGTCATAGCTGATCGAACCTGCCGTAACTTTAGAAATGTTTTGCCAGATAACCCACTCTGGCAATACGGTCGTGACAGCCATATTTTGGACTTCATTGCCGGAGTTTTCCAAGTACCAATATATAACGTATGTTGTTTTCTGCCCAACCTGTGGGGGCAAGGGTCCCGATCCGACTGCAGCATATTCGTCGGAATAATACCTGCCTTCTGACCGGAGTGAGATTTTACTGTTGATTTTAGTCGTAATGCTATTGCTATCGACTGACAATGACCCACCTTCCAGATCGACAACATTTGCAGAAACCGCTTTGGCCTGGCTGATAATGGAATAATTTTTATCCCCGGTTGTTTTCGCCAACGGCGGCTCTTTCACGCTGACCCGGATCTGGACTTCGCCTTCATCACCTGGCTTGACCGATTTCAACGCAGGCAGCCCATTACTATCCCACGTGACAGTTCCACCGACAATTTTGCCATTATTTGTGTTAATAATATTATTCCAATCGACCAAACCGCTCTCCACCTTGAGTTGCAAGCCCATGTCCTTGATTTCAGACTGGCTGTCATTGCGATATTTCAACGTATAATCAATCGTGCTTCCGAAATCAACGGCTGAGTTATTTGCACTGTTGTTTATTAATAAATTCAGCAATAATTGCGGATTTGCCACAATCACAATCGAAGAACCTTCGGCCTGCTTGTGATTCTGGCCAGCAGAATCAGTATAGCCCACTTCAGCCTTGAATTCTCGCATGGCTCCCTCAGCCCCGGAAACGGTGCCTTTAAAAGAAACCTCATAACTGGCGCCGGCGGCTACCTGGTCTATTTCCCAAATCTGTTTAGCTGCGTCAGTTGGGGCAGGGTTCAGGCTACCGACAACAACGTCTTCCGGCCAAATAATCGACATTCGCACATTATTGAAGACGTCCCTTGAATTATTGGTAAACTTAATGCGGTAATCAGCCGCATGTCCACTGACAACCTTAAGCGGCACCTCCATGTTCAGGCTGATTGCAGATTTGCTCAGGGTGACATTGAAAGTGCTTGATTTCTGGAACTCCGAGTTGAAATTTGCCGGCGTGTACGTAACTAGTACGGAAAATGATTGCATCGTGCCAATATCACCAAATGGTTGGCCGACAATTTCGACTGTGCGACTCTTGCCACTGCCGATAGTTTGCAATGACCAGGCGTTATGCGCGTCGTTCTCAGAGCTTGGCGAGGATGATTTGAAAATAAAACCATCCGGAAATTGGACAGTTAACTCGACATTCTTTATATCAACCGCTTCATCGTTTCTTACTTCAATGGAAAAATTATTATCCGCGCCAGCGGCTACTGAGGGCGGGGCGGTGGTAAGTATAGAAATGTTTTCACCCTTGAATTGCTTCTGGCGGTTCACAAAAAAATAAAACCCCGAGAGGGTCACCACGACGATTAACGCCAAGCCGCAGACAACCCACGCGATTATTTTCTTGCGTTTGTTGGGATCACGCCGGTCAATAGTGAACATTTCTGACCTGGCGATGCCCTTTGCCTGGTACAAAGCCGCAAAATCCTTGGACTGTGAATTTGATTTTACGGTATTGGTAACTTCGTCGGAATCATCAGATACGAGAATCTTACGGATTGCGTCTCGATCCGACTGAAGGCTTGTTCCATCGGTACTTGCGGTTGGGTTTTTACTGTCTGATTTTATTTTTTTTGCCATACTCGGTTTCCTACATTATACCAAATCATGCCAACCTCAGGAATGGCTCGAAATCCAGGCCATGTTCATGGGTGTAATTTAAGTAAGTATTTGTGAGCTTGCCGATTAGGACGGCTAAATCGGGAGTTACCCTCAAGCGGCCCTGGACATGGCTAGGATCAACCATCCAACGCACTACTTTTATCATTTCTGGATTAACTGCCAACCTCTCAGACGAGCTAATTCCGCATTTTGGACAAATCAGCCCACCTTTCTTGAAATCAAAAAAATTTTTTTCCTGCCTGACCAAGGCGTGACATTCGATACAATTATAAAGCTCCGGATGGTAGCCGACTGCCGCTAAAAACTGCCAGACAAACTTAAGAGAAACAACAAAAGCGTCGGGGTATGGACGAGTACTGGCAAGCTCAAGTTCTCGTAATGATTCATCTAATAATTCAAATATTTTCGGATCGTGGTCGCTAGCATAAGTTGAACGGTCGATCACCTCGCCGATCAGCATGGCCATCGACATACCAGAAACATTCTGATGCAACAGCGGGAAGGAATACAGGACCTCTGACCCGGTCAGGGTATCATTTTTTCTTCCGTGAACGGCAGCGACTTGGACCAACGTCACGGGCTCGACACTGCCGGCCAACTTGCTCAATATTTTCCTGGCGCCACGGGCAACGACGCTTACCTTACCACGGTCGCGGGTATAAACCACAATAGTCCTGTCGGCTTCCCGCCACAGACTATGTTTGAGCACGATCCCCTCTGTCACATAGGTGCCCATCGGATTTAATTCCCCTTGATACCGAACGTAACGCGAACACCTGCAATTTCAAACACCGTCTTCAAATCGACATTTTCCGGCAAGCCTTTTAGGCAAATGCTGGCGATCACGTCATGGATAATAGTATTCTTATAATGCAGGAATATTTTTTCCAATTCAACATCGGGTATTTCATAATACAGGCTGATCGTGTCACCAATAGTCAAATGCGCATCCTTGCGCATGGAATTGATCTGTCTGACCATTTCCCTGACCATGCCTTCGTATTTCAGCTCGTCGGTGATGGTGGTATCCAGGGCAACGGTCAAGCCGCCTGATTCCTTGATCGCGAATTCTGAACCCTGGGGCATCTTTTCCACGGAAATGACCTCTTTCACATTTACCTCTTCTTGTACTACCTTTTTCAGATCCGGTTCCAAAGCCGGCCCCATGATAATGAATTGGGACAAAGGTTGGCGAACTTTAATCTGCTTCTCTTTACGTACGCTGTGTCCCAGCTCTACTGCCTGCCGGACTAAGGACATCTGTTTCATGATTACCGTTCCTTCCGATGTGGCCGTTCCTTTTGGCCAGCCGGTCAGGTGCACGCTAGCTGGTTCCGCGGCAATTCTAACTTCGCGGTACAACGCTTCTGCCATAAAAGGCGCGAATGGCGCCAACAACCGGGAAATCGTGACCAAGGCGTACCGTAGGACGGCCAATGCGTCCTTCTTATCATCGCCTTCTTTTTTGAACCGGTCACGCGACCGGCGCACATACCAAGTGGACAGTTCGGTGATCAGATCGGCGATCAGCCTGCCTGTTTCAGTTGCGCCATAAGTATCCATCATGTTCGTCGCCTGACTGACCGTATCGTGCAATTTAGCGATAATCCATTTGTCCAACACATGAGCTGACCTACGCACTTCGACCGGAAAATCCTTTGGTTCCGATCCGGCATACATTTTCCAGAATGACAGGATATTCCATAATATCAACCATTGCTTTTTCACCACTTCTTCCAGTTGTTTTTCGTCGAACAGTTTGGCGTCGCCCGGCTGGTTAACGGTGAACAAGAACCAACGCAGAGTATCAGCGCCGAACTTATCGATGATATAAAATGGGTCCACTATATTTCCCTTCGACTTGGACATTTTCTGCCCCTTGGCATCAAAAACCAAATTCAGGCACACGACATTCTTGTACGGCGCTCCTTTGCCCAATAGCGTAGCCACGGCCAGAAGCGTATAAAACCAGCCGCGGGTCTGGTCGATCCCTTCGGCGATAAAATCAGCCGGGAAACTCTCACCATTGTCGATACGCTCCTTATTTTCAAACGGATAATGCCACTGGGCATACGGCATACAGCCGGAGTCGAACCACACGTCAACCACCTCTTTCACCCGATGCATGATGCCCCCACAAGTACAGTTAAAAGTAATGCCGTCGACAGTCGGGCGATGCAGATCAAGAGAATTTGTTTCAACGCCATGACTTTTCAGTTCTTCAAGGGAACCGACACACTCCCGTGTCTGGCATTTAGCGCACTCCCAGATCGGAAGCGGCGTGCCCCAATATCTTTCTCGGGAAAAAGCCCAGTCCTTCACCTCATTCAGCCATTCGCCGAACCGGCCATGTTTAATGTAGCCTGGCACCCAACTAATGGCTTCATTATTCTTTATCAATTGGTCCTTCACTTTGCTCATGGCGATAAACCAGGAATCCTTTGCATAATAGAGCAGGGGCGTGCCGCATCTCCAGCAGAATGGGTAGTCATGACGGTAAATTTCCTCTTTCAGCAATAGCCCGCGCTCTTTTAGGTCTGCGACTATCCCCTTTTCTACTTCCTTGTCTTTCACGAATCTGCCGGCCCATTTGGAAACTTCGGCCGTAAAATTACCGTTTAAATCAACGGTGTGATGTTTTGGCAACCCAAACCTCTCTCCTAACTGGTAATCGTCCTCGCCATACATGACTGCCGTATGCACAACGCCAGTTCCATCGGTCGTGGAAACGAAATCAGCGGCATAAACGCGATACGATTTGTCCGTATGTAACTGGTCGATATTAAACAACGGTTCATATTCGAGGCCGACAAGCCTATCTCCTTTCACGGTCTCTTCGACTTCGGCGTCAGGAAAAAGTTTTTGAACGGCTGTTTCGGCCAAAATCAAATGATCATCATTGTCTTTAATTTTTTTATATGTAATATCCTTGCCGACAGCAAGCGCGACATTTCCGGGTAATGTCCATGGTGTCGTGGTCCAAGACAAGATATAGGTATTATCCTGTCCGACAACTCTGAATTTTATGTAGACGGAATTATCCTCGACTGACTTATACCCCTGCGCTACTTCATGCGAAGACAATGCCGTACCGCATCGCGGACAGTGCGGAACAACTTTGTAGCCTTTGTATAATAGTCCTTTATCCCAAATCTGCCTGATAACCCACCACAATGACTCGATATAAGAATTCTCATATGTCACGTACGGATGATCCATGTCCAGCCAAAAACCGATCTTCCTGGTCATTTCCTCCAAATCAGCCTTATATTTCCACACGCTTTCTCGGCATTTCTTATTGAACGCCTCGATCCCGAATTTTTCTATTTCCGGTTTGCCTGATATGCCCAGTTCTTTTTCTACCTGGATTTCGACAGGCAGGCCATGCGTGTCCCAGCCGGCTTTCCGTTCGACATAAAAACCTCGCATCGTCTTATACCGGACAATGACGTCTTTGTAAGCACGCGCTAAGACATGATGAATGCCGGGTTTGCCGTTAGCAGTCGGCGGGCCCTCAAAAAAAACGAACGGCTTGCCGTTTTTCGTCTGTTCCAGCGTCTTTTGAAATATGTTTTCCTTGACCCAAAACTCCAAAACTTCCTTTTCGATGCCCGGAAATATTGATTTAGGTGTTTGTGTCTTTTGTATATTGTCAGGCATAATGTAGTACTGATTGTACAAAAAAAACGTGATTTTGTCCAGGTTGTATCATTACTGAAAACAAAAAACTCCGGAATCCAATTCCTGGAGCCTTTCATCAAAAGATCGGCTTATTGATGTCAGCGGCCTGGATCTCCCCAAACAAATGGGGTCGGTGCGCCGCTATGCTGGCGCGCACTTGTTCAAGCTGTTGAATATTCGTATATGATACACGCCTGGCCAATATCTTGACATACTTGTCTCGGTAATTGGCAGTATTTGGGATGATCTTCAAAAGGTGTTCGACCGTACATTCTCCGGATTTGAATTTTTTACCGGCGTTGGTCGCTCTCCCAAAAAAAGATTTTGGGTTATAACAAGCGGAGCGCTCATCCTTGACCTTTAGATAAACCAGTCCCCCGATGCAAAAAACAAACAACAGCAACAGCATACTCTCCATCAATCCTCCTTCTAAATGGGCATTTCAGCAACTTTATAACAGATCCAACCATCAGTCAAGAATGAAGGACTTCGGTCGTTTCAACTAAATCGACAAACTCCTAATGATCGTCAAAAATGTCTATTCCGAAAACCTTGAATAGCAACCAAACCGGCATCAAAATGATTTTTATAATAATATCCATTGGCAAAATCCTTACTTAATAAGTATATTACTCCGACATGTTACGTCAAATAAAAAAGACCGCTGGCAAATACTCAGCGGCCAACCGCAAGTCCTGGCAAGGTCGGAAGCCTGTCCGGACATCGGCTTTCCCGTCCGTCCCCCGTCGATGCGCCGCGAGGATGGGCTGGTAACGACCCGAAACCACGCAACCATCGCTTCAGGGACAAACTTCGTGCCAATAGACTAACATATTATGGCCATAAAGCAAGGGTCAGCGACAAATTTTGTTATGCATCAGTTATTTAATTAAAGTTTTGTGGCAATCCCTTGACGAACAATAGTTACGGTGATAGCCTGAAATACTATCAGAATGAAGCTGATTTTTATGGCACCTTCAAACCCTTTAAGGAGGCACTAATGATCGTTAGAATTATCTCACCAATCACCTTCCAGGAAGTACAAAAGGGGGAAATAGTAGGCACGGTGCAAATAGAAGCGGATGAAGTCATCACCCTCATGGAAAGAAAAAATCCCCTGCCGCATCATGTCGGCGGCAGTAGCACCTGGTTGGTCATGCCCGAAAAGGAAGGTGTCGTGGGGATGGACAGTCAGACTTTCCGCATCGACCACAGCGGGGATTACATCGTCCAGCACCAGTAAGGATTCTCGAGGAAAGATTTGGCCGACTGGTTATGAAACCAGCGGCTTTTTATTTTATTAATGACTTGATAATTTCACTAGCTACGGGGACAAACAGCAGCTTCAGCGGCTGTGTCTGCCCTCGAATAATGTGAATTTGCGATGGCGCGACATTCAACCGTTTCGCAAAGAATTCAATTAACGCGTCGTTAGCCCTCCCTTTCTGCGGACTGGCAGTTATTTTGACTTTCAGAAAGTCACCAAGCACGCCAACCACGCCCGATTTCCGGGCGCCCGGGATGACCTTTACCTGCAGTACCGTGCCACCGTCTTTTTCGTAATGCCACATTTATTATTTTGATTTCAAGCTCTCGTATACTTTGATCGTCTCGCTCGCGCAGATTTCCCAGGAAAATTTCTCAGCCTGGCGAGATCCGATCTGACTCAATCTTTCGTGCGTTTGTTTGTCGCCCAAAACCTTACGCAGGGCATTGACGATCGTCTGTTCCTTCTCAGGATCAAATAGGACGGCAGCCTTGCCGGCAACTTCTGGTAAAGAAGAAATATTGCTAGTCACCACAGGTGTCCCGAGGGCCATCGCCTCCAGAATCGGCAGGCCAAATCCCTCATAACTTGAAGGGAAAACGAAACAACTGGCCCGTTTCAGCAATTCAATTTTTTGGTTGTGGGTGACATAACCCAGGTATTTTACATTTTTCGACAGACCAAGTGATTTGATTTCCGCAAAAAGCTCCTCATGTTTGTATCCCTTGGCGCCGGCAATTACTAATTCATATCCCGCAAATCCACCGCCTAACTGGTTAAGTTTCTTATAAGCCCTGACTAAGGTTACCAGGTTTTTCCTCGGCTCGATTGTCCCGACGAACAGAATGTACTGTTTGCCGATTTTAAAAGAGGAAACGCTGTCAATTTTTTTACTCTTCAGTTGTATTTTTTTCACGTCCACGCCTTCATAAATGACCTTAATTTTCCGGCTTGGCACATTAAATATTTCTTGCAAATCATGCTTAGTGCTTTCGGAAACGGCTATGATGCGGTCAGCCGTTTTCAGGCTGCGGGGTACCAGCAGTTTAGTGGAAAAAATCTGCGAAGGGAACCAGGCGGGATTTTTGTAAATCGCCAGATCATGGACGGTTACCACCGTCTTTTTCGGGTAAGTCAAAGGTACGGAAGAAATCGGCGAATGGAAAACGTCCAAACCTTCCTTCATGAGGAAGGCGGTTATCAGCATATGCGAATAAGCAAACGGCAGGAACCGGTTGTATTGGGAAAAAGGGAAATACTTCACTTTCACATTCGGGCGCGTGAATGAAGATATGTCCGGGAGCCTTCGGTCAAAAAAAAGTATGTAGGAATTTTTGTGATCGAGCTGCAGCAAACTCTGAACCAAATAATAAGTATAATGCCCTACCCCGGCGCCCTCGCCACCTTTTGGATTTAATATTGTCCGACAGTCAATCCCAATCTTCATAGGAATGCTTTATATGTTTACATTTTATCCGGCGCGTTCACGCCCATTGTCACGAACACATTCTGCAAGATCTGTTGGGTTGCCCTGATTAATACTACCCTGTCCATATTCACTTCCTTGCCTGATATGACCCGGCACTGGGTATAAAAATTATGGAAATCAGTCGCCACCGCTGAAGCATAAGCCGTCAATTTATGAACCTGGTAAGAACGCGCGATGTCGGAAACAAGTTCCGGCCACCTGAGCAGTTGTTTCATTAGTTTAGTCTCAGCCGGTTCCTGTACATGACGGGCATTTTTGCTCGGTTTGGCAGCCGATTTCTTGCCGTTCAATTTATTGAGCTTTCTCATTATACTACAGATCCTGGCATGCGCGTATTGTACGTAATACACAGGGTTGTCTTTGGTCTTTTTTTTGGCCAAATCCAGGTTGAAGTCCATATGCGTGTTGAAATCATACATCAGGAAAAAATACCTCGCCGCGTCCACGCCCACTTCGTCGACTAACTCCTCCAGGGTGACAAAAGTCCCGGAACGTTTGGACATCCTGACCTCCTGTCCGCACCGCAGGAGCCTGACCAGTTGGATTAAGACTATGTCAAGTTTCCCAGCCAGACCAAGGATGGACATCGCGGCCTGCATCCGGCCCTGGTACCCGTGATGGTCAGCGCCAAGCAGGAAAATCTCCTTGTCGAATTTCCTCTTGAAAAAACGCTGGTACCGAAGGGCGATATCTGACAGGAAATAAACGGGATCGCCATCCGCCTTGATCAGTACCCGGTCTTTGTCATCGCCATATTCTGTGGTTTTCAGCCAGATCGCCCCTTCATTTTTGTATAACAATTTTTTTTCCTTCAGCATTGCCAGCATCTTGTCCACCAGACCTGACGTATAAAGGGTTTTTTCGGAAAACCACTTGTCATACTTTACTCCTACCTTTTTGACCAGTACGCGCCTG
The DNA here is from genome assembly GCA_964628855.1 of uncultured Gammaproteobacteria bacterium. Lineage (GTDB taxonomy): Bacteria > Patescibacteriota > Patescibacteriia > UBA10025 > JAHIVO01 > JBAYGJ01. Next base: position 6,810 of record CAZVMV010000007.1, on the reverse strand, counting down.
ATGTCGCTGATCATTTTTTCCAAAATTCTACCTTTGATCTTGTCCCGGACCACCTCAAGCTTTTGCATGTTGGCCAGTTTGTAATTGGGCAGGTACAAAGTCTTTGCCAACTCCTCGACATAGACCCCTTGATAACAGTATTCAGGGAATTCCATCTTGATCCCCTGGTGCTGCCAATACCGGCGCAGGACAGATTCGGCCAGGATATTCACTTGGTTGCCTATGTCGTTGACGTAGTACTCGCGATGCGTACGAAATCCTGACAACTGCAGAATATTGCACAGGGCATCACCGCCAAAAGCCGCCCGTCCATTCCCAAGTGTCAGCGGGCCGGTCGGGTTGGCCGAAACAAATTCAACCAGCACGCGTTTGTTGGCGCCAATGTCCGATCGACCAAACCGTCCTTTCAGCCTCAATATTTCAGTGATTTGTTTAGCCAACCAACGTTCGTCAAGGAAAAAATTTACAAATCCAGGCGCTGTCACATGCAATTCCCGGACGCCCTGGGTTTTGCCCATCGCCCCCATGATTTGTTCAGCGATTTCCATCGGACTGAGATGCAATATGCCTGCCAACTTCATCGCCACATTCGTTGAATAGTCCCCGAACTTCTGGTCAGGTGGATAATCAACACTGAACGCAAAAGACGCCTCACGCAATTGCGGCCATTTTGTTAAGATAATTTTTGAAATTTTTTTCTGGAGCTGTTCCTTGAAATTCATGTTTTAAGTATACAAAAAAAAATTGGTTATGGAAAGTAAGAAGCCCATACTTTATTGCCAAAGAAAGCGCTATAATACCAGTGTAACCCGTTAGCGACTATATATAATGGGCGAACCAATACAAAATGACATGCGACTTGTCCAAGACGCACAAAAAGGCGATGAAAACGCGCTATGCCGGCTTTATGAAGGTTACCTGCCACTCATATACCGATACTGTTTTGTGCAGTGCGGGCATCGGGAAACGGCAGAAGACCTGACCAGTGAAATCTTTATGAAAATGGTGAGGCAATTGCCTTCGTTCCGCCATCAGTCCTCGTTTAAAAACTGGCTCTATGCCATAGCCAAAAGGACGGTAGCTGATTATTGGCGGCGGCAATACCGCACGCCGATCGTGCCTCTGGAAGAACACTATGCCAGCGCCAAACCAGATGAATCATTTTTTGACAGTGATCAAGAGATTGACGCCCTGACATCAATGACCGAACAGAAGGTAGAAACGATTCTTCAAAATCTGCCCATCAACTACCGCGCCGTTCTGGAATGCCGTTTCATAAAAAACATGTCCATTACCGAAACAGCCGATGTTCTGGATGAAAGTGAGGAAAATATCAAAGTGCTCCAGCATCGCGCCCTAAAAAAGGCCGCCCAATTACTTAATATCATATGAATGACTTCGATTTAAATGAATATAAGGTGATAAAACGCCTGCGCAACGCTTCGTCCAATTCACGACCGCTGCCGGAATTTTCCCAGGAATTAAAAAATAAATTACTTAATCAATTACGGGCGCAGGACCAACGCCCAACAAGGAAAAGTTTTATGGATTTTACGTATCGGAAAATTATTTTCGGTTTCGGTAGCGCGGCGATGCTTATTCTCGTAGCGGCATTTGCTGTCTCGGCTTTGATTAATCCCAGCGATCCAGCCCACTTTGGGAAAGCCAATACCACACCGAAAACAAGCCCGTTGCCAACTTTTGCTTCTTGCTCGGATCTGACGAATACCCTGAAAGAGAACCAGAATAAATCAACTTACGGAATTCGCGAAGATATGGCATTTGGACTCGGCACTGTCACCCAAAAATCCAGCGGCATCACGCCTTCTGCCGCTCCGGTAGCCGAAGATGCGGCAGATTATTCGGGTACTAACATCCAGGTGGCCGGCGTCGATGAAGCCGACACGGTAAAAACTGACGGAACGAACATTTACACAATTTCAGGAAAAAACGTTTACATTGCCAGGGCATATCCAGTCACGGACGCCAAAATAGTCGGCAAAATAGTCTACAATAATTCAAGCACGCCCCAGGAGTTATTTATTGACGGGAAAAACCTGATGGTTTTCGGCCAGCGCTATGACGAAACTTTTGCACCGCAAGGCATCGATTTAAAAAGCGGCAGCGGTTCGAGCTCCGGATCTGCTGGAAGCACGGCCCCCTCTGTTGCGCCGGTTCCGGACATCTACCCATACTACGGATCAACCAACATTACTTTTATCGAAATCTACGACCTCACCGACCCTGCCAACCCTGTCCAAAAAAGAAAACTGGAATTTGACGGAAACTACAGCACCTCACGCATGATCGGAAAATACGTATATTTCATAATAAATTCGTACCCGGATTACCGCGTGCTGGAAGAAAAAAATCCCACGCCCGTTCCGTTGTACAGGGATTATTCAGCCACAACTGCAAGTTCTGTTCCTGTTGCGGAGCCTATAGTCGGGTGTGCGGATGTCCAATACATTAACCCGATCTCGTCCAGCCAGTACATCTCGGTAATTGGGCTCCCGATCGACGACTACGGGAAAGAAATTACGAAACAGGTCGTGTTGGGATCATCACAGAATGTTTACGCATCCACCGCCAATTTGTATATTGCCAATACGACCTGGGATGCTTATGAAGGTGGATTTATCGATAAGGTCCTCAACCGCGAGCCGGCAGAAAAAACCGCGATATACAAATTCAATTTGGAAAAGGACAAAATTACCTACCAGGGTACCACGGAGGTGCCGGGCACTATCCTGAACCAGTTTTCTATGGACGAACACAAAGACTATTTCCGTATCGCTACCACCACCGGATATGTCAGCCAACAGGGCGGGAATTCAAAAAATAGCGTGTATGTGCTGGACAAAGGCCTCAAACAGGTCGGCGCTTTGACTGACCTGGCGCCAGGAGAAAAATTTTATTCAACAAGGTTCATGGGTGACCGGGCATACCTCGTGACCTTTAAAAAAGTTGACCCGCTGTTTACCGTCGACATGTCGGACCCGACTAATCCGAAAGTACTTGGCCAGCTGAAAATCCCCGGTTACTCCGACTATCTCCATCCATATGACGACACGCACATCATCGGCGTAGGGAAAGATACAGTCGAATCAGAAACGGGAAATTTTGCCTGGTACCAAGGATTAAAGATGGCCATCTTTGACGTTTCGGATGTGGCAAATCCGAAGGAGATGTACAAAACGATCATCGGCGACCGCGGTACGGACTCTCCCGCATTGACGGACCATAAGGCCTTTCTGTTCAGTAGAGAAAAAAATCTCCTCGTCTTGCCGATTACACTTTCTACACTGACGGATGAGCAAAAATCTGCTGCCAGCCGGACAGGCAACGAATACGGACAATTTACCTTCCAGGGATCGTACGTTTACAATATTTCCCTGGCCGAAGGGTTTGTCTTGAAGGGGCGCATTACCCATGCTGAAAACAACGACTCACTGTTAAAAAGTGGGTATTATTACAGCGGCGGCAATACGACCATCACCCGAAACCTTTTCATCGACGGGAGCCTCTATTCCCTTTCCCAGAAAAAAATCGGCATAAACAACCTGACTGACCTCGCTGATCAGGGTAGCATCGAATTAAAATAAATTCATAAAAAAACCCGCCGTGTGTTTGGTGGGTTTTTTATTTCCCTGATATTGCCTATAATACAGACACTATGCCCACCCTCGCGCACAACAAACGCGGTTTGCACGGATACGAAATCCTCGACAAATACGAGGCAGGCCTGGTATTGTTCGGGGCAGAGGTAAAATCGATAAAAACCGGCCATTGCAATCTGGCCGGTAGTTATATATCGGTACGCGGTGACGAAGTATGGCTCATCAATTGCCACATCTCGCCATATCCATCGGCCGCCGGCCGGGAAAACTACCCGCCAAACCGCGAACGAAAACTGCTTTTGAAACGCAAAGAAGTGGCCGAGCTGGTCGGCAAGCAGAAGGCTAAAGGGTTGACAGTCCTCCCAATTTCTGTCTATACTAAGGGGAGCCTGATCAAGTTGAGCATCGGTGTTTGTCGTGGTCTAAAGGCGTACGATAAACGGGAGGTCATAAAAAAACGTGATACCGATCGGCAGCTTCAACGACTACTGCGAGTTAAAAAATAATTTATTAATAATATTATGCCAAGAGGGATCCCAAGTCGTGTCGAGGCAAACCGGCTTTCGTCAGAAATGTGGGAAAGAATGCGAACTGACAGTGAGGCTATGGAGTCGGAAAAAACTGAAAACACAGAATTTAATTATCATGCTTTACTAGGACAAATTAAAGAAAAAATTGATGCAATTGATGAAAACGAATTAGATAGACCGTCATGGAAAATACAAACGCTAGAAAGGCTGGAAAAATGTATGACGGCCAAAACTAAAAACCGCAAAAAAGAATCAATATGGGAACTCGTTCACAGCGAATTAAATATCTGGCCTAGCACGAAGAATAAACAAATACTTGAGCTGATGTATGAGGCATCGATGATTGCACGGGGTATTGAGAGACATTTTTCAACACAGGAAAATGAAAATGAACTGCCCGTCAAAAATGAGAAAAAAAGAATGAGTCCACAAGAAATGAAACGCGAGAATGTCAATGGTTTATTAACAAAAATATTTCAGAATATTTGTCGGGTTGATGCTAGAAATTTAGTGTCGGACCCTGCCTGGAAAAATAATGCAAAATTGAAGGTAGAGGCATGCCTGGGAGCAAAATCAATAAAACAACTTGAAAACGCAGTGTTTGAATTAGTAGGCTCATACCTGCGCATCCAACCAAATACACGCGATGGCGCAGATGCACTTAGGATAATGGATGCCGCTGATATGGGCGAAGAAGTTCTTAAACAATTAAGAGGAAAAAAGTAATTTTTCCATCCTTGGGAGCGTTTACAATCGACAGTGGGACTCCCTCAGAGGTAGCGAACCGTCCTGTGCTCGTACTACGACGTTAAACTGGTTACCTGCACATACAAATGCAAATACATTTGTTTCAAAAGTGAAGAGCGCGTTTGCTTCGGCATTCGCCATGCCTTCACTCGCAGTTGCCTAAAAAACCAACTGCCATCGTGTGCCAGACGCCTGGTATGGACCACACGGTGACATTTTCCAGGCTCGGACGTGCTGTTAGCCTTCACGCGCGCCTTAAACAATAAAAGGATAGGGTTTGGCGGTTTTGCCCGTTCCATACGTTAGGCCCAAAACACCAGAGCGGGCTATGTTCGTAGACACTTTTGAGATGTTTTACTGGACAGGGGCGCACTACCCCTCGCTTCCACCAATCCAAAATCGTATGCCATGGCACGTCTATATCCTTGAATGTTCCGATAAATCCCTATATACTGGCTGTACTAACGATCTTACGGCGCGGATTTATCGGCATAACCGGGGTCAGGGAGCAAAATATACGCGCGCCAGGCGGCCGGTTGCCCTCAAGTATTCCGAAAAAGTGCGAAATTACGGCCTGGCCAGAAAACGGGAATCTGAAATCCAAAGCTGGAGCCGCAAGAAAAAACTTATTTTGATAAAAAATCTAAAAAAATCATCTAAACATTAACCACCAAAACAATTAGTAGCAAACATCTTCGCGTCAACGCGGCTATCCGCGTACCGCAAATCATGCTCATCGACGAAACCGGCCATCAACATGGCGTCGTAGACACCTATCGTGCCCAGCAAATGGCCAGGGAACGGGATCTGGACCTAGTAGAGGTCTCCCCGCTCGCCAATCCGCCAGTCTGCCGGATCATGAACTATGGTTCGTACCAGTTCCAGCAGGAAAAGAAAGAACGCAAACAAAAAGCCAAGGTACGTAAAGTGGAAGTCAAAGGCCTCCGTCTGTCCCTGAATATCGGCCCGCACGACCTGGCCACCAGGCGCCAACAATCAAAAAAATTCCTGGAAAAAGGCGATAAGGTCAAGCTGGAAATCCGTTTGCGCGGCCGTGAACGCGCCCACATGGGCCGAGCCAGGGAAATTATGCAGCAATTTGTCGACGATCTGAATTCCGAAATCCCTGTCACGCTGGACAAGCCCATCAGTAGTATGGGCGGACAACTATTTGCCATCATCGGAAAAAAATAATTTATTACTATTTCCCGCGAAAAATGCTGACCACGTTCGTGAGACGTGCGGACATACATTCGTGGTACATAACAACCAAACACTATGCCAAAAGTCAAGACTCATAAAGCAACAGCTAAGCGTTTCCGTTATACTAGCGGCAAGCGCCTGATGCGGCGTAAAGCCGGCCAGGACCATTTCAATTCCCGTGAAGCTGGTTCGACCACCATGAAAAAACGCCGCGACCTACGTACCTCAGGGCATTTCGATAAAACCATTAAAAGACTAACACCGTACCAATAATATGCGAGTCAAACGAGGAACTGCGCACGTCAAGCGCCGAAAAAACTTATTTAAAAAAACTAAAGGATTCCGTTGGGGCCGGAAAAACAAGATCAAACTGGCCCGTGTCGCGGCGCTGAAGGCCGGTGTTCATGCCTACCGTGGCCGCAAGGTCAAGAAAATGGAATATCGCCACCTCTGGCAGATAAAAATTAATGCTGCCGCACGGGCTCATGGACTATCTTACAGCAAATTCATGGGATTGTTACACAAGGCGAACATTTCACTGGATCGTAAATCATTGGCTCATCTGGCGGAACACGAGCCGAAAATTTTTGAAGAAATCATAAAGACAGTAAAAAAATAGTCTCCAGTTTACCACAAAGTGGACCCATGGTGTAGCCCGGTTAACACGCCTCCCTGTCACGGAGGAGATCAGGGGTTCAAATCCCCTTGGG
>CAZVMV010000006.1:0-69393 GCA_964628855.1 uncultured Gammaproteobacteria bacterium | reverse complement strand
TGCTGGCACGGTCAATGTCATAAAGAACGTAAAAGATATCGGCAAAGTGAAACAGGGCGAAGTGCTGGTGACCGAAATTACCGATCCGGATTGGGAGCCGATCATGAAGAAAGCGGCAGCAATAGTGACCAATTCCGGCGGCCGGACCTGCCATGCGGCTATCATTTCCCGCGAACTCGGCGTGCCCTGTATCGTCGGAACGGGCAATGGTACTGAAAAATTGAAAACTGGTAAGATGGTAACCATCTCCTGTGCGGAAGGCGAGAAAGGTTATGTATATGACGGCAAGCTCCCTTATGAAGTGCGTAAGACTAATCTAAAACAGCTCGGACGGCCGCGCGTGAAGATCATGATGAACGTCGGTAATCCAGAGACGGCTTTTGCCGATTCATTAATCCCAAATGATGGCGTCGGACTTGCACGCGAGGAATTTATTGTCACTTCATATTTGAAAGTTCACCCAATGGCCTTGATTCAGTACAATAAGGTAAAGGACCCGTCAGTTCGTAAAACAATTGAGAATTTAACAGCGGGATATTCCAGCCGGACGGAATTTTATATACAACGTCTGGCCGAGGGCGTAGCCCGAATCGCAGCCGCCTTTTACCCAAAGGATGTTATCCTGCGGTTCTCGGATTTCAAGACCAATGAATATGCCAATTTGATCGGCGGCAACTATTTCGAGCCGAAGGAGGACAATCCGATGATTGGCTGGCGGGGTGCCTCACGTTATTATGATCCCAAATATGAAGCCGGGTTTGCATTGGAGTGTGAAGCAATCCGCCGTGTCCGCGAAGTAATGGGACTCTATAACCTGAAGGTCATGGTACCGTTTTGCCGTACCGTAGAAGAGGGGAAAAAGGTGGTCGCCACTATGAAAAAGTATGGGTTAGAACGCGGCAAGAAAGGGCTGGACGTATACGTCATGTGTGAAATCCCATCCAACGTCATATTGGCTGATGAATTTTCTAAAGTGTTTGATGGTTTTTCAATAGGTTCAAATGATTTAACCCAATTAACATTAGGCGTGGACCGTGATTCCGAACTGGTGGCTCATGACTACGATGAGAGGAATGCTGCCGTCACCACGCTGGTGTCCCAAGTGATCCGGGCGGCTAAGAAGAATCACCGAAAGATCGGTTTCTGCGGACAGGCGCCGTCCGATTTCCCAGAATTCGCCCAATTTCTGGCCAGGGAACGCATTGACAGCATGTCTTTGAATCCCGATACGGTCATCAAAACGACTCTGGCCGTTTTGAAAGCGGAAAAAACAAAATAAGAAAAAATAACAGAGTAGGCTGCGCGTCCAGCCTGCTTTGTTTTTGGATAAAAAAGGGCCGTCTCCGGGTGCAGGAGGCGGCCAAGGTCCAAGAAACAACTTAAGAGACTTCGGTGCAAACCGCACAGGAAGTCCCTGTTCCGTAGCCGCTAGGTAAAACCGACTGGCCATCGTCGATAGTCGCGATTCAGTCGCCGGTTAGTTGGCGCGCCTGCTCTGGCGGGCAGTCCACAAAACTGGCCAAAATTACAGACGCGCGAATACGCTAGGGCCACGGAAAGGAGAACGAGTCTTCTTACCTGAGATCGAAAGAGCACAATCCCTCCTTTGCTCCGTGGTTTGATATGCTAGAAGACTAGCATGCCTGCACTGATAGTCAAGGGGGTCTTTTTTGCTTGACATATCAGTAAATATTATGGTAGGTTGGCACAATTAGTTCTTTTTGTTGTTTGAAAATTTAAAGTGGAATGGAGATATACATGGAGATGCAGTTTTCGAGAATTGTTGTGTTGGCTGATGGTGAAAGTGAATTCACTGCCCAGCTGACCAGGCGGGCGATTGGATTTATATTGCACTCAGCCAGCGTCAGTGCCGTCACCGGAGATCCTGATCTGATCATCGTGATTAACCGTGGCATCGGCGATGCGACCAAATGCAAGCAGCGTTGGCCGCAAGCGCAGGTCATCCATTGTCAGGGCGGGCAAAAGAATTTTTCGCCTAGGGTCAGGGTGATTTTCGGCAAAGACTGCCGTGACACTTATTGGTTCCGTGATTGGGACCAGTTCATAGAAATCATTGGCCAATTCCGTCCGGCACGACAGAAACTAATCGAGCCCACTGATGAATGGAATATTTTCCGGCCAACGCTGACCGGGCTGGTTTATGCCCCTTCAGATCTTCTTGGCGGCCTTTTCAGAAGCATGTTGGCAGTCTCTGCGACTTACTTGGATTGGTATCTGCAATGGCTACTAGATGTGAGTGGCATGTCGTTTAACTGCGCTTTTAATCTGCCGGTACAGCGAAAACCATTACAGAAACGTAGCCGAGTGACGCTGCCGCTTAAGCCCGAGTATACTTATAAGGGCATGCCGGTATTTCGTCCTGAGGCAGAGGTCAATTTTTTTGACAGTGGCGGGAATATAGTTCCTGCAGTCGTCGATGCGGTGCTTGAGACGGAAATTCGTTTTTCGTTTATCGAGCACTTGCCGATCGGGCAAATCAACGACCTGGTTTCTTTCGAGCCGGTTTTATCCTGCGGGATTCCGGAGCAACAGGCGGAAATGTGCAGGCAGGTCGAGTTTGGCCGTCTGCCAAGCTTGCCATTGGCTGTCATTGCAGGCAATACGAACAATGCCGGTGCGCGTCAATGCGCGAGCATATTCCTGAAACCGGACGAAGCACGGATGTTCGAAGATGACGATTCCCAACAGCATGCGCTCCTGGATATCGCCAGCCAACGGGCAGTTAGTGTTGTCCAGGGTCCAGCCGGCACGGGCAAAACTTTCCTGTCGTCACGTGCTGTCAGGCAGTTCCTGAAAAAAGGACGGACGATTATCCTGATTTCACACAGTAACCGCGGGCTAGATGCTCTGGTACATTTTGTCGAAGAGGCGACTGGCGTGCCGGACCAGATTTTCCGACTCGGAAACGATCCGGAAAGCGTGGCATCCGATTGCCTGCATCTGCACCGTTCCGAACGGGAATGGGAAGGCATGTCCAGGGGCCATGACGAGCCCCATGAAAAAGCGCAGGTAATTGAAGAGGTGGACGCAATTCGGCAGTTGTCCGAAAGCGGCCGCGGCGTCATCATCGCCTGTACCATGGCCTCGTTCCTGACCGACAAGACCTTGTCAGCCTTACGACAAGAGGGGATGACTTTTGAAATCGCCTTTGTTGATGAAGCATCCCGTGGGCATTTGTATGAGTTGCTTCCGATCGTATCTTTGGTCACGGAAAAGGTCATTTTCATCGGCGATCCTGACCAACTGGGAAACCTGGAGATCACACCTGACGCGCGCCGTTACTTGGAGGAGCACGGCCATTCGGAAAGTGACATAAGGGATTTTTCTGACGGTTGGTTTAATGTTGTGCTTAAGCAGTCACTGCTAAAGGAAAGCCTGTTATGCATCAACCGACGTTCGTTGCCGGCCATTTGTGACTTGGTCAGCAAGCTATTCTATGGTGGCAGGTTAATTGTCGGAAGGTTTGACCCGGCCAATTACGGCCAGGTGGAGTTTGATGATACAAGCGCCACTCGCGGCAAAGCAGAACAAAGCAGTGGGACGTCTTTCTTCAATCCCAGGGAAGCCAACTTGGCAGTCAAATATGTCGTGAAACATTTACGCAAAGGCGGCGCGCTTGATGAGATAGGGATCATCACCCCTTACCGGGCGCAAATCGAACTCATCCGCGGCAGACTCCGTCAGGCGTTTGCTGTTGACGAAAGACTGGCAACTTGGCGCACGATCATCAATTTTGACCAGCTGGATACCGAAGACCTGCTAAATAGCGTGGTCAATACGGTAGACGCATTCCAGGGCTCCCAACGCCGGATAATTATCCTGTCGATGGTTAGGTCAAACGCAAAAGGTGACATCGGTTTCAACAGAAACGTCAACCGGTTACGGGTGGCATTCTCCAGAGCGCAGGATAGGCTGGTGGTTCTTGGTGACATGGCGACTTTCGTGGGCAGTGACAGTGAAGAGGTTCGGACCATCTTCTCAGTCTTGGCAGAATATTCTGCCGCTTTGGGTACGTATCGTAAATTGAATTAGGAGGAGTAGACAAAAAAATAGAGGACGCTTCGCAGGAAGCGTCCTTTTCATTTGTGCCCGGTAAGGCTCAACCCGTGTGGGCTAGACTGGCCGTGGCCAGAATGAAAGCTGCATACTGGCAGCAAGCAACTTTCCTAAAAGAGCCTTACCCCCCGCATCTTCCCCATCTTGGTCCAATGCCATCTGTCATCTGCTTGTGGGCGACATGTGACCTTTGATGAGGAAAAAACATGGGCATTTGCCTCCCTAACACCCGGTTCAGATGAACCTAGAGAGTTTAGCGCAAACGCCGTCTGCCTCCCGGCCAACCCATTCGGATCAGCGAGAAGGATAGGACATGCGGGGATTACGATCGGGCCGATTACGGCAAAGATCATGGATCCTCCTCTTGTCCGTACCCGCATCTTAGGGAACAAGGAGAAATGTGTCAAGACCTGGGATTTTTTATGATTAACGGAGTCTTTTCTTTTTGGTAAAAAAATGGTATGGTATACTTTAAACATTATGGAACGGCCTTTTGGAGAGGTCGCATAGTTGGTCTAGTGCGCTTGCTTGGAAAGCAAGTAAGGGCCAAAAGCCCTTCGCGAGTTCGAATCTCGCCCTCTCCGAATAAAAAAATTAATCTTAAATACTCCGCCATGGGAATTGAGGTTACGATCGAAAAATGGCACGGATTATCGGAAATCGAAGCTCAAAAACGCCTAAGGGAAGAAGGGTATAATGAGCTGCCGAGTGGCAAACGGCGGTCGGTTTGGCATATATTAATAGAAGTTATCCGTGAACCGATGCTGCTGTTATTATTGGCTTGCGGCACAATATATTTATTTATTGGAGATCGGGCGGAGGCAAGTTTGCTGCTGGCAGCCATTCTCGTGGTAATCGGCATTACGCTTTATCAGGAAAGAAAAACCGAAAGGGCGCTGGAAGCACTTAGGAATTTATCAAGCCCCCGTGCTCGTGTAATACGTGATGGCGTAGTGAAAAGAATCGCAGGTCGCGAAGTGGCACGCGGCGATATTATAATGCTGGAGGAGGGTGACCGGGTGCCGGCCGATGCCAAGCTGCTAAAGGTTTTTACCATCCGAGCAGACGAGTCTTTGTTGACCGGCGAATCAGTGCCTGTACAAAAACACCACCATGATCCCCGTTCGGGCGGGATAAAGCCGGGTGGCCGTGATCAGTCATGCGTCTATTCCAGTACTCTCATCGTGAGCGGCCGCGGAGTAGCGGAAGTTATAGCGACTGGCGTACATACTGAAGTGGGGAAAATTGGCTTGGTCCTGAAAACGCTTACGCAGGAGGATAGTCTGCTGCAGCGGCAAACCAGGCGTATGGTAAATATTTTCGCCATCGTCGGGCTGGTACTGTGCATAGTTGTCGCACTGGTCTACAGTTTGACGCGTGGCGATTGGCTGGGTGGTGTGCTGGCCGGTTTGGCTTTGGCCATGTCCGCATTGCCGGAGGAATTCCCGGTGGTCATGACCGTATTCCTTGCACTGGGTGCCTGGCGGATTGCCCAGCGTAATGTGTTGACGAGGCGCATACCCGCGGTGGAGACTCTGGGCTCGGCCACTGTATTATGTACAGACAAGACCGGCACGATTACCCAGAATAAAATGGCGGTTGCCGCGGCCTGCGTGGACAATTCTTGTTATTCGATTTCAGCCGAACAACGGGCTATGCCGGAAGAACTCCATCCATTGGTGGAATATGCCATCCTGGCATCGCCGCCCGACCCATTTGATCCGATGGAAAAAGCCATGCGCGAACTTGGTGAACGGGCATTTGGGCATGACGGGCATTTGCACACCAACTGGCAACAGATACGCGAATATCCATTATCCGACAAGCTGCTCTCCGTGGCACGTGCCTGGATGACGCCAAAGAAAGATTCATATATCGTGGCGGCTAAGGGAGCGCCAGAGGCGGTGGCTGATTTGTGCCACTTGCCCGCGCCAGAAAAATCCGCTTTGGAAAAAAATATTGAGCAGTTAGCAAATATGGGGCTGCGGGTCATCGCCGTGGCCAAATCCCAGACGACATCACTGCCAGCACAGCAGCATGATTTTGATTTCAAGATGATTGGCCTGATCGGATTGGCTGATCCTATACGGCCAGCCGTCCCCGCAGCAGTAGCCGAGTGCCGAACGGCGGGTATCAGGGTAAAAATGATTACTGGCGATTATCCCGGTACGGCGCGTCATATTGCTGAGCAGATCGGGATGAAACCTCCCATCCATGTCATGACAGGCGACATGCTAGAACAGTCACATAAGAAAGATATCGCCAGATTGATAAAGGAAACGGACGTTTTTGCACGGGTTGTTCCTGAACAAAAATTACACATTGTCCAGGCGCTCAAAGCCAGCGGAGAAATTGTGGCCATGACCGGAGATGGAGTCAATGATGCGCCGGCACTGAAAGCGGCTCATATCGGCGTAGCTATGGGTGGTCGGGGCACGGACGTAGCCCGAGAAGCTTCCGACGTAGTTTTGCTGGACGATGATTTCACTTCGATCGTCGCCGCGGTCCGAACCGGTCGCCGGATTTATGACAACCTCCGCAAGGCTATGTCATTTATTTTTGCCGTACATATTCCCATTGCCGGGATTGCACTGCTATCAGTACTTTTGAAATGGCCTCTTGCGCTTCTGCCAATACATATTGCGTTTCTGGAATTAATCATTGACCCGGCCTGTACGCTGGTTTTCGAAGCGGAACATGAGGAAAAGGATGTTATGACCCGCGCTCCGCGTTCGAGCCGTGAACCATTATTTGGACGAGCCCAAATCTGGACCAGCGTGTTGCAGGGATTCGGGGTGTTGGCGGTTGTCGTTACGATTTATGCCTTGGCATTATCAAATGAATGGGGGGAAGGCGTGGCGAGGGCATTGGCATTCTCCAGCTTGGTTATCGGCAATGTCGGTTTGATTATCGCCAACAGGTCACGGACCAGAACGTCGTTTGACAGTATGAGACACCATCCAAACCGGGCACTGCGTTGGGTAGTCGGACTGGCAATTTCTGTCCTGTTGCTGACATTGGTAATACCGGGCGTCCGCAGCCTTTTCGGATTTGGCGTGCTGACCACTTGGCAATTTGCGCTGTGCCTGACCTCCGGAGTTGCCGCGGCATTGATGTCGGAAGTTACCAAACTGCGCTTCGTCCAAAAATTGATTGACCGCGCATAATACTATGGATGATATAATTGTTAAAGCCCGCGAATTAGCCAAACGTCAATACGAAAAAAATCATGCGCCTGCCTGGGGACTAACGGAATTAGCCGTAAAAAAGGGGGAGTTTTTGGCGAAAAAACACGGGGTTAATCCTGGATTGGTGGTTATCGCCCTGTATCTGGCGCATACAATCTTTGACGAGGAACGAGGTGGCCCGGTTCACCAAAATCACACCAAATCGAGTGCGGCTTTTGCCAAACCTTTTTTGTCTGAGTGGGGCATGTCTGACCAAGACCAAAAAGTTATTCTTAATGCCATCGAGGCGCATCACGACCAGATCCCGACAGAATCCAAAGAAGCAGAGGTAATGAAAAATGCAGAGTGTTTTAAATTTTTAACTTTAGAGGGCATCTCCATATTCCTTGCTGATTTACGCCGGCGCGGCATGACTCATGATGAAGCGGCCGAATATGCGCTGGAGAAGATGAACCAAAAAACCAAATTCTTGACGCTCGAAGACTGTAAGCAGGAAGCGAACAGAAACAGGGAGTTGATCCTTAATGTCTTGTCAAAATATTAATTAAAGAATATTCAATGAAAGTCATCACACAGAAACAATCCATTCACTTAAAAAAAGATTATTGCCATACCTGGTATTACTTACGGCCGGAATATGAAGTACACCTGAATTCCCAGTTCGTCAACACGTCCCAAACTTGGCACCACCACGAGAAAGTGGCCGAGACAATATTCGTTATCGAAGGCAGGTTACGATTGATATGGAAGGCGGGCGGAAGGCTGCACAAAAAAATTGTCCGGACCGGAGACATGATCGAGACTGACCACGATCCGCACACGCTGGTCAACATCAGCAAAAAATCGGCTAAACTGATGGTCATTAAGCGCGTGGCGATGGGCAAAAATAACCGCAAGATTTTTAAGTCGGATAAATTCTTGGACCAGCCTCCGGTCAAACGATAAGACCCTTGCCAAAGGGGGGATATAGTGGTAATTTTTGGGTAGATTTATTAAGTATAATTATAATTATTATGGGAGAAATACCGGGGTATAACCCAGAAGCCGAGTCAGGATTTGATGCAAAGCAGGCTGCGCAATCCAATATTGAGCCTGTAAATGAATTGCCTGGCAGGAGTTTTTTGGATAATCCAGAGTTTAAAAATGTTACAACAAAGCCAACCGCATACGAAGATGGACGACCAAGTGGCTGGGTTGCCGAAGGCTTGCCCGCCAATCAAAGAATGGAGCGAGTCATTAAGTATCACGACAATAAGGGGGTTAATACAGATTCAGTCAAAGCTATATACGAAGATTTGCGCACAGAAGTGGAAAAAGGGCAGACCAAACTGGTGCGGGAAGTTGGGCACGACATACATCAGGTAAATGGCTGGGAAAAATCAAGTACATTTGAGGATGGGCAGCTCACTTTTGAGTCGGGCAAAACTACAGAAGGAGAAAAGTCGGGAGAAACATGGGAAACTAAACATTCCGTTGAACAACGAGGTAATTATTCGAAAAAGATTCGTGAGTCAACCGGTCAGCATTGGGTGGATGGGATTGATGGAAAGCAATTAGTCCCTTTCCGTACTGAAAAGGTAAATTTTACTGGCCCAAACGGCGAACATTTGCTTTATCGAAGCAGAGAATTTGATGCGGACGGTAATGAGATAGATGGTAAAATGATGGAGGATATCGGCAAAGAGATTCCCCCGGATTTCCAGGAGTGGTAATAAAATACCGCATAACGCGAATACGTATTAGGGAGTAAGACTGGGGTAGTTTTTCCTATCCCGGTATATCATATGCTCACAGAAAATATAGAAGAGTTGAATAAATTCATAAATAAAGTCCGCATCAGTACTTTTGATACTCATCGGCAGTTTGTTGATATCACAAAAAATGTTGCCAATATTCCATGGGGGGACGGTCGGACCATTAATGAGGTTTTGACCACTAAGAAAATGGGCACCTGCACTGGTAAACATTTATTACTTAAGTCATGTTATGATGCACTTGGGATCGTGAGTAGGCCAGTTGTTTGCACCTTTCGTTGGAGTGATCAGACTATTCAATACCCTGATAATATCAAGTTGTTTTTGGCGAAGGGTGAGTGGGAACATGGACATAATTATTTACAGGTAATGACAAAAGACGGCAATTATATTGATGTTGATGTTACTTTTCAGCCTAGCCTACAGAAATTTGGCTTTAAGACATTTCCGGAAAGATGGAATGGAATAACCTCAACCAATTTGGCTTTTGATAATATTGTTAGGAAGTGGGTAGGGGTGGATATCTCAAGTAAAAAGAACGAATTAATTGAATCGCTAAGCCCCGAATTGAAAGTTATAAGAGAAAATTTTCTGTCAGAGTTTATTAAATGGGCGATTTCGCTTAAGCCATAATTTATGCCCCAGGATAATATCGAGGAAATAAAATCTAAAATCGACGTCGTCGACCTGGTCCAGGAGTACATTCAGATCAAGCCGGCGGGGACGAATAATTTCAAGGCTAACTGCCCTTTCCACCATGAGAAGACGCCATCATTCATGGTGTCCCGGGACAAGCAGATCTGGCACTGTTTCGGCTGCGGCGAGGGTGGTGATATTTTTTCGTTTGTCATGAAAATGGAAGGCCTGGAGTTCCCGGAGGCGCTGCGCGTGTTGGCAAAAAAAGCCGGCGTCCAGCTGCAGTACCGCGACCCTGCATTGAACAACCAAAAAACTAAATTACAGGATATTTGCCGGTATGCCGCTGAGTTTTATCATAAGATTTTATTAGACCATCCAAAAGCCCAATCGGTAAGGGATTATTTGAAAAAGCGCCAGGTCAAGGACGAGACTGTTGAAACCTGGATGCTTGGTTTTGCGCCCGATGCGTGGGAAACTTTATCCGATTTTTTGATAAAAAAAGGTTTTGGTGCAGAGGACATCTTCCTGGCAGGGCTGACCGTCAAGAAAGAAAGGGGCTCGGGATTTTATGACCGGT
Source organism: uncultured Gammaproteobacteria bacterium (assembly GCA_964628855.1). Lineage (GTDB taxonomy): Bacteria > Patescibacteriota > Patescibacteriia > UBA10025 > JAHIVO01 > JBAYGJ01. The sequence continues at coordinate 59,158 of CAZVMV010000006.1, read as the reverse complement.
TCCGCAACCGCCTGATGTTTCCGGTGCGCGATCCGCATGGCACAATCGTCGGTTTCGGGGGAAGGTGGCTAGGACCGGAAAAAGCCGAAGCGGCTAAGTACGTGAATTCACCGCAGACTCTTATTTACGATAAAAGCCATATTCTTTATGGATTTGATTTGGCCAAACAGGCGATCAAGCAGGAGAAGCTTGCCGTCGTGGTCGAAGGATATATGGACTGCATTGCTTCGCACCAGGCAGGCGTAGAAAATGTAGTAGCTTCTTCCGGCACAGCCCTGACGCTTGAGCAGGTCAAATTGATCAAGCGGATGACTACCAATGTCGCATTTGCCTTTGACCAGGATATCGCCGGCGATACGGCTAGCCGCCGTGGCATCGAGGTGGCGTGGCAGGAGGAGATGAACACAAAAGTTATACGGATTGTCGGTGCTAAAGATCCGGATGAACTGGTGAAAATGGGAGCGGAATTGTGGCGCCGCGCCATTGCCGGCGCGCAGTCGGTTATGGATTATTACTTTGCGTCAGTCCTGGGGAAAATAAACCTGAGTAAGGTTGATGACAAAAAGGTGGCGGCAAAAACACTATTAGGTGTGATTGCGAAGTTGGCGGACAAGATCGAGCAGACCCACTACCTTCAAAAGTTGTCTTCTGCACTCAATGTTCCGGAGGATGTCCTGCGCGATACGCTTGTAAAGGTGAAGGCCAAAGCTATTGGACAGCCAGCAGGGCAACCGCCCGCGGCGCAGCTGCGAGACCGTTTTACGTCTTTAGGTGAATTCGTGGTTGGTATCGGATTGCACATACCGTCTCTACTGCCCAAAATAGTTGATCAACTGGCGCCTGAGCACTTAACTGATGTCAAGTTGCAAAACCTTTACAAAAGGCTCGTTGTCTTTTATACTGAGAAACAGACTTTTGACTACGAAACGTTTATAAAGACATTGCCGGATGATGATAAAAAATCGCTAACCTATGCGGAAATTTTATCACTTCGGGCAATGCGGGAGTATCCGGATAATGACCTTGACACGCTGGAAAGCGAGGTACGGTTAGGTATCCGTGAACTCAAAAAACACCATATCCAGGAGGAATTGAAAAAGATCGAACGGGCGATGCGTCAGGCCGAAAATGCGGGCAAGAATGACGAAGCCGAATCACAAGGCCATAAATTTTCGGAGTTAGCGGCCGAATTGCGTCACCTTGAAGAGTAAATTTTTTTAACTAAAGCAAGTTTTTTTAGATATGCCTAAGAAAAAGAAACAAAAAATAAAAAAGGTTGGTCGCCCAGCAAAAAAAGGCGGACATAAGACAACAAAAAAATTAAAAAAGGCCAAGTCGCCGGCAATCAAGCCGGTTGTGAAGCCGACGCTTGACCCGTCAAAATTAGACCGGCTTTTTAGTAAGGCGCATGCCCGCGGGTTCATCACCGAGACGGAGATACTTTATGGTTTTCCCGAATTGGAAGAGTACGTGGAAGAATATGACAATTTTTTGGACAGGCTAGAAGGATCGGGCATCCAGGTAGTGGAATCAAGCGGCAGTATTTTAAACGAACCAGCGCCAATTGAGCCGCCAGTGAAAGGCAAAAAAGCCGTAGATAAACGCCGACTTGACCTCTCGGATATTTCCAACGATTCCATCCAGATGTATTTGCGTGAAATAGGCAAGGTGCCTTTATTGTCAACCGAAGAGGAATTACAGCTGGCAAAACGTAAGGAGAGAAACGACGTTGAGGCACAACGTAAGTTGGTAGAGGCAAATTTGAGGCTAGTCGTATCGATTGCCAAGAAATTTACGGGACGTTCGCTGTCGTTATTAGATCTGATCCAGGAGGGTAATATTGGGCTTTTCCGTGCCGTTGAGAAATTTGATTACCGCAAAGGCTATAAGTTTTCTACCTATGCGACCTGGTGGATCCGTCAGGCCATCACTCGCGCGCTAGCTGATCAGTCGCGCACCATCCGCATACCAGTACATATGGTTGAGACAATCAACCGCTTCCAACAGGTTGAGCGTCAGTTGATCCAAGACCTCGGCCGCGAACCATTGCCAGAAGAAATCGCCGCTGAAATGGGCGAACCGGTTGACAAAATCCACCATATCATGAAAATATCACAGGACACTGTTTCGCTCGAAACGTCAGTAGGTGACAGTGATGATGAGGACTCGGTTTTAGGTGATTTCATTGAGGACGTCAAAACCATCACTCCTGACAGGGTCGCAGCCATGCAATTGCTCAGGGACCATGTCCAGGATATTATACGCGAATTATCTGCCCGTGAGCAGAAAATATTGGAAATGAGATTTGGGCTACATGACGGGGTGTCCCATACGTTAGAGGAAGTCGGCCAGGAATTCGGCGTAACCCGTGAACGCATACGTCAGATTGAGGCAAAGGCACTGGAGAAGATCGAAGAACACGTCGGGATGAAAAAATTGCGCGATTATTAAGTATAAAAATTCGTCGAGTTCCGCGATAGCTCAATGGTAGAGCAACCGGCTGTTAACCGGTAGGTTGTCGGTTCGAATCCGACTCGCGGAGGTTGGCGAATTTTTTTATGATATGATTATCTTATGAAGGGCATTACCCATGCAGCCATCGGCGCAAATGCGGTCTGGATACCGGCGTTTTTTGGCCTGTCCGTTGCACCGTGGCTTATCGTCATTGGGGCTTTTGCAGCTCTTCTGCCCGATCTTGACGCTTCAGAATCCCGGATTAAACATTTGAAGATCGGGGGGAGAATCGGTGGGGTGAAGGTTGGGATTGAACCTTTGGCGCCGGTGGCGATGGTTACTTCCGGCGTATTCGGTCACAGAGGTTTTATGCATTCGCTGGTCATCTTGGCAATACTTATTGTCGGTGGCGTTATATTTTTCAGACAATCTTTAGTCTTGGTTTTAGTCGTTATTATCGGATATGCAAGTCATCTTTTATCAGACATGCTTACTAAATCCGGCATTGAATTTTTTTGGCCAATCCGAATAAGGGTTGGACTACTACCAAAATTTTTACGCGTAAGAACCGGCGGGGTGCTGGACAATATTTTATTGCTTGCCGGTGCGGCTGGTGTAGTTTTTTTTCTGTATAATTTCATCGGTCAAAACGCAGCCATGTGATCCGTTTTGGTTGTTTTTTCAGGAATAGCGCTTGATGTCGGGTCCCAATAATGTTTTAATATTAGCCAAAACTTATCCACAGCAGGGCTGGTTGCATTGTCCGGGGAACGGAGTACTATGTGTTGGTATAACTCACTATCCGTTCCGGCTATGGCTATCCGGCGCGGCCAGTCACAAATAGAACACGACCAGGTCATCCTGGCGTCTGCGGCAACGTATGATTCATTCCGTCGCCGGGGTTTTTACGTCAGCGTGAACTTGACCGGTAAGCAATGCCATAATGTCGGAGGCGGGAATTTTCCTGATTTGGTGGTTTGGCGTACTGGAGGTGATTATGGCCGTACGGCCATAATTGAGGAAGTAGAAACAAGCGAGACGGTGAATGAACTGGAGGCCAAAGAATGGGAAAGGTATACTCATTTCGGTGCTTCTTTTTTTCTGATCGTGCCAAAGGATTTCATGGACAGGGCGGAGGAAATTGTCTCACGCATGAATATAAAAGTAGATGCGATTGAGGGGTATTATTTTGACTACCACGGCGAGGTTAAATTCGTCACACAACAGCCGCACAAGAAATAGCCTTAACAAACAAAAACCCCGTACTTTTTATACGGGGCTGTTTTTTTATCTGGCAGACCGTGGGGCTATACCCGTTTTTCCTCGAATCGAAATGTGATAATGGCCAGGGTGATGAGTACGACCGCCCAACCGGCCACCCAAGCTAGGTCACCTTTGATGGCACTGAATCCCGCGCCGTTACCGACTATTTCACGCAGAGCGTTGGCGAACGGCTGCAACGGCAAATAGACGACAACATGCTGTAGCCAGTTCGGCATGCCCGAGGTGGGGAAGAAGATGCCGGAAAGGAACAACATGGGGAAAACCACGATGTTCGCAATCGCCGGCACCGCATCCACTGTCTTTGATAAACCGGAGATGGTGAAGCCGAGGCCAAGGAACATGATGCCGCCTAAAAGTACGGTAACCATGATCAATAGGGGGTTGCCATATATATGCGACTTAAATATCAGCGAGCCAAAGCCCAGCAACACCGCCGCCTGCGTAACAGCTACCATCAGCCGGGTAATCACTTGGGCGGTCACAAAGGTCTGCGGTTTCATAGGAGTCGCCAAAAGTCTTTTGAGGATGCCCTTTTCCTTGTAGTCGGTGAATACAAAGGCAACGGAAAAGACGGCCATCTGCATAATTGACATGGCGACGATGCCGGGGAGCAGGAAGTCGATGTATCGCACTTTTTTGGCGTTGATGTCCTGCACGTCCAAGTTGAAAAGGGTTGGCGCCTTAGCCGCTTGGAGAGTTGTTTTATCGAAAAGCTGGTTCAAGATGACAATGGCAGTTTGGGCCTGTTGTTCATAAGCCACGTTTTTCAGGACAGTGACCGTTTTTGGGGTCGGGGGAGCCTGAACGGTCGGGTCAGGGAACAGGTCGTCTGGTATGACTATCACTACGGCACGGTCGCCCTTCTGAAGCGCGGCCCGTTCGGCTTCCTCTGTGCCGCTCTGGATATGGAAGGCTGAGATATTACCCAGGGAATCGACGAATGATTTTGTGGCGGCTGAAGGATTGCCAGTGACGACGCCTAAATCAATTTTTTGTGGTTTGTCGAAACCAATGAGGCCGAAAATGCCGATGAATATAAAAGGCATGAACAGCGTGAAAAACAGCGACTGTTTGTTCCGGACGAACATTTTCAGGGTTGAAAGGGTGAGTGTAAAAACGGTTTTCATATGTTTATTCGCGGAGCTTGCTCCCGGTTAATTTTAAAAATACGTCTTCCAGTGTTGCCTGTTTTAATTGCAGGTCGAATAATTTGAAATTACAGGAGTTTTCGTGCTGGAATAAGGCTGGCAACGTCTCTTCCGGATTGGTGGTGAGTAGTCGGTACCCATGGTTTTCGGCAGTCACTTCCGCCACGGCCGGCAGTTTTTTGAAATGATCGGTCGGGCATTGCTTGTCCACCCGGAACGTCACGGTGGAGCCCACGCCCGAATTACGCAGCAAGTTAAAAGGCGTGTCCATTTTGATGATTTTTGCGTGGTCCATGATGGCGATATGGTCGCAGAGGATTTCCGCTTCTTCCATATAATGCGTGGTCAGGACGATTGTTTTGCCCTGTTTTTTTATGTCCGAAATAAGATTCCACATGTTGTGCCTGGCCTGTGGGTCAAGGCCGGTGGTCGGCTCGTCAAGGAATAAAACTTTCGGATCGTTGACTAGTCCGACAGCAATTGAGAGACGCTGTTTTTGCCCACCCGAAAGTTCTTTGACATGGCTTTTCCATTTGTCGTCGAGTTGGACGTTTTTCAACAATGCCATCGCGTCGACCTGGCGGTTGTAGAGGGAGGCAAAAGTGTCTAGCAATTCTTTCAGGTTCAGGCCGTCAAAAAACGATGATGCCTGCAATTGGACGCCGATAATGGCTTTCACCTGGCGCTCATGGTGAACGACATGGAGATCGTCGATCAGTACATCCCCGGAAGTGATGCCTTTCAGGCCCTCTATCATTTCCAGGGTGGTGGTCTTGCCTGCGCCGTTGGGACCGAGGATGCCGAACGTTTCGCCGCGTTCAACATTGAACGTAATTCCGTCAACAGCGGTGAAATCGCCGTATTTCTTTGTCAGATTTTTTACCTCAATAATGTTTGGCATGATATCAGAAAAATTAATTATTATTTATAGACTAACGTGCTTTTTTTAAAGCCGCTCCCCACCAGATCATCTGGGCGAACATGGCCTGGGACTGTTTTATTAGGCCTGGATTAACAGGTTGGCCGCTAATATCGAAAGCCTTCGAGATGGTCGGTATGAATACGTCCCCTCTAATTGGCGCCATCTGAAGCGCCACGGCGACTTGGCGAAGCTGTTGGACTGATCGTGTGCCAGCCGCCAGGCCGCCATAACTAACGAAAGTAATAGGTTTTTTGTTCCAGGGTTTGTACAGGTAGTCTATGGCATTTTTCAGGTTGCCGGGATAACCCCAATTGTATTCTGGAACGACAACTATAAATCCATCTGCTGTACTGATCGCGTCCCGCCAACGTATTTCAGTAGTGTCATTGTATGTATCTTCAATATCAACGGGCTGCTCCGCGTGATGGTAAAAGGGGAGCGGGAAATCCTTCAGGTCGATGAGCCTCGGTTCAAGTTCGGGATACTGTTTGGCAAGTCCAAAAATCCAATGAGCAACTTTTTCACCCGCACGTTGGTCCCGGATGCTGGCTAAAATAATATTAATATTTAATTTCGTGCCCATGTATTTATGATTTAATAATTTCCGATTGGTGCTTGAAGGCTTCAGGCTCTTCGGCACAAATATGTTCTAGCAGGGTATTGAGCAATTCGGTAAATTTTCTTTTCTGCCGACCAAGAACGTTAAATAGCCGGTTGAAATGTGTATCAAGTATTTTGGTAGCACGGTTTACGCAAGTCTTCCCTTTTGCAGAAAGGGAAAGGAGGTGTTCGCGGCGATTACTTTCATTGATGCGCCTGATAATCAGCTTTTCGTTGACCAATTGTTCGATTTGCCGACTGACCGCAGCTTCGGAAAGCCCGTGGAAATTGGCAATTGTCTTTTGGGAGATTTCCCCGCGGTGCCAGATGGCCATCAGCATCTTGAATTGGGCAAATGAGACATGCAGGTCTTCCTGCAAAATCTTAGCTGAAATCCGCCACATGATGACAGATAGCTTGTTAATGGCTTGATTAAGATTAAGCTCGTTAATTTGGCATTTTCCTTGTGTTTGCATATTATCCACAGTTTACAGTGCAATGGTTAACATGTCAAGTATTTAGTCAAGCCCGCTCGCCTCATTGACAACAACCATACGATCTGATAAAGTGTCAGACAATATGATATACGCAAGAACCATTGTTAATAATTCAAACAATAACCGACTCCTGCCGGCGTAATTTGATGTAGAAATATTTTCCCTACGCCGGCACAAAGAAGCCGGTTTTTTGTTTTCGGCTATATTCTGGGGTAGTTTAATTGGCAAAACCCTGCACTGTTAATGCAGTGATCCTGGTCCGAGTCCGGGCCCCAGAGCCAGATGAATCTTAGTGGACATTGCAGTCGTTTCTCTTTATAATTAGTTAAGAAAGGAATAATATTTATGCCAAAAACTAAGCTTGGGAAATGGGCAATGTGGTGTATGGGGTTGTTTTTTGTTTTCTTTATAATCGGAAATATTGTAGTTGCGACAGGCCAGGAAGGTGGGGATACATTTTTTGATAATCTCGCGATTTCCATACCAATGTCTCTGGCGCTGCTGTCTGGCATTGTGGCGTTTGTGTTGGGGGCAATAAGCATTGTGAAAAGTAAAGAACGTTCAGTTGCTGTTTATATTGTTTCCGGCATCGGGTTATTGATATTAATTATTGCGTTAGGTGAATTAATCAGCCCGGAATAATTTATCAGCACGGGTATAAGTTTAAGCTTCACCTTATAAAATGAGGGAGTTTTCATACTATTGAAACAACGGTATACTGATAACCGTATATTAATTATACTTGTATGAAATGGGAATTAATTATCGGCACAATAGGCATTATTATCACCATTATTTTAGTGGTTATTTTTGTTGGCTCCTATAATAATCAACAGCGTGACTTATTAGGCAATTCGGTGGCAACAACAAACACCAACACAACAAATATTCTCCTGAACTCAACAAATGCTTCCAGGTTGACGGAAGCCGTTGTAGCTCAGCACGCTTCTGCTTCTGACTGTTGGATTATTGTCCAGGGCAGCGTGTATGCAGTTTCAAATTATCTTTCAAAACACCCTGGCGGACGTGACATGATAATACCTTATTGCGGCAAGGACGCTACTGCCGCTTTTGCTACTAAAGGAGGGCAAGGCCAGCATTCCAACGAGGCCGAACAATTATTATCAAACTATTTAGTCGGCGCTCTTAATTCTTCTGTGACACAGGAAATTGTGAACACTAATACTAACTCCACGACTTCTCCTACCACAGTAACAAATACGAGTACTATGCCGACAAATTCAGCTTCTTCAATTCAACTTGATTCAGCCACAGTGGCAAAACATAGCATTGCCAGTGACTGTTGGATAATTATCAATAGTGGCGTATACGCTGTGACTAATTACTTAAATGCGCATCCTGGTGGCCGGGCGATAATCATACCTTATTGCGGCAAGGATGCGACTACGGCATTTGCGACGCAAGGCGGCAAAGGACAGCATTCTACCTTTGCCTCCCAGCAATTAGCGGCCTATAAATTAGGCACCCTTAACAGTAACGTGACGCCCCAAACTATTAGCCAGACTACAAATACTTCCCCATCGACTACCACAAATAGTGGGCGGGAGGATAACGAACAAGAAGATGACTAAATTATTTCTTATTGCCAGAAAAATTCACCGGCTGTTAGTTTTGATCATCACCGCATTGATGCTGGTCATGGCAGGCACGGGCGTGGTGATGCGCTACCCAGCATTTTTTCTAGAAAAATTCCCAAAACTAAATGCCGGCCAATTGAGGTTTGTTCATAATAAGATCAGCACGTATTTTTCCGTGATTTTGGCTTTGATGGTGATTACTGGGCTGTACATGTATCTTCACCAATGGTGGGCTAGGCGTAAAGCCCGGACCCAGCCTACAGTCCAGCCGTAAGCTTTTTAGCATGATTAAGACTACTCTCTGTCTGCTCATACGGGCCAACACTATCTGCCTCGCCGTGAAAAAGCGTGGTTTTGGCGCTGGGCGATTGAATGGCCTGGGCGGCAAGGTCCACGAAGGGGAAACTATTGAACAGGCAACACTGCGGGAGTTGGAAGAGGAGGCGCGCGTTACAGCTCGAGTGGAGGATTTGAAGTACATCGGATTGTTGAAATTTTATTTCAAACCACGCCCTGAATGGGCGCAGTCAATGTATATCTATTTCTTGCGGAAATGGCAGGGCGAGCCGGCAGAGACCGATGAAATGAAGCCCCGCTGGTTCCCGATCAACGCTATTCCGTATGACCAGATGTGGGTGGATGACCGGTATTGGCTTCCTAAAGCGCTTAAAGGCGAAAAGCTAGAAGGTGAATTTTATTTTTCGGACGAAGGGAAGAATATGGAGAAGTTTGATATTCGAGTGCTAAACGCTTGACAAACTGCCAATAAAGTCCTATACTTCCCGCACTTTAGCAAATCCTCACGCAGGATTTTTATTTTATGGAAATCAACAAAATAACCAATGGATTTTACGGTTTAGGCATAGCGCCGCGTCTTTTAGAAGTCCTTGAGCGACTGAAATTTGTCCAACCTACACCCATTCAGGAAAAATCAATCCCAGTGGCCATCGAAGGCAATGACCTGATCGGTATTGCCCAGACTGGCACTGGCAAGACCTTGGCATTCGGCATCCCGATGTTACAGCGTTTGGCGCAGGTGAACGGCACTGGGCTTATCCTCTTGCCGACGCGTGAACTGGCCATCCAGGTGGATGAATCTTTGGCTGAACTCGGCCGTTCATTCGGCCTACGCACTGCAGTCCTAATCGGCGGAGCATCAATGCTTATCCAGCAACAAAATATGCGGAAGAGGCCGCACGTCATAATCGCCACGCCAGGCCGACTACTTGACCATATGGAACAGAAGTCTGTCCGATTAAATGAGGTGCGTGTGCTAGTACTTGATGAGGCAGATCGCATGTTGGACATGGGTTTTGCGCCGCAAATAAATAAAATACTGGCCGCCGTTCCGCGTGACCGGCAAACTATGCTTTTTTCTGCAACCATGCCGAAAGAGATCGTGGCCATCGCCCAGCGACACATGAAATTGCCGATCAGCGTGGAAATCGCCCAGTCAGGGACGACCGTGGACCAGGTTTCACAGGAGCTTTTTTTCATTGCCAAGGAAGATAAACCCAGATTATTGGAATTGTTGTTGCAGCAGTGTCACGGGCCAGTCCTGGTTTTTACGCGGACCAAGTTCGGTGCTAAACGTTTAGCGCACAGGGTCAGGGCTATGGGACATCATGCTGCCGAGATTCACTCAAACCGCAGCCTAGCCCAGCGCCGTGATGCACTGGAAGGTTTCAAATCCGGCAAGTACCGGGTGTTGATTGCAACTGACATTGCGGCCAGGGGCATTGACGTCACAGGCATTGAGCTGGTTGTTAATTTTGATCTGCCGTCACAAGCGGAAGATTATGTCCATCGTATCGGCCGGACAGCACGTGCCGGCCGGACCGGCCGAGCCGTCTCGTTCGCCATGTTTGACGAGCGTCAGGACGTCAGGAGTATAGAGAGGTTGATACGGACCACCTTGCCGGTAAAGCCTTTGCCGAGTTTGCCGCCCGCCAGGCAAGAGCCGCGCCATGTTTCAGATCAGACTTTCCGGAGTGGTAATAGGCGGCCGTTTGCCCCACGGCAGGGAAGATACGGGTCGCGGACACATCTTGGCCGCCCGACTCGACGTTACCGATAATTTTTATATTATGGAAATAAGGAATATTGCTATTATCGCGCATGTTGACCATGGCAAGACGTTGCTGACTGACGCAATAATGCGGCAGACCGGCATGGTTACCGATGAGAACGCCAGTATGGATTCAAACGCTTTGGAAAAAGAGCGCGGGATCACCATTTATTCGAAAAATGCCTCGGTGTTTTACCGTGGCACGAAGATTAATATTGTCGATACGCCTGGCCATGCGGATTTTGGCTCAGAAGTGGAGCGCGTGTTGCGTTCGATCGACAGTGTTTTGTTGGTGGTGGATGCACAGGAGGGCCCGATGCCACAGACACGTTTCGTTTTGAAAAAATCCTTAGAGCTTGGACTGAAGCCGATTGTCGTCATCAATAAAATTGACAAGCCTGCCGCTGACCCTGATCTGGCGCAGGAAGAGGTATACGAATTATTCATGGACCTCGGTGCTACCGACGAACAATTGGATTTTACTGTGGTGTATGCCATCGGCCGGGATGGGATCGCAAAAATGAACCTGACAGACGAATCAAAAGATTTGACTCCGCTTCTGGATACTATTTTATTGAAAGTTCATCCGGCGCCAGCTGATACATCTGCGCCATTCAGATTCCAGCCGTTTAATTTGGGTTATGATAATTACCTCGGTCGCTTAGCCATCGGTCGTGTTTATGAGAGCACGGTGAAATTGGGCAGTACATTGGTATTAAAAAAATCTAATGCCGTCGTACAGTCTGGCAAGATTACGAAACTTTTCACATTCAAAGGTATGCAGCGGATTGAATCGGAGCAGGCTGATGCCGGTGACATTGTGATGATTGCTGGTTTCCCGGAAATTGATATTGGCGAAACATTGTGTGAGCGCGAGAACCAGGAGGCGCTGCCAGCCATCTTGGTCGATGAGCCGACTATTTCATTGAATTTTTTAGTGAATAACTCCCCGTTCGCAGGCCGTGAAGGCAAGTTTGTCACAAATCGACAGCTGAAAGAGCGTCTGGAAAAGGAACTGGAAGTCAATGTAGGCTTGAAAATAGATTTTTTACCGGATTCGTACAAGGTATATGGCCGTGGGGAATTGCACGTGGCAATTCTAATTGAGAATATGCGACGCGAAGGCTACGAGGTACAGGTTTCGCAACCCCAGGTAATAATTAAAGATATTGATGGGAAAAAGATGGAGCCATTTGAAGAGGCGACGATAGACGTGCCTGAAGTATCGTCTGGAATAGTGATTGAAAAAATGGGCAAACGCAAAGGGATTATGACGCACATGGAACATGGTGGCGGTGTCATCCGTATGATTTTTGAAATACCGACCAGAGGCCTCCTGGGTTATCGGAGCGAGTTTATCGTCGATACAAAAGGTGAAGGCATATTATGTTCGCGGTTTATCGGTTACCGGCCGGTAGTGGGGGAAATTAAAAAGCGGGACGTAGGATCCATGGTTTCCATGGCAACTGGCAAGGCGCTCGGGTATTCGCTGGACAATCTGCAACAGCGCGGAACTCTGTACATTGCCCCAGCTACAGAGGTGTATGAAGGGATGGTAATCGGCAATACTTCAAAAGGAATTGATATTGCAGTGAACCCGATCAAGGGAAAGCGCCTGACAAACATGCGCGCCTCCGGTTCTGATGACGCCATCCAGCTGGCGCCACCTTTGGAGTTGTCAATTGAACGCGGTCTGGAAATAATGGCTGAAGATGAATATTTGGAAGTCACCCCCAAAAGCGTAAGATTAAGGAAAAAATATCTGACCGTCAACGAAAGGAAGCGGGCTGGTAATGGCGCGATGGAAGTTGAAGAGTAGTCGGCATCTGGAAATTGACATAGGGGACAGTTAAATGTATACTGTCCGCACTTTATATTATTTAAATTTCTTTAAATATGAAATTGCTTTGGACGTACCTCAGGCGGTACAAAAAAATTCTTATCGGGGCGTTGGCTCTGGCGACGGTGAACCAGGTCTTTTCACTACTTGACCCCCAGATTTTCCGGATCATCGTCGATAAGTACGCCAGCCGGTACCATGAGTACACGCATAGCGGATTTATTCGCGGTGTTTTGTTATTGCTGTTAGCCTCGGTGACGGTTGCAATGATTTCCCGGATAGCGAAAAATTTTCAGGATTATTACGTTAATGTCATTACCCAACGGTTGGGGACGAAATTGTATTCCGACAGTGTCCAGCATTCTTTTTCACTACCGTATATGGTTTTTGAGGACCAGCGGTCAGGGGAGTTGTTGCGCAAGATGCAGAAAGCCCGTGATGATTCCCAGGCTTTGATTACGAGTATGGTGAATATTGTATTTTTTTCCCTAATCGGCATAATATTTGTCCTGATTTATGCCACAACGGTCCATTGGTCAATCGGCCTTACATATTTTTTAATGATTCCGATACTGGGGTCAATAACTTTTTTTTCCAGCCGCAGGATTAAGGCAGCCCAAAAGAAGATAGTAACCGAGTCTGCCTCTATGGCCGGATCGACTACAGAGACGATACGCAATGTGGAATTGGTGAAAAGCTTAGGGCTGGAATCACAGGAGATCGGCCGGTTGAATGCAGTGAATGACAAAATTTTGGAGCTTGAACTGAAAAAGGTCGTCATGATACGTAAGATCAGTTTTATCCAAGGAACGGCGATAAATACCATCCGATCATTACTTCTTTTCCTGATGCTGTGGCTCATTTCCCAAGGCTTGATAACAATGGGCCAGTTTTTCAGCATTTTCGTGTATTCATTTTTTATTTTTTCCCCACTCGCGGAATTAGGCACGGTCGCCACGAATTACCAGGAAGCGCGGGCAAGTTTGGAGAAATTGGCTGAAGTGTTTTCCGCCCCACCGGAGCAAAAACCGGTCCAACCGAAAAGCCTTGGTCGACTGCACTCGGTGAAATTCGATGCCGTTAAATTCCAATACCAATCCAGCCATATTCGCGCGGTCGAAAATATTTCACTCGAAGCCCATGCCGGTGAAACGATTGCTTTGGTCGGCCCGTCAGGATCAGGGAAATCCACGCTGGTGAAACTTCTCGGTGGCCTGTACCGTCCGACAAACGGAAAAATATTTTTTAACGGCATAGACAGCGGAGAGATTGATTTTTCGGATTTCCGTAGACGCATTGGTTTGGTAGCCCAAGAAACCCAGCTGTTTGCCGGCACGATCAGGGAAAATTTATTGTTCGTAAACCCGCATGCCTCTGACGAGGAGTGCCTGGCGGTTCTGCGCTCCGCTTCGGCAGAGTCAATACTCGACCGTGCAGGCGGGGGTTTGGGTACGCGCATCGGCGAAGGAGGCATCAAATTGTCCGGTGGTGAACGCCAACGCCTGGCTATCGCCCGGGCTTTATTGCGGAAGCCAGAACTGCTGATTTTTGATGAAGCCACTTCCAGTCTTGATTCCATAACTGAAAAGGCGATCACCGACACCATCAGGGATATTGAACGCCAGCAATCTGATCTCATGCGCATCAGTATCGCGCACCGTTTGTCTACTGTGTCCCATGCGGATCGGATTTACGTCTTGGAGCACGGACGGTTGATTGAACAGGGGACGCACAATGAGTTGCTTAAGAAAGGCGGTCTGTACGCCGCAATGTGGAGGGAGCAGGTGGGAAGCGTTTAAATTTTTTTCAGAAAATCATTCAATTCCTTCAAATCGGAGACCTGTCGGTACCAAGCGGTTTTTGGTTTATTCTGCAATGTTAAAGGCCAGCCATTCCCGCCTATTACTAAACGGGCTTTGATTTTTTTTATCGTTGGCTGTAGATAAGTCAGGTAGGTTGAGGCATTCTGGCCCTGGCTATAAGTTTTTGTCAGACAAACCAATTGTGGTTTGAGGAGGCGGCAGGCTTTATCCATTTCAGAAGATGAGATATTGATGCCTAAATTTGTCGTACGCCAGCCATTTTTTTTCAAAATTAATCCAACCATCAATAAAGGGAGTTCATGGTGGTCGCCAGCAGCACAAGCTAGGATAGCAAGTGGAGATCGGACACTGGTCCGGTCGGGTATGAGCTGGTCCAATTTAAGCAGCTGAACCCTGACAATAAAACTCATCCGATGTTCCTCAAAAACTGAAACTCGTCCGGCAAACCATTCGTCGCCAATATGACGCAGGGCAGGGGCGATCAAATCGTCCAAAATTGTAGTGATCGGCACGTTAGACAGGTATAGTTGCTGGACTTGCTGTTCTGCCTGCCGGACTTCGTTCTGGTGGAGGTGGCGGTAATATTTTTGCCAATCCTTCAGCTTGGTCTGCTTGTTTTTCAGCAGCCGGGACAGGACGTATGAGTTGTGCACGTATTTCGGGTACCGCTGGACAAAGGCCGCCAGTTGTTCCCGTGAAATCCTCCGGTGGCCACCAGAAGTTTTAACGGATTGAATAAAACCTTTATCCACCCATCTTTTGATGGTGGAGACATTGACCCCGAAAAGGGGAGCTAGTTCTGGAGGGCTCAAATGCACGTTTTGCATGTTTTTATGTTACCAGGTATCCTGAAATCACGCAAGACTTGCAGTAGCACGTTAACAAACTAAATTACAACAATTATGTCTACTATCGTTGATATAGCGGTGAAGTCTGGTACCTTCAAGACACTAGTGGCCGCGGTCAAAGCCGCTGATCTGGTGTCCACCCTATCTGGACCAGGCCCATATACCGTATTTGCCCCGACTGATGAGGCATTTGCCAAGTTACCTGCTGGTACTGTCGAATCATTGCTTGAAGACAAGGCTAAATTGACCGCAGTCCTGACCTATCATGTGGTGAGCGGTTCAATGCTTGCAGCTGATGTCGTTAAACAGCAGTCACTCAAAACAGTACAGGGCGGTTCACTACCAATTGCCGTCATGGATACTGGAGTAATGGTCGGTGAGGCAAAGGTCATAAAAACCGACATTACTGCCGATAACGGTGTCATCCACGTGATTGATTCCGTACTTATCCCAGAATAATCAACTAAACTAACAACTATGAAAAAGATGAATGCAATAGATTGGGTCGCCTTGATCCTGGTACTCGTCGGTGCCCTTAACTGGGGCCTCGTCGGTATCGTCAAGTTCGACCTGGTCAAGACAATCTTTGGTGACATGTCCGCCTTATCGCGGGTCGTGTACAGCCTGGTCGGATTATCCGCTGTCTATATGGCGGTGACCATCCCGGGCAAGTCAAAGAATGTACAATAGCCCTTTATATAAACCAAGCCCCATCCTCAACCGGTGGGGTTTTGGTTTTCTGGCACTTTTCCACACTCTTGCATTCATGGCCATGAGGAGTATTATTCATACTGCTATATAGTATTGAAGCAGTAGTTCGCATAGCGTCAGGTATGAACCAAGAAAAACTACCAAACGGCAAAAACCACCCATCTCATTCAAACGGAAACGGCTCCAATGGAGCTTCTGGCAACACCCGCGCGCCAGCCCCGGTTTTTAGTGCTAGTAATTTCCCGCCAAAAAAGTTTCTTTTTGTTTCAAGGCGCAGTTATAATGGTGATCTGGCTTGGCATCTGAAACTGGAAGGAAATGTAGTGAAAGTGTTTGTCGAATCAAAAGAGGATGCCGATGTGTACAATGGTTTTGTCGACAAGGTGGATGAATGGAAGCCATATGTAGACTGGGCCGATGTAATTGTGTTTGATGATATACATTTTGGGGAGGAAGCTGATACGCTACGCAAGGCAGGTAAACTGGTGATCGGGGGAAGCGCCTATACTGACCGACTGGAAGATGACAGGGAATTCGGCCAAGCCGAATTGAAAAAACATGACATCAACACTCTCCGTTGGTGGCAATTCACAGATTATCAGGCCGCTATTGATTTTATTAAACAACATCCGTCCCGATATGTTTTCAAGCCGAGCGGCACCGCACCGAAAAGCCTGCTTTTTATCGGGCAGGAAGACGATGGCCGCGATTTATTGGAATTATTCGAGACAAACAAGCAGACCTGGCAGAAACGGGCGCCAACTTTCGTTCTTCAAAAATATGTATCCGGGGTGGAGGTGGCTGTCGGAGCTTTTTTCAACGGACACGATTTCCTTTACCCAATCAATGTGAATTTTGAGCATAAGAGAATTTTTCCCGGCAATCTCGGTCCGTTTACAGGGGAGATGGGCACGCTCATGTACTGGAGTTCTCCGAACAACCTTTTTCGGGCAACACTGGAAAGGATGCACACCTCGTTACGAGCGGCAGGATATGTCGGGTACGTGGATATTAATTGTATCGTTAATGCCCGCGGCATTTACCCGCTTGAGTTTACCTGCCGGTTTGGGTACCCAACGATCCAAATCCAATTGGAGGGACTGGAAATGCCTATCGGTGAATGGCTGTACCGGATGGCCAAAGGCGAGGATTACGAAATAAGGACCAAGAAAGGTTTTCAGATCGGCTTGAGGCTATTGTTACCTACGTATTTTTCCCAGGATCCAGATTCTGAACTGGTACAGACATACCACGACCTCTCGATTACCTTCAAATCAAACCACCATTTGGAAGGCATACACCTGGAGGATGTAAAGATTGAGAATGGAGTCTGGCGCGTGGCGGGTTCGTCGGGCTATGTGCTAGTTGTTGCTGGTAGCGGATCTACGGTTGAGGAGGCCAGACGAGTAGCTTATAGCCGTGCTGCCAATATTATTTTACCGAACGTTTTTTATCGGACTGATATTGGCGAACGCTGGACAAATGACAGCGATCGGCTCCATACATGGGGATATCTAAGATAGTCTGGTTTAAGCAAATCCTTTATAGTCTTTGGAGTTTTTTTTTGGTACAATAGAAATATGCTACAAACATGGATCCTGACAATAGCGAGCGTTACTGTCATCAGCCTGATCTCCCTGATCGGCGTATTTACGCTTTCAATAGGCATGGATCGCTTGAGGAAGGTGCTCCTATTTTTGGTAAGCTTTGCGGCTGGCGGTTTATTGGGTGACGCTTTTATCCATCTGTTGCCGGAGGCTATCAAGGATACGGACTATAACATGACATTAATGTCATTGCTTATCTTGGCTGGCATGCTTTCGTTTTTCATTCTGGAAAAGATATTATGGTGGCGGCATTGTCATATACCTACCTCAGAGGACCATCCGCATCCGCTGGCCTCGACAAACCTAATCGGTGACGCTTTCCATAATTTTATTGACGGTACGATTATTGCCGGCAGCTTCCTAGTCAGTGTGCCATTGGGAATCACTACTACGATTGCCGTTATTCTACATGAAATACCCCAAGAAATAGGTGATTTTGGCATCCTATTACATACCGGCATGCAAAGAGTGAAAGCATTATTTTATAATTTCTTATCTGCCAGCGTTGCCATTTTGGGAGCTGTCGTAACTCTTATCATCGGACGTTCAATGGAGTCCATTCACACGGTTATTGTGCCATTGACCATCGGCGGTTTTATTTACATCGCTTCAGCCGATCTGATTCCGGAATTGAAGAAAGAATCGCATACAGGCAAGTCAGTACTTCAATTACTGTCGCTACTTTTTGGCGTAGGCATTATGGCGCTTCTATTATTAATCGACTGACATTGACACCTAGCTTGAAAACAGGTAG
The DNA here is from genome assembly GCA_964628855.1 of uncultured Gammaproteobacteria bacterium. Classification (GTDB taxonomy): domain Bacteria; phylum Patescibacteriota; class Patescibacteriia; order UBA10025; family JAHIVO01; genus JBAYGJ01. The sequence continues at coordinate 41,004 of CAZVMV010000006.1, read as the reverse complement.
TCTGTTTACTACCGACTTTTTAAACATATGGCAATTCAGAAATCTCAAAAAAAACGTATCACGATAAAAAGCAAAAAACCGGTGGTCAACGGCGATATTTTGATGGGAGAGTTATTGAGTCGTTACCCACAAGTCTCTTTGCTCCTGATGGAGCGCGGTTTCCATTGCGTCGGGTGTGCCATCTCGCCGTATGAGAGCTTGGAATCCGGGGCAGCGGTTCACGGTTTGGATTTAAAACCGCTGCTGAAAGATATCAACAATTTGATTAACAATTCTTAAAAAGCACTAAAAAAATAAACTCCCGCCCTAAAGCAGGAGTATTTTGGTTTTTCGGAGCGGCATTAGTCCGTTGTGTCGTCTCCGAAATGCTGGCGAAAAATGTTTGGGTGGACCGAAGCGTCACCAACAACCGTAAAGTCATCAGGGTCAACAGGAGGCCTGTTGGCGTTCTTCAGGTTGACTCTACGGTCACAGGCAGCGATGGTTTTCCTGACATCACGCATGCGGTATGCGGTCGTGCCAGGAGTTAGTGCTTCCGGACGCAAGCCTTTGATTATTTTGGTTAGCTTGTCGAGCACGCACCCTCCTTGGTGGTTGTGAGGTGAAGTTGCTTTGTTTGTTTCTTTTAGGTTATCAGGATACCAGGGTTCAAATCAATTGTCAATATTTCATCCTAAAAAGTCTTATAATAACCAGTAATTTTGTCATAACCAACCTAATCATTTATAATGTAAGCACACTATGCTCTATCTAAAAGCGAAAAAACTTGATTTTGCATCTGGCGGACAGCCCTGGGTTGTCATTTTGCATGAGGAGGAGGCTAAGACCTACGGGATCGTGCTGGGCGACCTTTTGGAAGTGAAATGGGCTGGCCAGCGGGCAATCGTGGTGGCCTATTATTCACGGCATAAAGTCGAAAAAGGGGAAGTCGGCTTCTTTCGTGAGGTTTGGCGTCACCGTAAAATTAGGGATGGCGAACCGGTATCATTGCACGTCCTGTCCCGCCCGCCCTCGATCGAGGCAATAAGGAAAAAACTCCTCGGCCAGAGCCTGACATATGAGGAAATGCGCTCGATTATTTATGATATAGTCCACCACAAATTATCCAGTGTGGAAATCACTTATTTTGTCGCCTCCAGTTTCATTAAGGATTTTTCGAATGAAGAGCTTTTTTTCATGACCAAGGCGATGGCAGAGACTGGCGAGGTTTTAAAGCCGAAGGCGAAAGTAGTCGCAGACAAGCACTCTGTTGGGGGAGTGGCCGGCAATCGTACGACCATGGTAGTAATTCCAATCATCGCATCCTGCGGGGTATTCATACCAAAAACTTCATCACGGGCAATCACCTCCCCAGCCGGGACGGCTGACACTATGGAAGTATTAGCACCGGTGCACCTGACTTTTGAACAGATTCAAAAAGTTTTGGATAAGGTCGGCGCTTGCTTAATCTGGGGAGGCAGTTTCCGGCTGGCACCTGCTGACGACTATATTATTCGGGTTTCGCATCCGATGATGCTTGAGCCATTGGATAAGATGGTGGTAAGCATTATGGCAAAAAAAGTCGCAATGGGAGTAACGCATTTGGTGGTTGATTTGCCGTTTGGCCCTTCTGTAAAGATCGCAGACAGAAATACCGCCATGGACGTGAAGAAAAAATTCGAGTATTTGGCAAAACGTTTCAATATGAAAATTGATGTGGCGCTGACCGAGACCCATGAGCCGGTTGGACGAGGAATCGGGCCATCTTTAGAGGCGCGTGATGTTCTGCGCGTCCTGCAGCAAAAAGATTATCGCCCGTCAGACCTGGAGAAAAAATCCATAATCTTGGCCGGACGCTTATTGGAGCTGTGCGGTAAGGCGAGGAAAGGAGTTGGGCACATGTTGGCCTCAGAAGCCCTGACCAGCGGCCGTGCCTGGAAAAAAATGCAGGAGATAATCAAGGCTCAAGGCGGTAAATGGAACCTCGATTCTGAAGACCTGACCCAATCAGCGGTGCGTCAGAGGTTCCATGCCCCATATAACGGCCAGGTGTCAGACGTGGATGATAAGATGGTGGATGAAATTGCCCGGACATTGGGCGCGCCCCATGATAAGATGGCGGGTATATATATCAACAAGATGTTAGGACAGAAAGTCCGTAAGGGCGAGCGTTTATTCACCTTATACGGTTCTAATGATGATCGAATTGCCCTGGCACTCGAAGCGTTGAAGACCAAGAAAATATTTAAAATAAAAAAGATGGCGGTCAAGGAGGGCGCTGTCGGTTAATAGATTAAAAAAACTATGAGAAAACCACACGTAGATCCGGAAAAATGTTCAGGTTGCGGGACGTGCACCGCGCTTTGCCCTGAAGTATTCGAGTTAAGCCTTGAGGGCAAATCTCAGGTGAAGCCATTGGATAGTTATGAAGGCCTGCCAGTTCAGGATGCGATTGACAGCTGCCCAACTGGGGCAATTTCCTGGGAGGAGTAGGTTTTTTTAAAGTATGTTATTAGGTTGATGCCCTAGATACTGATTGCATAATTTTACCGGGATTAATTAAATAAAAATTAATCATTAACACTATCATTATGGCAATATTTGGAATCGTCATGATTGGACTGGGCGGTTTATTGTGGTACCTGGGCGTGCGCAGCAAAAAGACTCAGGCCAGGTTAGCCTCATCAAAATCAGTACCCATCGGACAGCTTCAGTCAGGCGCCCAAGCTGAAATTCAGGGCACTATTGTTTGTGAGCGCCCCCTGCAGACGCCATTTTCACATCGCGACTGCGTTTATTATTCATATGAAATAGAAAGGGAAGTGACCGAGCAGGACGCACGGGGCGAGACGCGCACATCCTGGCATACGGAGGATAGCAATCAGGAAAAAGTTCAGTTTTATGCGCAAGACTCTTCCGGTAAGGTGGCCGTGAATCCTGACGGCGCAAAATTTGATCCGCAATCACTAGGCGAGCAGTTTTTACAGCCTGGCGTGGATTTCGGTAACCACATCATGTCGAAGCTTTCAGTTCGTTTGGGTGGGTATCGGACGAAGGCGAGTGAAGAGGCGTTATTGGTTGGCGGACCGGTGTATGTTAATGGCTTCGTTTCAAACGGCCCAGATGGATTGGTTTTTCAGAAGGGTAGCGGTGATTTTATAATAAGTTGCCGGTCTGAAGAAGAATATGAGAAAAAAGTTGGTCGCAGTGCAATAACATTGAAGGTGATTGGCGTAATTGTTGGGGTTATCGGACTGGTGGCCATTATTATGCAGTTAGCGAAATAATTTACACTTCCCGAATACAGGCTTCCTTGGCCTGTTTTTGGGTTGACAAATTATTGAGCCCTCAGTATACTTATTGAGAATCATTCTTAATAAGTATCGTTATCATGCCGGCTAAAAAAGTAGAAAAAAACCATCCAACCCGTGATTGGCGCCTTACTAGCCAGCGTTTGGACATTTTGGAATATCTGCGGCACGAGCCAGGCCACCCGACTGCCGAACAAATTTACCGAGGGGTAAGGAAAAAGCTCCGTAACATCAGCTTCGGTACGGTTTACCGCAATTTGGATTTCCTGAGGCAGCATGGTTATATCAAGGAATGCGTGGTCGACAAAATCAGCCGGTACGAAAGTCGTGTAGATTCGCATATTCATTTGGTTTGCGAAAAGTGCCATTCCATTTCCGAGATAATGGATAGTCGTCTTGTCGAAGTTGCAAAATCTTTGGCCGCGAGTGGGAGTTTTTTCGTTCGGTCAGATAATTTCGAGGTACGCGGATACTGTTCTGCCTGCCAAAAAAAGTTATCGCCAAAATCAAAAACTCCAGAGCTATTCTGCATGGCCTGTGGCGAGCTTCTGGACGACTTACACAAAGAGGCGCCAGTATGTCGAGAATGTTGTTTCCAGACTAATTGTCATTATTATGTCAAAGCACACAAATAGTTATCCGTCAGAATATAATCAGGACCGGCAAGCGTGCCCGACCTGCGGCGCCGATATGCCGTCACTCCGCGGGAGCAAAAGTTCTGTATGTAAACAGTGCGGTTACAAGGAAAGTTGTTGTTATTAATTTTTTTCCAATGAATTTGTTTGAAGTAAAAAATTTGTATGCCGGGGTGGGGAAAAAGAAAATTTTGAATGGGATCAATGTGGCCTTCCGTGCGGGCGAGGTGCATGCGATAATGGGCCCCAATGGATCCGGCAAGTCAACTTTAGCGTCAGTAATCATGGGGCATCCGGGTTTTGATATTTCACGCGGCAGTTTGATCATGCAAGGAAAGAATATAAATTCCAAGGAGCCGGATGAACGGGCAAGGCTAGGGATTTTTTTGTCGTTCCAGTATCCAAGCGAGGTGGGGGGCCTGTCCATTGAGCATTTTTTACGCACTGCCTATAATTCCATCTATACCAAGAATACGCTCGCGGTAGCGGAATTCCATGCCCGTTTTATCGCCGCTGCGGCAAAATTGAAATTACGTCACGACCTGGCTCAGCGCGGCTTGAATGAAGGTTTTTCCGGCGGGGAAAAGAAAAAACTTGAAATGTTACAACTAACTTTATTAGAGCCAAAATTAGCCATTCTCGACGAAACTGATTCTGGTTTGGATATAGATGCGCTCAAAATCGTTTCCGCGGGGGTAAATGCTTTACGTAGCCGCAAACGGGCGTTTGTGGTGATTACACATTACATGCGCATCCTTAAATTCATCAAGCCAGATCGTGTGCATGTGATGATCGACGGTAGGATCGTAAAATCGGGCGGCAAGGAACTGGCCCAGCAAGTGGAAAAGCGTGGATATGACTGGCTGAAGAAAGAAATTTAGGCGTATGTCTACCGCTAATTCAAATCAGGAAGTACTGTCGCGTCCGGATCCTGTCTCATATATTTATAAGGCGAAAAAAGGGATAAACGAAAAGGTGGTCCGTGAAATTTCTCATATGAAGTCCGAACCATCCTGGATGAGAGACGTCAGAATCCGAGCATATCAGACTTTCGTAAAGAAACAAATGCCGTCCTGGGGTGGCGACCTGTCAAAAATAAAATTTGACGATATTTATTATTACATGAAACCGGTGGAAAAGGTTTTCCAGAGCTGGGGAGAGGTGCCGACAGCCATCAGAAATACCTATCAGAGACTGGGCATCCCACAGGCCGAGCAAAAATACCTGTCAGGCGTAATGGCTCAATACGAGTCAGAGGCAGTCTACCATAATTTAAAAGACCGCATGGGCAAGAATGGCGTCATATTCGAGGATATGGATACGGCGCTGAAGAAATTTCCAGAGATCGTAAAGAAATACTTTGGCCGCGTCATCCCGGCCGGCGACAACAAATTTGCGGCACTTAATACCGCGGTTTGGAGCGGCGGCAGCTTCGTATATGTGCCAGCCGGCGTGAAAGTGGAATTCCCATTGCAGGCATACTTCCGCATCAATGCCAAAAACGCCGGCCAATTTGAGAGAACGCTAATTATCGCCGAACCTGGCAGTTTTGTGCACTATGTCGAGGGCTGCACCGCGCCGGTATATACAACTGATTCATTGCATTCCGCCGTTGTTGAAATTATCGTTAAGCCGGGCGCAAGGGTCCGCTACACCACCGTACAGAACTGGTCAAAGAATGTTTACAATTTGGTGACCAAGCGAAGTTTTGTATATGAGGAAGGCGTGATGGAGTGGGTAGATGGAAATCTCGGGAGTAAATTGACCATGAAATACCCGTCTGTTTATCTATTAGGGAGGAAAGCTCACGGCGAAGTATTATCCATTGCTTTGGCTGGTGCCGGTCAGCACCAGGATGCCGGTGGAAAAGCCATACATGGAGCGCCTGAAACCACGTCACGGATAATTTCCAAGTCAATTGCCAAGGAAACAGGACGCACATCTTATCGTGGTCTTGTTCGGGTGCCACGCGGCATGACTGGGGTGAAATCTAATGTCGTATGCGACGCACTGTTGTTGGATGAGCGGTCGCGTTCTGATACTTATCCGACTATGGAAATCAAGGAAAGTGATGTTCAGATCGGCCATGAGGCGTCAGTCGGAAAGATCGGAGAAGAACAGATGTTTTATCTGAGAAGCCGTGGGTTAAGCGAAGCCGAGGCCATGAATTTAGTCGTTTCGGGGTTTATCGAGCCGATTGCCAAAGAATTACCGCTTGAATATGCTGTTGAACTGAACAGGCTGATCCAACTGGAAATGGAAGGCAGCGTAGGATAAAAAATATGTCACTTACAAGAAGACTGCAAATCAAAAAAGACATGACTTTGGAAATCGACGTACTTAAACATAAGAGTTCGAATATTTCCATTACCGTCATGGCTGGCAGGAATCTGAATTTGGTATGGGTAGGGAAAAGCCTGGATCGGATCGTGAATCCTTCCATTCAACTCGTTCTTCATAAGCATGCGCGACTGCATATGGGCATGGCCGTTTATCGGTCAAATAACGCTACAATAAAAACATCCGTAGAACTTGTAGGCAGCGGGGCGGAGGCATATATATCTGCAGTTTTCCACGGTATCGGCAAAGACCGCCACGCATTTGACGTGTCCATGCACCATCAGGCAAAAAATACAAAAGGTGATATACTGATAAAAGGAGTTTATGAGGACTCCGCCTTCGGACAATTCAACGGGCTTTTGAAAATCCATCCAAACGCTGACTTGACAAATTCATATTTCGCTGATAATGTGCTGCTTTTTGGCCAGGGGATGGCAACCTCAATCCCAACTCTGGAAATCCTAGCCAATGACGTAAGAGCGACGCATGGCTCGACCACAAGTCGCGTGAATGCTGAGCAGATTTTTTATCTGATGAGCCGCGGTTTATCAAGGCGTCAAGCCGTCAGGAACTTAATTAATGGATTTTTTCACCCAGTCCTGGCCCGTATACCCGGGCACTCAGCAAAAATATTTCCACACGTATTATGACATCAATTAACAGCAGGACATGGCAAAAGATCAGATCTGAATTCCCGATTTTTTCCCAAAAAATTAACAGCAAACCCTTAGTATACCTTGATTCTACTGCTAGTACGCAGAAACCGAGGGCGGTAATCGATGCGGTAAAAATATTTTATGAGACTTACTATGCCAATGTGCATCGAGGCATCTATACCTTGTCCGAAAAGGCTTCTGAAGCATATGAGCTTGTCCGGCAAAAGGTTGCCGATTTCATCAATGCCACATCGGCTACCGAAATAATATTCACCAGGAATGCCACCGAAAGCATAAACTTAGTGGCGTATTCTTGGGGCAGGCAAAACATCAAACGTGGAGATCATATCATCCTGACTGAAATGGAACATCATGCCAATCTGGTCCCATGGCAAGTTTTGGCTAAGGAAAAGGGTGCCCGGTTGTCTTTTATCCCAGTTAGTTCTAATGGACGCCTGGATATAACCCATTTGGACGACTTATTGACCGAACAGGTAAAGCTCGTGGCATTTACGCACATGTCGAATGTTCTCGGTACGATAAATCCCGCAAGGGATATTATCAAACAAGTCAGGAAAAAAGCGCCTCACGCGGTCGTGCTTGTAGACGGGGCGCAAAGCGTGCCGCATTTTCCGGTGGACATGAAAAAGACCGATGCAGATTTTTACGTTTTTTCTTCACATAAGATGCTTGGGCCGACAGGGGTGGGCGTTCTATATGGCAAACGCGAAATTCTTGAAAACATGCCGCCCTTCCTCACGGGTGGAGACATGATTTCGCAGGTGACGTTACGTGAGGCAAGATGGAATGAACTTCCGTGGAAATTTGAAGCGGGAACGCCAAATATTGCTGGTACGATCGGGTTGGGTGCGGCCATCGATTATTTGCAGGCGATCGGGATGGATCGGGTTTTTTCACATGAACAGGAGATCACTACGCTGGCGATCAAAGAATTGAGTTCGATTTCTGGTTTGACTATTTATGGTCCGCGAGAGGTTAAGGACAGGGGTGGTGCCGTAGCTTTCAGTATGAAAGATATCCACCCACACGACCTGGCTTCGATTTTGGATGAGCAGGGCGTGGCAGTCAGGGCAGGCCATCATTGTGCTCAGCCATTGCATGAAAAATTGGGAGTCGAATCCACTACTCGGGCAAGTTTCTATATATATAATACTGAAGCCGATGTCCATGCGCTGGTCGTCGCTTTAAAGAAGGCTAAGGAAATATTCAAATTATGAGTTTTGACATGTACAGACAAATCATCATTGACCACTCCCGGTCACCGAAGAATTTCGGCGAAGTTAAACGGCCGGATGGCATGGCTGAACGAAATAATCCATTATGCGGCGATCGTATTAGGATTAGCTATCGTACCGATAAATCGAAGAAAAAGCTGCAGGAAGTCAAATTCGACGGAGCCGGATGCAGTATTGCCAGGGCGGCAGCCTCAATTTTGACAGAAAAGGCGCCAGGCAAGAGTATCCAGGACCTAGAGAAGTACACTGATAACGATTTTATTAAAGACATGGGCGTGCCCATCACGCCAGCCAGACGTAAATGTGCATTGCTGGCTCTGGAAACTTTGCGGCAGGCCACCCATGCGGAACATAAAAAAAATAATTAACGATAAATTTATGAATAAATATATTACCCCACCATTGCCTTATGATTATGATGCTCTGGAACCGCATATTGACGCAGCTACTGTGAAACTGCATCATGACAAACATCACGATACCTATACGCAAAAATTAAACGCGGCTGTCGAAAAACATCCGGAGTTGTTCGAAAAACCAATAGAGGTGTTATTGCGTGATTTGACGTCAATTCCTGAGGATATCAGGCTGGCCGTGAAGAATGCTGGAGGTGGTCATTACAACCATAATCTGTATTGGGCAACTATGGGCCCGAAATCTGGCGGCGAACCGAAAGGGGAGTTGGCTGAGGCGATCAATCAGGAATTTGGCAGTTTTGAAAAACTTAAGGAGCAGATGAGCGATGTCGCCCTTAACCTGTTTGGTTCAGGTTGGGCTTGGCTATCGCTCAGTGGGAGGAAACTCGTAATCGAAAAGACTGCAAACCAGGATTCGCCCCTATCTCTCGGCCGTACTCCTCTCCTTGGTCTGGATGTGTGGGAACATGCCTACTACCTGAAATATAGGAATGTCCGTGCGGATTATATTAAAGCTTTTTGGCAGGTGGTAAATTGGACAGCAGTTGAAAGCATTTTGATGGCTACCAAATAGTAGGAGATTGTTGTATAGTAATAAGGCCTAATTAATTAACATAATTGTTTATGATAAGCAAAAAACTAGAAGCGGCCTTTAATAGGCAGATTGCCGAGGAACAGTATTCGGCCATGTTATACCTTGCATTGGCTGGGTATTATGAGTCGCTCAATCTGAAAGGCTTCGGGGCGTGGTTACGCGTTCAGTATCAGGAGGAGCTCACTCATGCTATAAAATTCCTGGATTTCATCATCGAAAAGGGCGGCAAAATTGAATTGTCCGCACTGCCAAAACCGCCGGTAAAATTGCCGCCTCCCCATCAGGCTTTCGGTTTGGCCTACCAGCACGAGCAGAAGATTACAAAACTAATTGATGGCTTGTATGAACTGGCGCTCAAAGAAAAAGATTATTCCGCACAGAGTTTTTTGAAGTGGTTTATCGATGAGCAGGTGGAGGAGGAGGCCAATACACTGGAAATTGTGGAAAAGCTGAAAATGGTCGGGGATAAGGGAAGCGCAATCCTGATGCTGGATCACCAATTAGGTAAACGTAAGGAATAGGTTATTATGAAAATTCATCTCGATCGAGATAAATGCATAAGCGCGGGCACATGCGTGGCAATTGCCCCTGAAGTTTTTGAGCTGGATGAGGAGGGAAAGGTCAAGATGAAGAATGAACAAGGGGCGGATCATCAGACAATCCTGGATGCAGCGAAATCCTGCCCAGTTTTGGCCATTGAATTATATGAAGATAATGGACGCAGGATATTCCCTGAATAGCCAGCAGGCGTATAAGCCTATTTGAAACTATGGAACAAAGTGAAATTGGTCATGCTGGGTATGAGGAGGCCGACCGTAAAGCCCGCCGCTGGAAGACTCTTTTTGTAGTTGCCGCAGTCATCATCGGACTGGTAGTGGTGGCGGGGATATATTTTTTTATCCTAGTCAGGCAGAACGTCAAGAATTTCAACGGAAACAGTAATGCGGTTACTGCGACGAATGCCAATGTCGACGTGCCGGACGCCCCATTTATTGGCAGTCCGACAGCCAGTGTTGTAATTGTTGAATTTTCAGATTTCCAATGCCCCTATTGCAAAGAGGCCTTTTCAGTCGTACGGGAATTAACAAACTATTACGGTAATAGGATAAAATTTGAGTACCGCAATTTCCCGATAACCGAAAGCCACCCTAACGCGCAGAAAGCCGCTGAAGCTGGATTGTGCGCGCACGCCCAGGATAAATTTTGGGCTATGCATGATAAAATGTTCATCAACCAGTCCGACCTTTCCGTTTTGTCCCTAAAGAACTACGCCAAGGAGATCAATCTTGATACCGATAAGTTCAATACTTGCCTCGACCAAGGTACGTATTCGGTCAAGGTCCAGAAGGATTTTGAAGACGGATTGAATGCTGGAGTCACTGGTACCCCTACTTTTTTCATCAATGGTAGAATATTCCCGGGCGTAATTTCATTCGCGGACATGCAGAGTGCTATTGATCGGTTGCTGGCAGCCTATGCGCAATAAATCATGCGCAATTGACTCACAACAGGGGTATGGTACAATTAGATAAATGGGTCGGCACTTTTAATAACTAAAAAATAATAATTAATAAATTATAATATATGTCGGACATGAAAAATTTTGATGAAAAGCCGCAGTCGGTCGTTTTTAAAACGCCCCCGCGCATGGCTTTCATTACCGGAATTTTGGCCGGTATCACTTTAACATCCCTGGTGGCGTTTATTATGACCTATTCCCTTTTGCGGACGAAAATTGACGGCAATGGGGACAGTAACACGAATCAGGTCGCGGCCGTAAATACTAATACAGCCGTAGCCAATACCAACACGGCACCCACAAAAGTTGACATTCAAATCAAGGATACGGACCACGTAAAGGGCGACACAAATGCAGCGGTCACGCTTGTTGAATACTCGGATTTTGAGTGTCCTTATTGCGAGTCTTTGTTTACAACTCTAAATCAGATCATGACGGACTATAAGGGAAAAGTTAAGCTCGTGTACAGATATTTCCCGCTGACAAGCATTCATCCTAATGCGCAGAAATCTGCGGAAGCAGCTGAATGCGCCGGCGCCCAGGGAAAATTTTGGGAAATGCATGATAAGTTGTTCCAAAATCAGAGCGCGCTGACCGTCACAGACCTCAAGGGTTACGCGAAAGATTTGGGCTTAAATACTTCGAAATTTAACACTTGTCTGGATCAGGGCACATCGACTTCGCGGGTCAACAGTGACCAGACAGAAGGTCAGGGTTACGGTGTTAATGGTACTCCAGCGACTTTCGTAAATGGGACGCTCATTTCCGGAGCCCTGCCGTATTCAAGTTTTAAATCGGCAATTGACGCTGCGTTGGCTCAGTAAAAATACATCTGATAATTTGTAGCTATGTTTTGGCACACCGTCCATCCTCAGGCCATTCTAGCGACAATCGGCCCGGTTGAATTGAGATGGTACGGATTATTGATTGCCATGGCAGTCATCTCGGGTTTATTCCTCACTCTATATTTTTTTAAGAAAAAACAGGTTGACACGACTCATGTCTATAACCTGTTTTTTCTTGTTTTATTTCTTGGGTTGCTTGGCGGAAGGATTGGGCACGTTATTGGAGAGTGGGGATATTACCAAAGTAAACCTTCCGAACTTTTCAGCATCTGGCGAGGGGGCTTGGCGATTCACGGGGTTATTTTTGGATCGTTATTGGCAGTCTGGCTGTATTCTCGCCGGAAGAAGATAAAATTTTTCCTTTTAACCGATCTCATGGTTGTTCCATTGCCTTTGATGCAGGCCATTGGACGCTGGGGCAACTATTTCAATCAGGAGCTGTATGGCTATCCGACAAAATCATCTGTCAGCATCCCGATTGAGTTACAATTTCGCGAACCGGGCTATGAATCTTATGAATTTTTCCATCCATTATTTTTTTATGAGTCCGTATTGATGTTGATTATATTCGGCGTTCTGGTTTGGCTCTCGCGCAGACAAAAGGCGGGGTCAGGGATCGTGACTCTGGTTTATTTCTTGTTATTTTCTGTAATCCGTTTTTTTCTCGATTTTGTCCGCTTACATAAGCCGATGATCGGAGCCCTGAGCGAGACACAGTGGTTGAGTATACTAATTTTTATCCCTGCGCTCGTGGCTTGTTGTAATATTTACCGCCAGGAAAAAATTAAATAAACAAATATAGTAACAATTATTAATTGGACGGTAATGCCCGGCCATATTTTTTTTATTTTTTTATCAACTAGCGAATGGATGAAATGGTGAAATTCATCAATACGTTTAAATATAGAAAATAATTTTGGAAATTTATTTTTCAGAAAGTTAGATTGAGAAAAAAAGAAATAAATAAACCAAAACAGGTCAGGTAGCAAGGCTCCCAGTATTGCCGGGATGAGCAAGGATAAAGCCGGCAACTTGCCATTTGCCCAAAAGTAAGCCAACATCAGTGCCGATATGCAGGCATCAGCGCCTAGGACATATATTAAACGGCGTTTTTTGGGGTCTGAAACCATCCATGGCCCGAGGGGCGCATCGCCATGTGGAATAAAATCAAGAGCATAATGTGAAATCAGCGAAATGCCGAAAGCCCACCAGGCATTAGGTGCATGCTGGCCAATGATAATTCCGGAAAGGATGTGTGTAGTGGCAAACATCTTGGATCAAATTGACGCGCTTATAGTCGCCAGAATGATTACAGCAATAAGCGTGATCGCAATGCCGAAATACTGGTGACGCTGAAGATGCTCTTTATTTAACGTAATGCCCAATAATGCCGCCAGGGCAATATAACTTTCTGTAATTGCTATGGTAATTGATATTTGCAGGCCAGTCACGGCATAGGCGTAGGCTAGCCAGGCGATATTGTCAAAAATTCCCTGGAGGATTATCGGCCGCCAGTGTGTCCTGGCCAATTGGAGCGATGACCTAATTTGTTTGCGCAAAACCATCCAAAAAAGGCAGATTAGCGCAAGTGAAGTGTGGATTCCCCAGATGGCAACCATCGGTGTGGTATGCTGGCTAAGAAGGCCTGTGAACGTGTTGGTTAGGGCTGCTGCCAGGGTGCCGGTCAGGGCGATGACCACGCCGCGCTCAAAGAATGTTGTGTGGTGGAAAACGTTCCACCAATGGCGAGGTTCGCGGTGCAGGACCGTAGTCAGTAGCCCTAAGAAAATCAGGACAATTAACCATAGTTGAAGGTGCGAGATCGATTCCCCGATTATTACCGTAGTGATAATGATAGTGATCGGCAATTCAAAGCTTGCAACTGGTTCGATGACCGATAATTTGCCCCGTCGTAATGCTTCAAATAACAAGATTGCGCAAATCAATGTGATGAAAACGGTTGCGATCAACAGCAGGCCAGTTTTCCCTGATTTGAAAAGTTGAGGAATCTCATGTGAGACAAAAGGGAAAAGCCCGATTGAACCAATAATGCCAATGACGAATAATGTGGGCATGGCACCGACGATCCTCACTGATTTTTGGATGGCGAAATCACCGAATCCCCAGGCGAGGAGGGCGATAAATGCGGCTAATAATCCAACTGTTTGGTGCATATTAAATTTACTGATAATGGTATAAGTATAGCACGGGATCGTTTTGGATCGGATATGAGGGGTTTATGCCTTGCCATTTTATTGATGTTACTCTATAATGCCAGCGAACCCTAATAGGGTTTTCTATGCTTTATCGCCGGGTAGAGCAGTGGCAGCTCGCGGGGCTCATAATCCCGAGGTCGGGGGTTCGAATCCCCCCCCGGCAACCAACAAAATTTGCATCAACCTCTGCCCGCCTGACTTGGGCCAGGGTAGCTCAGTCGGTAGAGCGTGGGACTCATAAGCCCGAGGTCGTGGGTTCGATCCCCACCCCTGGTATGGTCTGGCGGGCAGACGTTTTTTGCGTTTATTAAACACCGGTTGCCACTTAATTACCGCTAAGTTATACTTATTAGGTAAGAGGGGCAATTTGCCCCTGTAACCATTAAAATAAACACTATGACAAAGGGGTTTAAACGGCCTAGTATCGTCGTACTATGGGCTGTTGGTATTGGATTTATTTTGGCAGGGACCCTAGCCATCACCATGGCACAGGCCGATGAGGTCCCGGCAGCGGTGCCAGAGGCACAACAAAAAGCAATTTCGACCAATCTGGGGATTTATGGCGGAGATAATTGGGATATTGCAGTTGATGGAGATCATGTTTATACCATAGCCAGCGGTGTCCCAAACGGATTCTTTTACTCGACCGATGCGGCGGCCACTTGGCAGCGGCCGGCTGGCACTTATGATTTAGGGTCAGGGACCGCCGTTGAAGTTGATCCAGCCACCCATACCGTTTTCGTGGCGCTCGATGGGGTGTATAAGAGCACCGATTATGGGGCAACACTGACTCAGCTTGGGACTAATATGGGCAGTCCAATGCTTTTTGCCCAGGGAAAGCTTTTTACGACTTGGAACGATACGACAATATTTAGCAGTGACAACGGCGCGACATTTACTCATGTGGCCATCGCTGCAGGCGAAAATATCATGAGTTATGCTGCTTCAAAAACATCCGGCACTTTTTATGCCGTTACTCGTAATGATACGACCGGAGTGGCTAAACTATATGTTACCACCGATGGCGGCACAACTTGGGCTGCCGTTTCGGTTGATGCTAGCGTCTCGTCTTTTACAAATGTTAATGCCGATCCTTATGATGCCAACATAATCACATTAAGTGGTGATAATGCTTTGTGGTTATCGACCAACGCCGGTTCTACATGGACAAATATCGGCACGTCAGCCTCGCGCCCATGTGGCAATTATTCCGTCTGGACATCGTCAAAGTGGTATGCGTGTTCCGGATATTCCACTAACAATGGCTCTACATGGACTGATATGGACGTGCATACGAATGTCATGCGTGGTCCAGGAAAGACAGTGGTGGTTAACTCTGCTGATGAAACGGTATTGTACGGTGACTGTATGAGCGGCGTTTGCAAGAGTACAAACGGAGGTTTGACTTGGAGCAACAGTCTGAATGGCATCACTGGAGTAAACGTTTTGGCAATTAGCTATACGACCGACAAAACCACAGCTTGGATTTCATCTAGCAACGGTTTGGCAAAAACTACTAATTTTAATGCTGCCGTACCCACATGGACTTGGCCGGTCTTGCCATGCGACCCACTGACTCGTTGCGATTCCAGTGGTATTGGCGAATCCGTATGGGTCAAGCCAGACGATGCGAATATTGTTCTGGCCGGTTCAATCGGTGGTTGGGTGTACCGCAGTACTGACGCTGGCACCACTTGGACAGGCCAAATCCCATCAGTGGTTAACGTCGCAAAATTCAAATCAGGGGACTGGAACAATTTACGTCCTAGGTATTTTCTGACTGATCCGGCAAACACGAGCACGGTATATTTAGCCTTGATTGACCCTGTTGATCATAAAGGTGCAGTCCTGAAGAGTGTGGATGCAGGCGTTACCTGGACTGATCTCGCTATCTCCGATGATGCCCCGGCCACTGTTTTGTCTATGACCACTTCCGGTATCATGTATGCCGGCACGGGTGAAGGCAAGCCCGCAGTGTCGTCAACTAAGGGCATCTATAAGTATGAGAACGGAACCTGGACTAAATTGACAGGCATTGATACCCAATTGAACATCAATAGCATCCTCGTTGACCCTGAAACCCAGACAACGGTTTACGCCACAGCCTCAAATGACCTTGCGCCACAGATGCTTGACGGATTTTTCAAATCCACTGACAGTGGTGCGACTTGGACCAAACTCGCCCCTGCCGGTTATCTGCGTTTTGGTGCAATTACTGTACAGAAAAACACCACGCCAAACACCCTTTATTTGACGGCAACTGATTATGCCAATCATGGCATCATGCTTAAGTCAAGCGACCAGGGAGCCTCATGGGGTTTGTTATATCAAGGATTGAAGTCGGAAACATTCAATTCGGTCGTATTTGACGGATTGGTGGTCGGGAGTAAACATGGGCTGATCGGCATGAAGACCAGGTCAAAGATGGTAAATCTAAAATTTAGCGCAAATAATGTAAAGAAAAATAAGTATGTCACGTTGACTGGCAATCTGATCGACGGTTCTACCAGGAAAGCTCTGGCGAACAAGACGGTCGGCATGTATCGTCTGAACGGCACTAAGTATGTACTAATCGGTACGATCAAGACTGACAAGAACGGAAAATTCACCGCCCCTTTCCGCCCACAGCAAACCACGAAGTACGTGTTGAACTGGTGGCCAGACAGGACTGACCGCCATGAATATGCCGCCGTTGGGACGCTTAATCTGACGTTGACGGTTAAGAAATAACTAATATTTCCAAAAACCTCCTGATAAATCGGGAGGTTTTTGTGTTGATAAAAATTTTTACTGGTTGGTGCCGGGAGGGAGGGTCGAACTCCCATGACCTTGCGGTCGCAGGATTTTGAGTCCTGTGCGTCTGCCAATTCCGCCATCCCGGCATATATGAGATTCTATTAGAAAAAACTGTCTATGTCAACGGTTTTTTGCTATAATTACGGCATCTATGCCACGTGTAATTGCCATCGTAAACCAAAAAGGCGGGGTGGGTAAAACCACGACCGCGGTTAATGTTGCCGCTTACTTGGCCCATCTTGGCAAATTTGTACTGTTAATTGATTTGGACCCCCAGGGCAACGCTTCATCAGGTATTGGCCTGGATTATCGTTCCATTGAACGAGGCGTATACCACCCATTAGTGACCGAAATGTCGATTCGTGAAGTTATACATCCGACAGAGGTAGACGGTCTACGCGTGGTTCCTTCGACCATAGATTTGGCTGGAGCCAGGGTAGAACTTGTTGAAGTGGAAACGAGGGAATTCCGTCTGCATAATGCCATCCTAGAGGTTAGGCATGATTATGATTATATCCTAATAGATTGCCCTCCGAGTCTTTGTTTGTTGACCGTAAACGGACTGGTGGCGGCAGATGAGGCATTGATACCGGTCCAAACTGAATATTACGCCTTAGAAGGGCTGAGCCAACTTCTTGAAACGATCGATTTGGTGCGTCAAAACCTTAAGCCAGATCTCAAAATACTTGGTGCGGTGATGACGATGTATGATGAACGAAGTCGGCTTTCCAAAGATGTTTTTAACCAGCTGTATCAGTTTTTCCCAAATAAGATATTTCGCACAGTCATCCCCAGGAATGTCCAGCTGGCAGAAGCCCCCAGTTACGGTAAAAGTATTTTGCACTATGACCGCCGCTCGCCCGGCGGTAGGGCTTACGAACGGCTCGCCCGGGAAATAATTGAACAAGAAATTATTTAAAATAAAATATATGAACAGAACTGGATTAGGCAGGGGCTTGAATTCATTGATACCGCCTCGGAACATGGATCGTTCAGAAGCTGAGGAGCCGGTAATAAGCCAGGGAACCCATGAATTGCCAATCAATGAAATTCAGCCGAATCCGCACCAACCGCGTACCAATTTTGACCGGGTGGCGCTAGAGGATCTTGTAAACTCGATAAAAGTTCATGGGATTATCCAGCCACTTGTGGTTATTCACGCACGTGGCGGTTATCAGCTGATCGCTGGTGAGCGTCGGTTGCGGGCCGCAAAACTTGCCGGCTTGAAAAAGGTCCCGGCGGTTATCAGGACAGCGACAGAGCAGGAGAAGTTGGAGCTGGCTATCGTGGAGAACGTACAGCGACAGAGCCTGAATCCTATTGAGCGTGCCAGAGGCTATCAGAGGTTAATTGATGAATTTAATTTGATACAGGATGAAGTTGGTAAAAAAGTCGGACAGAATCGCGTCACTGTTACAAACTCGCTGAGGCTACTGACCTTACCAAGTGACATGCAGCAAGCGCTGGCCGAGGGTAAGATAACAGAGGGTCACGCCAAAGCCCTTTTAAGCGTCGAAACTTCTGCAGAACGAGAGAAGCTATTCAGGGAAGTACTAAAGAGCGGCCTGTCAGTAAGAATAACTGAATCGCAAGCCAGACGCGTATCCGTGCGCCAGCACGCCCGTCGAGCAAAGGATCCAAACATCTTGGAAAAGGAGGATATGCTTCAAGCCGCTCTGGGCACCAAAGTTGAAATCAGGAGGAAAGGTAAGCGGGGGACTATAACGGTGCATTATTATTCTGCCGAGGAGCTGCAAGCCATTATTAGAAAAATTACCAGTTAACATGTTTTTGATAGATACTGCCAGACGATGGTTTTTTTCTAATGATGCCCAATTCGGGTCAAGTATAGTGCGTTGGATCATTCGCGGGCTGGTTTTACTTATGCCGGCTTTTTTTATTCCCGCAGGCAACTTTCCACAGGAAATGAATAAAACGATATTATTTACGGTTACTGTATTAATCGCCTCATTTTTTTGTCTCTACTATTGGGTGCAGAAAAGGGAACTCAGGCTTTATTACCATAGGTCAATATGGTTAGTAATCGCGTCATATGTTTGTATCTTAATAAGCACAATATTATCTAAGAATTTTTTCTCAAGTATTTTTGGGTCGGGCGGATCTTACAGTGGGAATGCCGTCACTGCATTTTGCTATATACTGTTTTTTTTCCTGTTAATCGGGACAACCCGGGACATTCAAGATTGGCGTTGGTTAGCCGGGTCTTTGAGCGTCGTGGTAACTTTTGGCTTGGGTGTTAGCGTTTTACAGAATTATGGATTGTATCTTTTACCGTGGGGAATGGCGCAGGATATCAGATTTAATATTTTCGCTTCATCCTCTATTACAGCATCGATTGTCGCAACACTTGTAATTTTTGTAACCCTTATTTTGTTCTGGCAGAGCAAAGGTCTGTATAGAAAATTATGGTGGATTTTTTGTTTAACCGTGCAAATTTTGTATATTATGGCTTCTGGCAAGACCATGGTAATTTTTATTGGGTTAGCAGGTCTGGCCTTATTTTCCGCGGCAGGTCTGGCAAGAATAAAATCGTTCAATAAGTGGGAAGCGCTCGTTCCATTAGTTGCATGTATAGCGCTGGCGACCGGAATGGCTATTAATTTTCCGCAATTAACTCATGCTTCGTCCAGCACCACCTTGACTCTTGACCAGCGCACTTCAATGAGTATTGCCTATAGGAGCATCAAGCAATCATTGGTGCTGGGGACTGGACCACAGACTTTTGCTTATGATTTCCAACGATGGCGACCGGCCAGCTTCAACCAAACTTCGAACGCGTCGGTCCGTTTTAATAAGTCTGGCAGCGAATGGTGGGGCCAATTAACCCAAATTGGTACCATATTCGTTCTGCTCCAGTTGGCCCTTATGGGCTGGCTTGTCATCAAGGCAATAATAAAATTTTTAAATGACTGGAAATCAGGAAATTCCCAATGGTCATGGTCTTTGGGCGTGCTTGTATTTTTTTTGGCGTTATTGGCGGTATTTTTCATGACTCCGTTCAATTTTATTCTTTATTTCTTATGGTGGCTATGGTTGGGCATTAATTTTCGCTTCCTGAGTCCGTCATCTTTCATAGAAAAGGTAAAGGTCTTCAGGCCATTCCAATTTACCTGGTTCGTGATGCTGTTATGTATTTCATCAATTTTAGTGCTGGTAGGCGTCTCTGGCTATGCGGGAGTAAGGTTTTGGCTGGCGGATTATAAATCTTATCGCGCTAATGAATTAATAAATACCCAAGCTCCATTAAAAAGTATAGAGAACTTGTTGCAAGATGCCGTAAAGTTAAATTCTCATGAGGCCGGTTACGTCATGACCCTAGCGCAGGGTTATGCGACTGCAGCCCAATTAGAGGCTTCACGGACAACTCCGGATCCAGTCATTATCCAGGGATATGTTCAGAAAACGGTCGATGCATTAAAGCAGGCGCGAGTTGCCGATCCTGAAAATGCGATTGTATATGAACAGACCGCGTTATTATATGATTCAATGCGTAATTTAATAAGTAATGCAGACCCGCTGGCCGAAGAAGCGTACAAGAAGCAGTCGGAATTGGAACCTACGAACCCCCAGGCATTTTTAAATATCGGCCGAGCGATATTGGTTCAGGCGCAGGCAGGCGCCCAATCATCTGAGGAGGGCATAAAAAAACAGTCAACATTAGACTTAGTTGAGGCGATTAACTATTTTAGGAAATCTAAATCCCTGCAGCCAAGTAATTATCTGGCTGATGTGAATATTGCCTTTGCACTGCAAGCCCAGGGTGACCTGGCTGGAGCCAAGGCATCCTTGGAGGAGGCTCTGCGGATCAAGCCGGGGGATACGACCATCGAACAATTGCTTTCTAGCCTCAATAAAACTACAAATCCGGACAAAGAGTAAACAATTTTTAAAACGGGTTACCCCTGTTTTTTATTGAAATTATTTATCTCGTAGCTTTTTTTTCAAGTTGGCAAACATGTCCTCGGTCATTTGATTCAGGTCAAATGCCGGTCGCCATCCCCAGTCTTTCCGGGCTTGTGAGTCGTCAATACTTTTTGGCCAAGAATCGGCGATTGCCTGGTGGAAGTCCGGCTGGTAGGAAATTTGGAAGTCCGGCGCCTCTTTTTTTATTAGTTCCGCTAGTTCAGCAGGCGTAAAGCTGAATGCCGTGACATTGTAGCTGGTGCGGATTGTTAATTTATTCGAATCGGCTTCCATTAGATCAATCGTCGCCTTGATTGCGTCGTCCATATACATCATTGGAAGGGCGGTATCCTGTTTCAAGAAACAGCTAAATGCCTGATGCTGTAAGGCAGCATAAAACATCGAGATTGAATATTCTGTCGTCCCGTCTGATGGCGGAGCTGCATGGCTGATTAAACCCGGGTAACGCAAACTTCTAACGTCCAGTTGGTACCGGTGGTGGAAATAGTTACAGAGCAGTTCACCGGCCACTTTTGCCACGCCGTACATAGTAGTGGGCTCGAGGATGGTGGACTGGGGTGTTTGCTGTTTCGGGGTATTCGGTCCGAAAGCAGCGATTGAGCTTGGCCAGAAAATTTTTTCCAATTTCAGGTCGCGGGCCAATTCCAGAACGTTTTTCAGGCCAACGAAATTTACCTGCCATGAGCGTTCGGGATCCTTCTCGCTGGCGGCCGAAAGCATACCAGCCAGATGGTAAATGATGCTTATATTGTGTTTCTTGATAATTGTCCGTACAGACTCCTTGTCCGTAGTATCTACTCGTTCTGTCATGACTTGGTTGCTTTGAGGTGCAGTTTTCATTATGCCAGCTATGATATTGTCTGGGCCGAATTTTTTTTGCAATGCCGGCACCAAGGCTGAACCGACCTGTCCGGCTGCACCGGTCACGAGAATATTAGGCATTGGTTTGGTTGTCGTTTAGTTTTTCAAATTTACACTCCTTGTTTGAACATCTCACTTTGCCGCCAGCTGCGAATATTAGCAGCGACCCGCAGGTCGGACATTTTTCGCCAGTTGGCTTGGACCAGAGGGCGAATTTGCAATCAGGATACCGATTGCATGAATAGAATGTCTTGCCGCGTTTTGACCGTTTAGCGATAATGTCGCCCTGATTGCATTGTGGGCAGGTGACGCCGGTTTTCTGCTGGATGTTTTTGATATTCTTGCATTTCGGGTATGCAGAACAGGCAAAGAAAGGGCCGAAGCGGCCATGCTTCAGGACCATCGGCGAGCCGCATTTGTCGCATTTCTCGTCTGTCTGGTGCTCTGGCGGATGCTCCATGACTGCCCCATTCTGGTCGATGGGCTTAGTATTCCGGCATTCCGGATATCCCGTACAAGCTAAGAATTTGCCGAACCGACTCATTTTAATAACCATCGGTTTGCCGCATTTGTCGCAGACGACATCGGAAGTTATTTCAGATTTTGCTACTTCCTCGTGCTTTTTCATCAGGTTTTCTTTGAATGGATCATAAAATTCTTTAATGACCGGCACCCATTCTTTGGTCCCGCCGGCGATGGAGTCGAGGTCATCCTCCATGTGCGCGGTAAATTTATAGTCCATAATTACTGGGAAATGTTCGGTCAATACGTCACAGACATGGAAACCAATTTCGGTGGGTTTCAGGCGCCCCTGGTCCTTGTTCACATAATTCCGTTCAACTAGAGTGGCTATTGTCGGGGCATAAGTAGACGGACGGCCGATATCTCGTTCCTCGAGAGCGTGGACCAAGCCCGCTTCTGAATATTGTGCCGGCGGTTCGGTAAAATGCTGGAGAGGTTCGATGGTTTTAGCATCAAGTGGCTCACCGGACTCGACTATCGGCACAGCATTTTCCTTTACAAGGTTATATACCTTCATGAAGCCGTCGAATTTTATGGTTGAGCCTGTGGCGCGAAAAGTATACGTGTTGGTATCCTCGTTAATATCAATGGTTACATTATTCATCACTGCTTCTGGCATTTGGCTGGCAACAGCTCGCTGCCATATCAATTCGTACAATTTAAGTTGTTTTGGGTCCAGGAACGTTTGAACAGCTTCTGGCGTATTTATGACTTCGGTCGGCCGGATGGCTTCATGGGCTTCTTGGGCCAGTTTTGACTTGGCCTTGAATTTGCGCGGCTCGGGCAGTGAATATTGTTGGCCAAAAGATTTTATGAGGTATTCTTTTGATTCATTCAGGAATTTATCCGACAAGTTGAGTGAGTCAGTACGCATGTAGGTGATCAAGCCTTCACGTCGGTTGTTGCCAAGGTCGACTCCCTCATACAACTGTTGGGCTAGCATCATAGTCTGCCTGGCCGAGTATCCAAATCTCCGGTTCGCTTCTTGTTGCAGTGTGGATGTGGTAAAAGGAGATGGGGGATTTTTTTTCGACTCCTTCGCTTGCACATCAGCAACTGAGTATTTTGCGTCTTGGAGTTTTTTCAGTAACGCGTGAGCTTCTTTATCGTTTTTTATGGCGAATTTTTCCAGTGATTTTCCGTTTTCTTTGAATAATTTTGCTTTAATGTCCAGTGTTTCGTCTTTTTGTTTGGTGAAAACAGCCTCAATAGTCCAGTATTCTTCAGGTTTGAAAGCGTCAATTTCACGTTGCCGCTCGACAATCAGTCGCAGCGCGACAGACTGCACCCGTCCGGCAGAAAGGCCCTTAGCTACTTTTTTCCATAGGAAAGGCGACAGTTCATAACCGACCAGCCTATCCAGAATGCGACGTGCTTGTTGTGCGTCAACCAAGTGCATATCCAGCTGGCGCGGATTTTTTAGCGCCTCATTTATTGCTGTTTCGGTGATTTCATGGAATACGATCCGTTTTGATTTAGCGTCTATCACTGTCGGATCGACTGGCTCTTTCACGTTTTTTTTGTCAGTTTTGAATGATTCCAGGAGGTGCCAGGAGATCGCTTCACCTTCGCGGTCTTCGTCAGTCGCAAAGTAGATGGTTGGTGAACCGAGTGCGAGTTTGCGCAGTCTGGTTAGGGTCTTTTGTTTGTCCCGGGGGATGATATATTGCGGCTGGAAATCATGTTCCGTATCAACCCCGATTTTTGAACGCGGAAGGTCCCGGATATGTCCGAAAGACGCCTCAACATGAAACTTGCTCCCGAGGAAGCGGGAGATAGTTTTTGCTTTGGTTGGCGACTCGACGATAATGAGTTCTTTTTTTGCCATAATCTGGTAAAAAACTTCAGCTCTGAGGCAAGCTCAGAGCCGTGACTGAGCGGTTCAAATAGATTATTTTTTATTTGGCTCTTACGTAATACATCCCACCCAGATGTCGGACAAATCCTTTCATTTCCATCATAGTCAGCGTGGAATTGATGATACTGGTATTCAGTTTACTCTTTTGGATAATTTCGTCAATGTGAACAGGTTCATGGTTGATGCATTTGAGTAGCAATTCCTCGTCCGGTGATGTGGGTATAATGGTGGAATTTTCCCTATATTGTCCAGCTAATTCCAGATCGAGGGCGGCCAAGACGTCTTCGGCCGAGGTGACGGCTTTGGCGCCCATTTTTATTAAATTATTTGGGCCGGTTGACGTTTTTGACATAATATTCCCCGGCACGGCTAATACGTCACGATTTTGGTCTACCGCAAACTTTGCAGTGATCAAGGACCCCGAGTCCTCGCTGCCCTCGATCACCAGGACGCCGCGCGATAGGCCTGAGATAATTCGGTTACGGGCAGGGAAGTGTTGTTTGAGCGGAGGCGTGCCCGGTGGGTATTCGGAAATTAGCGCCCCGCCCCGGCTGACAATTTCATTTGCCAGCTGCCAGTTGGCGACGGGATATACTGCATCAAGTCCGCAACCTAAAACCGCAATCGTTTGTCCACCGGCATCAAGTGCTGCCTGATGTGCCAAGGCGTCAATGCCAAGCGCTAAGCCAGATACAATCAGTACGCCGGCTCTAGCTAATGCGCCAACTAGTGTTGGTGTGATGGCGCGGCCATAGGGGGACGTCTTTCTCGTCCCGACCACAGCCAGTGCCAGATTGGTATAGACTGGCAGCACTCCCTTTATATATAGTAGTTTGGGAGGGGAATGGATTTCCTTGAGTCGGCGGGGGTATGCAGAGTCATGGATTTTTATGACTGATAAGCCGTCCATATTATCTATTCCATAAAAAAATAAGACCATTATTTTTTGGGGAAGGTCTTGTGTAGCTATTGTATTGTATAGGTACGGATTTGGCAAGTACTTGACAATCAGTGCCTGTCTGATAGATTTTGAATATTAAAGAGTACTTTACGTAAAGGAGTGCGCGATGATACGAGAAGTTTTTGGGTACGCTGTCTATTTGCTCCTGTACCTTATCGCCTTACTTTTGGCAGCGTTGCTGGTTGTGGTCTGTATGCCGCCCTTGTTCATATTTGTCGGCTTGCCATTCCGCTGGTGCTGGAAGCGTGCACGAACGTCCCCAGCTCCGTTAGTTGGCAAATCGGTATGCGCCGGAACTTAACTACAGGCATGGCTAATTGCCAGCAGGTTACATAGGCGCCGGTCAATATAACCGACGCCTTATTTTTTTTGTACTGGCGTATGCTGGAAGTTCCTGATGGTTTTTTTGAGCTCGTCGAGCCATTTGTCGCCCAGTTTTTCCAAATCGATTTTGATGGAATCGTCTGTAAATTGCCAGTTTGGATTTTTTTGGAGTAGTTTGGCCAATGGCTCAGGCTTGAGAGGAAATAAAAACTTGATTATCAGTTTCTGTATTTTATGGCCGTACTGATCCGTCGTCCAAGTTGTGTCGATATGAGAGATGTCGGTGGTTTGACCGAGGATTCGTATTTCCAGAATTTCAAAAAGGTTCAGTAACTGCTTAGGGAAATGCCGTTGTTCCTCACGGGAACGGGAACGGATCATTTTCTCGCGCATTTCAGAGAGCTCATTCATGTTCATGATTCCGGCTAATTGCTGGTAAAGGATCAGCCGTTCTTCTTCTGGCAGGAATTCCTGCGGGATGTACGCTTCCATCGGCAGGTCGATCAGGATATCCCGGACCGGTTCCTGGATTTTACCGAACTTAAGTTCTTCTATCGCCTGGGCTAACAACCGCGTGTAGAGTGAAAGCCCGATCGCTGATACTTTTCCATGTTGTTCTTTGCCGAGAATATTTCCGGCGCCGCGGATTTCCAGGTCGCGGAGGGCAAGTTGGAAACCGCTGCCGAGTTTTTTTGCTTCCATCAGAGCCTGGAGGCGTTTTTTCGCATTACCCTTCAGTTTTTTCCGGTGGTACAGGAAATAGGCATGGGCTTGGCGGCTGCCGCGGCCAATCCGGCCACGCAACTGATACAATTGGGCTAGGCCGAAGTTAGTCGCATTATCAACAATAAGCGTGTTTACGTTTGGCAAATCCAGGCCATTTTCTATGATGGTGGAACAGACCAGGATGTTAGTTTTGCCGGTATCGAAGTCGGCCATGGCCTTGGCCAGGTCTTTTTCCGGCAAGCGGCCATGGGCAATGCCGGTCCGGCTGCCAGGCACCATTTGGCTAATTTCTTTGGCGGCGAAGGCGATCGTTTCAACTTTGTTATGGAGATAGTATACCTGGCCGCCCCTTTTCAGTTCTTCGGAAATTGCTTTGGTAACCAGTTCAGGCGAATATGCTTCGATGAGTGTGTTAATGGGGAGCCTGCCCTCCGGCGGAGTTTCGATAATGCTTACGTCACGTACGCCGGAAAGGGCGATATTGAGAGTTCTCGGAATCGGTGTCGCAGTCAGGGTCAGGATGTGGGCTTGGGTACGGAGAGCCTTAAGTTTTTCTTTGGCCTTTACTCCGAAACGCTGTTCCTCGTCGATAATTATCAGGCCCAGGTTTTTAAAACTAACATCACTTGATAGCAGGCGGTGCGTACCGACGACGATGTCTATTATCCCGCTTTTCATCCCGGCAATCGTCTGGGCCTGCTCTTTTGATGTTTCGAAGCGCGACAAGATGCCCATCTTGATCGGAAATTTTTTCAGACGTTCGGAAAAAGTGTCAAAGTGCTGCTGGGTCAAAATTGTGGTTGGTGACAGCAAAGCCACCTGTTTTTTGTTCATGACAGCCTTGAATGCAGCCCTGACTGCTACCTCGGTTTTACCAAAACCGACGTCTCCGCAGATGAGCCTGTCCATCGGCGTTTCATGGCACATGTCAGACTCGACGTCGTTTATCGCTTTGGCTTGGTCCTCAGTTTCTTTGTATGGGAATGATTTGGACAGTTCATCTTCTTCGGGCGTTGTTTTTTCACACGGCTTGATTTTGATCAATTCACGTTTAGCGTAAATTTTAAGCAGCTCCTGGGCAAGTATCTTTGCCTCCTGTTTCACCTTGCGGGTGAGCTGGTACCATTGTCCGCCCGAGAGCCTGTGCAATTTGGGGTGGGCAATACCGATGTATTTGGAGATTTTATCCGCTGTTTCGACGGGAACATAGAGTTTGTCGCCCTCCGCGTATTGCAGGACAAAGTATTCGCGTGTGATGTTTTCAACGATGTTTTTATTCATACCTACAAAACGTCCGATGCCGTGATCCAGGTGGACGATATAATCACCCGGCTGCATGCCCATGATGAATGCCTGGTCGACACGGTGGCGCGGGGATTCGTGTTTAAGGTTTTGGGCCCCAAAAATTTCCTTGTCTGTGAGCAGGAGCAATCTGGCCGGTTCGTTTTTAAACCCCTCGAGTTCATGGATAAAAGGCCACCATGCGACAGGCAGGTCTCCGGCTTTTTTTTCTTTGAGTAGCTGTTGGAGTTCTTTTGGGCGATTCGTGGCGATCCCGATCTGCCAGTTTTTTTTCGACATTTCTTGCATATCAATTACCAGTTTGCTAAAATTTTGCCGGTACAGGGGAGCGTGTTCAAAATGCGTATGCGTGGAATTTTTATGGAAATCATGGAAAACCAGGCGCTGGTAGGGCGCCAGTTTTTCTTCAATCTGTCGCCAGTTTGGCAGCTCTCCGGCCGCTTCTTCGCGGTCATGGTAGATGATGAGTGGGTTTTGGATTGTTTCTAGATAAGTCGAGAATGTCGTCCGGCCAGTGTTGGGACGGAATTTCACGGCGACTATTTGGCATTCCTTGAGCGCCTCGCCGATGCGTTTGTTGATGGGGTTGAAAGCATGCAGACTGATTATCTGCCGGTCAGAGAATTCCAATCGGATCGGGCGGTCCAGGTTGATCGGGTAAATATCCATGACCCCGCCGCGTCTGGCAAAAAAGCCGCTTTGGCTGGCTTGGCCGGTGAATTCGTAATTATAGTCAATAAGTTTTTGCGATAATGATGACGGCGTAAGGTTGTCCCCGACTGACAAAGTCATCAGGTGCTGACCATTTGAGTTGAGGGCGGGGAGTTTCTCGTTCAATTGCCGGAAACTTGTCACGACAACCTGTGGCTGGAGATCGGCCAGGCGTTGCGCGCGCAGGGGGCTGATATCTTCCATTTTCCAAACAGGCGCGTTGATTTTGAATATTTTGTGCCAGTAGGCCATCAGTTTTTCTACCGAAGTCGATTCATTCGTAGTCGTCAACCACAAGATCACCCTTTCGGAAATGAAGGGATGGATCGTGACGTAGTAGGTTTGGGCCGCGAGATGCGGGAGTCCGGCTAGGCTGACGGTTTTTTTGGTCTGCAGCTGTTCTGTCGACTCTTTGATAAAGTCAGCCATGCCATGGTGGCTGGACTGGTTAACAGGCACGGTATTCTATTTAATATTTTGAAAGGCCGGCCAATCACGCGGGTAAATATATGACCGGACGGCGTTTACTATATGAAGCGCGAACGGCAAAGTCCGCTCCCTGGCTCGTGTAAAAGGCCTTGACAGGGGTGGGCTGATTTGCTACTATTCTATATTAACGCATTTTTACATTTTTGGCAAGTGGAAAACTGCAGGAAAAACCCATTTTTCTGCCGACCCAAGCGGTGACCACGAGACAACCCCTCCTACGTCTTGTCAGTAACCTCAAGTTAAGGTGTTGTAGATTTTCTGCAAAACCTTGCGCTTGGCGGCAGTAAAGTGGGTTTTTTGTTTTTAGATAAAAATAAAAAGCCGGATCGGGTGATCCGGACCTGAAGATGTGATTTTGGATATTTGGCTACGTGGGCCAAGGTATGTCATAGAGCTGGCCATCGTGCGAATAGTGTACGCCATGTGCGTCAGACGTGACAACTGGCGCATTGGTCGAGATCAGCTGCCTCACCACTTCGTCGTTGATGAGGATGTCCCATCCTTCGCCAGAAGCCGAGGCCCGCACCCCAATCCGGTGTGGTTTTGGCTCGATTGGTTGGTCTGTCATGGATTCCTCCAAATGCTAAAGAGCTTGGAAATTTGTATTCCAATATACATCCCGAATTTAATTTCGTCAAGATTTATTTTAGCGTTTTTACTTTTAACGCAAGTCCGATGGCGACAGCCATCTGCGGCGCCAGTTTGTCCAGGTTCTGTTTCAGTTCCGGATGAAAATGAATTTCCTGCCAGGGGTCCCCGACAATGGTTTTTAATTTTGTCTGAGCCGACAGGTAGATGTCGAGGTTTTTTATGTGGCTGCATCCGCCGGCGATCATTATCTGGTCTACTGGCCGTCCGCCACCCATCAGGTATGAGTTTAAAACGCGGGAAAGTTCCTGAATGATGAGGTTGTCGACGACAAATATAATTGCCTGATGGACGGGGTGTGATGCGACTCCATTAGCCGGGAGGCCGACATCATCCCGGAACTGGCCAGCGCGTTCGATGGAAATGTTCATGGCATTCGCGATGTTGCGGTTGATCGCTTCTCCGCCGACTTCGATATTTCGGGTGACGATCGGCAACCCCTGGTCGAAAATTATTACATTTGACGTTGAAGCGCCCATATCCAGAAGTAATTGGCAACCGTGGGCCATCGGAAGTAATGACCGCCTGAGGGCGGTTGCCTCAGTTTCCAAGCCGACCAGCTGCAGACCGGCGATTTTCATCATCGATAAATATCCCTGGATGACGTCTGACGGTGCGGCAGTCATGATTATTTTTATTTTATCCTTACCCTTCGGGTCGCTGGGATCGGAAGGTACCGGATGCCAATCAATGGCCATTTTTTCCAGTGGTAAAGGGACCATTTTTTTCGCTTCCCATCTGATGGCATCCTCAATCTCGCTTTTCGGCATTTGAGGCAAGCTTATGACAGTCGTGAAAACGTTCACCGCTGGCAGGGCGGCCACTACACGCGTAGTATTCGCCCGCGCTTCTTTCAGGACATGTGTCAGCTGTTCGACCGTAGCCCTTTGATTGCGTACCGCATCGGTTTTGACCGTCACGCGATCTTTCACTCCCATGCCGTATGTGACCAATTCAACAGCACTGCCATTGCTCACGAGTTCAACGATTTTTATTGCGCCCGAGCCAAAATCTATACCGATCAAGCCCTCATTCTTTTTATTGAATAATGGCATATATTTGGAATATTATACTCTTAACATGTAGCGTAATTGCTGGGGATCGCTCGCATATTGTAATGCATCCTCCAACTGCACTTCGTTTGTCTTTACCAGTTCTGCCAGCGACCAGTCCAATGAGACCATGCCCTCTGCCCGTGAGGTCAGGATGATGTTGTTGATTTGGAATAGGGAGCCTTCTTTGATGAGAGATTGTATCGGAGGCGTCGAAGTCATTATCTCTGCTACAGCCACCTGACCACCGCCAAGGCGGGGGACGAGCCTTTGGCAAACAATCCCTGCTAGGTTTGCCGCTAATTGTTCGCGTATTTGTTGTTGTTCGTCTTTCGGGAAACTGTTAATCATCAATTCTAGGGTTTTAATGATCGTATCCGCCTCTAGATTGGCGATAACCAGCCGCCCTGATGTGGCGATATTCATGACTTGGTGTATCACGGCCGGTGTAGGCAGTTCAGATAAAAAAACAATATCTACGTCCTCTTGGGTGACATAGGCCAAGGCTTGTTCAAAACTGTTGGTGTCGCGGCCGACCTCGCGCTGCTCAATAATGCTTTTTTGGTTGTTGAATAGGTATTCAATCGGTTTCTCCACAGTCAAAATATATGCCGACCTATTTCTATTGATGTAATCGAGCAAAGAGGCCGAAGTGGTCGTTTTACCAGAACCAAAGGAGCCGCTAAAAATAAGCAGTCCCTTTTTTAGCTCAGCCATCGATTCTAGTATATTGGGCAGGCCCAGAGACCGCAGTGGCATAATCGTGTTTCCGATGAGGCGTAGGTATGCGGCGATCTGGCCTTTTTGGTGAAAGACATTGATACGGAAACGAGTCTGTTTTTGGAATTGGTATGCCAGTACCACTTCCCGGTTTTTTTCCAGAGCGGATAACTGTTCAGGATCGAGGACGCTTTGGATGAAACCGCTCATGAATTCGCGGGTTATTATCAACTCATTTTCCAGGGTGATAAGTTTGTTGTTCATCCTGATCACTGGGTGGCTCCCGATCATCAAGTGTAAGTCGGAAGCTTTTTGTTCTGCGACTAGCCTTAGTATTTTGTCAATCGCTAATTTTTCCTGTGTATCCATATTGTTTAAAAAGTTTCTTCAAATATCCCTTTTCCTAAATATGAGGCAATATGAGCGATAACTGAATCGGTTATTGAATTTAGTTTATTTTTTTCTTCAGGCGTAAATTTTTGCAGGACATATGCGTCGGTCGGGATGGAATTAGCCGGACGGCCGATGCCCATTCTGATCCTCCAAAAGTTTTGCGTTCCAATTGCCTCGATTACCGATTGGACTCCACGATGGCCGGCGGCGGAAGAATTGAAACTGACCCTAACGGTGCCGAATGGCAGGTCGACGTCGTCATGCACAACCCAAATGTTTTCGTCTGGTATTTTGTAAAAGTTTTTTACCTGGGAAACCGATTTTCCCGATTCATTCATAAACGTCTGGGGAAAAGCGAGCAGCACTTCGGAACGCGGGTATGGTTTAGAAATCAGGGAATCAAATTTGCTTTCGGAATCCAGGGCCAAAGGCTTCAGTGCTGCGACAGCCAAGTTGTGCCGAGTGCCGGCGTATTCAGGTTCCGGATTACCCAGTGCTACGATAAGGATCATATTAATTGCGTTTTCGCACGTTAATGATAATAGGCGTGCCGTTGAAATCGTATTCGGTCCTTAGTTGCTTCTCTACAATATTAATTATCGCGGAATTGATGGGATCGCGCCTATTGGTATAGAGCATGAAGGTCGGCGGGTCAACATCAGTCTGGGTGAGACCGGTGAGCTTGGTGGCTGGATGGTTTGAAACTCGTCCGCGGGGAAGTGAGATATGGCCGAGAGTTTTTGACAGGTTTTCTTGTGGAATACGCCTGTTACGAGCTTGCTGTACGGAGATTATCAGCCTCATCAGGTCATGCAGGCGTTGTTTATGAAGTGCCGAAATAAAGATGATTGGTGCCCAGGATAACCAGGGAAAATAATGCTGGTACCGGTTGATGAAAAGATCCATGGTTTGAGGGGTTTTTTCCGGTATCATGTCCCATTTATTGACCACAATAATTATACCATTATGGCATTCAAGTGCGAGTTGGGCGATAGACATGTCCTGTTTGGATAAAGGCGTCGTGGCATCGGTCACGAAGAGCGTGATATCGGACCGCCGAATTGCGTTTTGCGTTTTTATGGCGCTGATTTTTTCTATTTGTCCGGCCTTAGCTTCGTGTTTTCGCAAGCCGGCCGTATCTACCAGTGTTATGTTTTTTCCGTCGGATTCAATTATCGTATCCCTAGGCTCGCGCGTGGTGTGCGGCAGGTGGCTAGTAATAGCCCATTCTTTGCCCAATAGTCCATTTATGAGCGATGACTTGCCAACATTTGTTTTTCCAATTATTGACACCCTCGTAAAACTTTTTTCGGGTTGGTAGTTATTTTTTTCGAGCAAATTTACAACTTTATCCAGAAGATCGCCCGTCCCGGTCCCATTCAGTCCGGAGAGGGCAAGCGGTTCTCCTAGCCCTAGCTTATAAAGTTCGGGAGCGAGACGCTGTTTTTGGCGGGTATTGTCCGCTTTATTGGCGGCTAGGACAATCTTGGCCCCCATCTTTTTTATGGACTTGGCGATGGAAAAATCAACGGCAGTTAACTCCTGCTGGCTGTCAATTACAAAAATTATGACCTCGGCATGCTGGATCGCTTCCTGGGCCTTGGCCTGTACTTTTTTTTCGATCGGACCGATGATCGCGGCGTCTAGCCCCCCTGAATCGACCAGCTCAAAAATACAGCCGCGCCAATTTATGGGCTTGACGTTTAGGTCCCTGGTTGTCCCCGGTATCGGAGAGACTATGGAATTTTTTTCGCCGGCCAAGGTATTAAACAAGGTTGACTTCCCGGCATTGGTGCGGCCTGCCAATACTACGCGCGGCAATGAATGATTCATATGCGTTATGACGAAGGGCGGCGGCTGGCAGATGTCTGGCCAGTCTGTGAAGTGGTGGTGGCTGACTGGTCAGTCCCGACAATTATTAAAATGTCGATCGGTTCCGCTGTGTTGGTGTTGTTATTGGCATTGCTGTAGGTAGTAGTGTTCACATTCAGGTAACCTGTTGGGGGAGTTGCCGATAAGGTTGCGTTGAGGGTGTTTTTCAGGCCAGCCAACGTATATGGCTTAGTGCCACCAGAAAGGTCGTAGATGGTTGTTTGTGTTACCGGCTCTTTCGCTGCCGCATTTGCAATCCTGGCTACAGTATAATTCAATGCAGTCAACCGGTCGGCGGTTTTGCCGGCCAGTCCGGTTTCGGAGGTGCCATTCTGGATTTCGATCTGGGCATTTTCATGGACGATTTGTCCGGTAGAGAAGATATTTTTTGCCATTGATTGAATGGCGGAGTAATCGTCGTCCTTAGGTTTGAGGATGTAGGCTCCGTCTGCACCAGTGGCACTGACCAGGAGGCCGTGGACGCTGTTATCCAGCACCATATTGATAATATTGTCTTTGTTTATGTCTTTGGCGATTTTTGCAAACTGAACCATCTCCCATACCTCCATGTTGGTTTCATTATGAGTACCGATGTCATTCAGGACCGAAACGATCGATGAGGGATTGGCCACGGAATTGATGGAAAAAAACTTATTTTTCATGGCCAATAATATTTTTTGCTGCCTTTTTGATCTGGCAAAATCCGAGCCCTCGCCACAGCACCCGTGCCGCGACCGAGCGAATTGGAGCGCCCGTTCGCCGTTCATGTGCTCCCAGCCCTTGGTAAATTTTACGGTCTGGTAGCCGTATGAATAGTTGGGGTAACTGGCGTCGGTGAAAGTGTTGTCGATATATACGTCAATCCCGCCCAGG
This sequence comes from uncultured Gammaproteobacteria bacterium, assembly GCA_964628855.1. GTDB lineage: Bacteria > Patescibacteriota > Patescibacteriia > UBA10025 > JAHIVO01 > JBAYGJ01. The sequence goes on along the minus strand of CAZVMV010000006.1, from coordinate 7,183 downwards.
TCGTCAATCGCTTTTCTGAAGCCTTCGAAATCTATCCGTGCGTAGTAGTGTATCGGCAAGCCCGTGACGTCTCCCACCACTTTTGTCAGAAGGGCCTCGCCCCCGCCGGGATAATCCATTTCCGTGCCAAAAGCCAGCGCGTTGTTGATTTTGCGCCAGCCGTATTTTGGGAAATTCACCACCAGGTCGCGGGGTATGGAGATGGTGGCAATTTCATTTGTTGACGGTTTGATGCTGACCAAAATAAGCGTGTCAGTGAGATAAGCCCCCTCATGTCCGGCTCCGCCGATGCCGGCCAGGATGATATTGATCCGATCCTGGTTTCCGCCTTTCAGTTCTTCTGAGGGATTTGAGACAAGATGCGACAATTGCGTGAAGAAACTTATTTTTTTCCCGGACGAAGCATTAGTGCTGTTAATGGCGGAAATGAATTTTACCCCAAAAGCCAGGCCGATCAAAACGACGACCGCAACCAGGATGAGCGTCCAGCGTAATAGATGTGATTTTTGTTTGGGCAACAGGGTGGTCCGGTAGACGCCAGGATCTATTTTCTTGGGGGAGGAGTCCGGGGTGCTGTCTGCCAATTTTTCTGTCTGCGGGTCGGGCATTTGGAGTGAGGGGTGGATTATGCAAAAATAAACTAAAAAGTGACGGTAAACAAGCCGAGGAGCTGGTGGAATTATAATAGAATTACGGGGATAAGTCAAAGATGCTAAAGATATTGTCTGTGATATTTTTAATAGCCAAAAACCGACATTATAAGATATACTGTAGGCATTCTATATGGACACAAAAACAGTCATAATACTCCCGACCTACAATGAACGGGAAAACTTGCCGGGCATTACAAATGAAATTTTTGCTCTGAAGGTTAGTGATTTGCAAATTTTAATAGTAGATGACAATTCACCGGACGGGACCGGCGAGGTCGCCGACCAATTGGCGCGACAGAATGGCCGGATCAAGGTTTTGCACCGCCAGAAGAAGGAGGGATTGGGCCGGGCCTATGTTCAAGGATTTCATTTTGCCATTGAAACTTTAGGGGCTGACCTAATTTTTTGCATGGATGCCGATTTTTCTCACGACCCAAAAGTGATACCTCAGTTTATTCAAAAAATGGAAAAAGCAGATGTGGTGATAGGCTCACGTTATGTACCGGGGGGCAGGATCGTCAATTGGAGCTGGGCAAGAAGGTTCATAAGCGCATTGGGAAATTTTTATGCGAGATTGGTGCTTGGTGTCCCTATCAAGGATTTAACCACCGGCTATGTCTGTTTCCGAAAGGGGGTGCTTGATAAAATCGGCCTTGGTCAATTGGCGGCTATCGGGTATGTGATTTTGATTGAGTTAAAATACCGGTCTTACCGAAATAAATTCAGGATAACTGAAATCCCAATAACTTTCATGGAGCGTCGTGGCGGGGCGTCGAAATTCAGCATCCGTATCATGTGGGAGTGTTTTTGGCGTGTTTTTAAGTTAAGGTTTAGATAAGCCGATTAATTAACTTCTCTAATATAATTAATACCCCGGTCAGGCACTTGATTTGGGTGTAAATTTGTGGTATGATGTGCCTATTCATTGGGTTTTTTTAATATCTTGCCAATTACTCGGGACGATTAGCTCAGTTGGTTAGAGCGCGGCATTCACATTGCCGAGGTCGAAGGTTCAACTCCTTCATCGTCCACCATGAGTCACATAACAGAATAAAAAAGTATCATGCGTTTGTCAGTAGGTGATTACGATTTTTCAAATAAAAAAGCAAAAAAAGAAAAATCCGCTTCCTCGGATCCTGGTTTTTCAGAATCGCCCAGGGCATTCATCGTTGAATTGGTCAAAATTGTCCTGATTGCCCTGGTGATAGTCATTCCAGTAAGGTATTTTCTTTTCCAGCCTTACTATGTCGAGGGCGCGTCCATGGAGCCAAATTTTTCTGATTACCAGTATTTGTTGATCGACGAAATTACTTACCGTTTTACCGAGCCACAGCGGGGTGACGTCGTTGTGCTAAAGATCCCCAATGTTCACGAGGCCTTGATCAAACGAGTCATCGGTCTGCCGAATGAAACTGTAGAAGTGAAGGACCAGCATGTTAATATAGTGTCGCCGTCAGGCGTTAGGCAGGAATTAAATGAAAAATATCTAGGGGACGGCATATTGACCAATGGTAATATAACCACGACACTCGGTCCGGACATGTATTACGTCATGGGGGATAACCGCCCGGTCAGTATGGATTCGCGCATGTTTGGCACAATTACTAAAAAGCAGATTATCGGCCGGGCTTGGTTGCGCGTCTGGCCATTCAGCGAATTCCAGCATTTTACCACACCAACTTATTAAAAAAATATTATGAGGCTGACGATCAGCGATTACGATATCGATAATAAAAAAGCCAAAGAGGAGGTCAAACAGGAACAGAAGACTTCCCAGCCAAAACCGCCTTCATACGCGGATTCGCCGCGGAGCTTTATTATTGAGCTGGTCAAGATTGTGCTGATCGCCCTAGCCATCATCATCCCGGTCAGGTATTTCCTTTTCCAGCCTTTCTATGTCCGCGGTGCGTCGATGGAACCAAATTTTCATGACAATGAGTACCTGATCATTGATGAGATTACTTACCGGTTTTCCGATCCCCAAAGGGGCGATGTGGTAGTCATGAAAAATCCAAACCGGACTAGCGAATATTTCATCAAGCGCATCATCGGACTGCCCGGAGAAACCGTCCAGTCGGAAAACGGAGAAATCAAGATAATCAACGAGAAAAACCCGTTCGGCTTCACGCTCCCAGAAACATATTTGGCAGACGGAACCATTACCAATAATTTGAGTACCGTCCAGATACCGGCTGATCAATATTTTGTCATGGGGGATAACCGGTCGGTCAGCCTGGATTCGCGAATTTTCGGCCCTTTGCCCCGCAAGGATATTGTCGGACGGGCATGGCTGCGGGTTTACCCATTTTCCGAATTCCAGCATTTTGTCAGCCCAATATACAATTTACCTACTTAATACCCATATGAATAAAAAAGCGTCTGACAAACCTAAGAAGCTCCCCCAACTCCTCCGTGGCATGAAGGATGTCCTGCCGGAGGAGCAGCGTTTTTGGGATTTCGTCCGTGCTAGGACAGACCAGGTCGCGCAAATTTACGGCTTCGCACGAATAGACACGCCAGTCCTTGAGGAAACTTCATTATTTGTTCGCTCAATCGGCCAGGAAACGGATGTGGTGGAAAAGGAGATGTACTCTTTTCTGGATAAAAGTAACGATTCTGTATCGCTTCGTCCGGAAGGGACGGCCGGCGTAGTCCGAGCGTATATAGAACATGGGATGCTTAACCGGCCGCAACCAGTAAAGATGTATTATGTCGGACCATTTTTCCGGCACGACCGCCCACAGGCAGGACGGTACAGACAGTTCCACCAGATTGGATTTGAGGTATTAGGGGATGCTCATCCGGTTATTGACGCGCAGCTGATGATGCTCGCTTACAGTTTTTTCAGCGAAATCGGGCTGCCGATTTCATTGCAGGTGAACAGCGTTGGTTGCCCCACCTGCAGGGAATCATATAAAAAAGCCCTGAATGAATATTTCCGTAGTCGCAAGAACGCCCTATGTGAGGATTGTAAGCGGAGGTTATTGAAAAACCCACTGCGGGTTCTGGATTGCAAGGTGCCTGACTGCCAACTGCTTGCCCAGGACGCGCCACAAACAGTCGATTACCTATGTGAAAATTGCCATTCCCATTTTGTAAAAGTCCTGGAGCATTTGGACGGACTTGAGATACCTTATGTGCTCAATGCACGGCTGGTCCGGGGCTTGGACTACTATACTGGCACCGCTTTTGAAATTTGGCCTGTGGCCGAGGGGGAAAATGCCGGTAATCCCAGTGCCCTATGCGGCGGAGGGAGGTATGATATGTTGGTGAAGCAATTAGGCGGCCAGCCGACACCAGCCATCGGTTTTGCCGGCGGCGTCGAACGTCTTATCAACGAGATAAAAGCAAAGGATATAAAGGTTGATTCGTTAGCGGCACCGGACGTTTTCGTTGCCCAATTGGGTGACGCAGCCAGGAAGAAAGCGCTCCGCTTGTTTGAGGACCTGCGTCGCGCCGGACTACGTGTCGCTGAAACTTTTTCCAAGGACGGCATCAAGCCGCAGATGGAGATGGCGAACAGGCTGGGCGTGAAATATGCCCTCATCCTCGGACAGAAGGAAATGTTGGACGGCACCATCCTGATCAGGGACATGGAAAACGGCATCCAGGAAACTGTCGATTTCCAAAAAATTATTTCAGAGATCCAGAAACGCCTCTCGAAAAATAATGTGGTCGCCACCAATCATAATCATATCCATATGACCCAGGCACCACAAAATCCCACGGAAGAAAGCCCGACAAAACTCCCGTTGTAATTTTATGGATGGATGTATTTTTTGCAAGATTGCGAGTAAAGATATTCCTTCCGAGCATATCTACGAGATGGACGATTTTTTTGTGATCAAGGACATCAATCCCCAGGCACCTGTCCACCTATTGATCGTCAGTAAGGAGCATATACAATCGATTAACGAAACCGAATCGCGTCATCGGGGGATGTTGGGGGAAATGTTTTTACAGGCCAAAGCGTTGGCCACAAAGTTCGGATTAGAGAATGGCTATAAACTGGTAATCAATTGTGGGCCAGATGGCGGACAGGTGGTGCCCCATCTGCATATACATGTTCTAGGTGGCAAGAAATTGTCAGGTCTTGTCTAATATTGGCCATATTAGTAGGGGTGGGGGCTTTTCAATGTAATAATTAATGCCTTGTTTTGACAAAAGGCAGTTTTATGTGTTATATTAAACCTAGTTTTTTTCAATTTATCCCTTTATCATTAATAGCATTCGCCCTGATTATTTTTGCATAGATTATTTACGGGCATGCAACATAGGGAGGTGAATTAATCACGTGGTAGAAGTCAGAAGAAAGGAAGGCGAATCGCCGGAAAGTTTATTGAGGCGGTTTACAAAAAAAGTGCAGGCGAGCGGCGTCCTGTTGCGGGCGAAGCGCGGTCGTTTTTATACTTCAAAAAAGACCAAACTGGAAATGCGCGAAGATGCTGCCAGGCGTAAGCTGATCGTTGAGAAGAAGGAGTTTCTGCGGAAGATCGGCAAGCTAGATGATTTTATCGATCCGAAACGTCCAAACAAACGCGGAACCATTAAAAAACTCTTACAAGCGCGAGTTCGTTAATCATTATCGCCATGTCTACCGAAAGCGGGATCACGAATGACATCAAAACGGCCATGCGGGAGCATGATGATTTTACGTTGACCACCCTGAGGATGCTGAAGAGCGCCATCCATAATGCGGCGATCGCGAAACGGGCGAAGGAATTGCCAGAAGCCGATGTGGTAAAAGTGCTCCAGGCGCAGGCCAAGCAGCGGCGTGAAGCAGCGGCCGCATTCACGGCCGGCGGCCGGGCTGAACTGGCGGACAAAGAGAACTGCGAGCTGTCCATCATTGAAAAATATTTACCCCAACAATTATCTGCGGATGAGATCAAAAAGATTGTTCAGGAAGTTGTCGCCGCTTCAGGCGAACAGGGTAATAATTTCGGCCTGGTCATGAAAACGGTCATGGCCAAAGTGGCCGGCCGGTCTGACGGCCAAACGGTGAGCGCTGTCGTCAAGGACACGCTCGGGACCGCCTAAAAACTTACATAAAAATTTACGCGTAATAACATGAGGGCGCGTACAAGTAAAAATACATTTTTCCTAGGGGTGTTGTTAGGCCTGATTGTTTTTGCTGGTTTTCTTGGCGTCGGTTTGTGGGCGACATCATCACCGTCATTAGCCGTGACTGTAGACCAGGGTCTCGGCTCGACATTGGGACTCGGAACTGCGGACCTGGAGTCCACAGTCATAAAAATTATCCAATGGGCTTTGGGCTTTTTGGGATTAGTCGCCGTCATCATCATCATGTACGGCGGTTTTGTCTGGCTGACCGCGGCCGGTAATGAGGAAAAAATCAGGAAGGCCAAACGCATTCTGCGCGATGCCGTTATCGGATTAGTGGTCATTTTATTGGCCTGGGCGATTGTGACCTTTATCATCGGCCGGTTGAATGACATCATCAATGGGCCCGGTACGCCTATTTGCGGCCCTGGAGATGAACTCGGGTGTTATGACTGTAATGCGACAGGTACCGCATTTTCTGTTTATGATCCGACAAATAACCCGATGCTTTGTCTCGGCGAGGATACTGACACATTCCATCGTAAATGGGTAGATCCCGGATTCAATGAATCCAACGTACCGCTCTGCAGCATGATCCAGGCACAATATAATGGTAACTTTGATCCGGCGACTATTGTTGAGCCAAATGTTGGCGTGTATATAAATGCGGCGGTATTAGGCAATGGCGCTGGCTGTGCAAATGATAACGAGTGCAGGTCCGGTGTCTGCGATGACGCCACCTCACTGTGTGTTGGCGATTCAGTTGCTGGTGTATGGAGTCTGGCTCCAGCTGATAATTCAATATTAGAATTTGACCCAACCCAAAATTATCTGGCGGACACTGAGTACCGCGTTGAGATAACTGAGGCAGTGCTGGAAGTTGACCCACCAGCCCGGGATACGGTCGCCAGCATCTGGACCTTTACGACCGGGAATACAAACTTAACCGATCCGCCCACGGTCACGCAGATATTTCCAGACGACGGCGCCACTAACGTCTGCCTGAATTCACCGATCCAGGAAAGATTCTCACAAAAGATGCGCGCCTCATCCATTCATGCCGGATATTGTTCGGTAGCGAAAACTTCCTGTCTGATCGACGGCGATTGTCCTGCTGGCGAGTCATGTCTGGCTACTGTGAAATTCAGAAATGTGAGTGCGAGCACAGACCAGCGCCTGCGTTCGCCGTTCAGCGTGTCTGGCGGAGTGACCCTGTTTACCACCAGGCCTTTTGCGCCGATGGCCACCGGCGACCAGTATAGTGTCGAGCTAATCGCCGGCACCAATGACAAGAATAATCCGGACTATAAAGATCCTGGCAAGGGCATCATGGATGTGTGCAAGAACCATTTGGACGGTAATGACAATAATATTGAAGACGGAACGGCCGGTGGTGATAACTTTCTTTCCGTGCCGCCGCTTCCGGCCAGTACCAACCTTACTTTCCCCAATGAACCGTGGAATTT
>CAZVMV010000005.1:0-71462 GCA_964628855.1 uncultured Gammaproteobacteria bacterium | reverse complement strand
ATGAGTGTAGTAAGTATGGAAAAAGTTTACGAGTTTTCGCGCTGCTACCGCAATGAAGGTATATACAAGAGCCATAATCCAGAATTTGCCCAGGTGGAATTTTATGCAGCTTATTGGGATTATCAACAGCTCATGGATTTTACTGAAAAGCTAGTAAAGGAAATTATGAAAAAAGTTAACGGCTCCATGAAACTTACGTATGCCGGGGTTGATGTGGATTTTTCCAAAGACTTCTCACGTCTTTCATTCATGGACGCCTGCCACTTGCTTGCGAAAATTGACGTCGTCCGTCTATCCGACAAGGAACTCCTGAAAATCAGCCGTGAGCGAGGGCTGGACATCCCTTCTGACATGAACCGTGCAAAAATTTTAGATGAAATTTTCAAGACATTGATCAAGCCGCACCTCGTAGAACCGACTTTTGTGACTGATTACCCGGTGGAATTGTCACCCTTGGCAAAAAAACATGATGACAATCCGAAAATCGTCGAGCGATTCCAATTGGTCGCTGCTGGCGCCGAACTTTGCAATGCTTTCTCGGAGCTGAACGACCCGATTGACCAAGCGGAACGTTTTAAGGCTCAGGAAAAAATGCGAAAAGCAGGGGACGAAGAAGCCCAACGGATAGACGAAGACTACATTGAGGCACTATCCTATGGCATGCCGCCTACAGCAGGCATCGGCATTGGTATTGACCGCCTGACGACAATTCTGACAAATAGCCGGCATATCAAGGAAGTGATTTTATTTCCGACCTTAAAACCGAAAGGTAAAGATAATGCATAGATCAGTCGCCTTACAGTTGCTAGACGAATACGTCACTAACCCTAACCTGAAAAAGCACATGCGGGCAGTTGAAGCGGCGATGCGTTTTTATGCGGAAAAATTCAAGCAGGATGCTGACTGGTGGGGGATTGTCGGACTGATCCATGATTTTGATTATGAAAAATATCCAACAGCCGCAGACCACCCTTCAAAAGGGGCGGCCATACTTAAAAACAAAGGGTGGCCTGAAGAAATGATCAAAACAGTATCCGCCCATGCCGAACATTCGGGAGAACCACGTGACACCTTGGCAAAAAAAACGATCTTTGCGGTTGATGAACTCGCTGGATTCATTGTAGCAGTGGCGCTGGTAAAACCTAACAAAAAATTATCCGAAGTTGATATCAAATCGATCAAAAAGAAAATGAAAGATAAGGCGTTTGCCAGGCAGGTAAATAGGAAGGAAATTTTGCAAGGCGCAGAAGAACTGGGCGTTACATTAGACGAACACATTTCAAACGTCCTAAAGTCTATGCAAGACATCTCCGATGAATTGGGATTATAAATAATTTTAAAGATATGACTTCAACCGTTTTGACAAATTCCGACATAATTATCCGCCTCCTGATCGCACTAGTTTTATGCGGACTCATCGGTATGGAACGAAAACATTACCGCAAGCCCGCGGGGTTCCGTACCAATATCCTTGTCGGACTAGGGTCGGCCACGCTTGCCCTCGTAGCTGTTTTTGCCTTTAACGACCTCAATCCCAATAACACGCTTGATATTGGCCATATCGTGGGACCGATCATTACCGGTATCGGATTCCTTGGGGCTGGCGCCATTATACAGAGTCGTGGGTCTGTACATGGTTTAACGACAGCGGCCACGTTATGGGTTGTGGCGGCGATAGGCATGGCTGTTGGGCTAGGCTATTATTTCTTGGCCGCGATGACCACCGTAGGAGCGCTTATTGTCCTAGAAATTCTTGGCCGCATCGAATTCAAAATTACCGGCCAACAGCATTATGACGACTTCAATAAAGATGAAAATCAAGGGGGAGAAAAAAAATAACATATGTTAGACATCAAAGCTTTTAAAAAAAATCCGGAGCCTTTCCTGGCAGGGCTTGCCAAGAGGGGGCCACAATGGAAAAAACTAGTACAGGAGCTCGCAACATTAATTTCAGTCACTTCCAAAAAAAGACAAGAGCTGGAAGTGTTGCAAGCTGAATTGAACACTGGCAGTAAAAACGTACCGTCCATTTCCGGAGATGAAAAAAAAGTCACAATCGAAAAGCTGAAAAAAGTCTCGGATAAAATTTCTCACTTGGCCGCTGAAGTGCGTACAGCCGATGAAACAATGGCCCTACAATGGAAAAATCTCCCAAATCTGCCATTAGACGATGTAAAGGAGGGGAAGAACGAATCTGAAAATACCATTTTAAAAACAGTCGGTGAGCCGAAAAAATTTGGTTTTGACCCGCTTGATCATGTCGAATTGGGCAAAAAACTTGACTTGATAGATACAGAAACGGCCGGTTCTGTGTCAGGCCCGCGTTTTGGTTATCTAAAAAATGAAGCCGTCTTATTACAATTCGCACTTATCCAGTTTGGCTTGTCTGTGCTAACTGATGAAAAAATACTTAAAGAGATTATTAAAAAAAATAACCTGCAAGTCCCGCCAAAAACATTCGCTCCGGTGATTCCGCCAATGATGATCAAAGAAGAAGTGCTCGATAAAATGGCCAGGCTTGAGCCAAAAGATGAACGCTACCAATTGCCCCAAGACAAACTGTACCTTGTCGGAAGCGCTGAGCACACTCTTGGGCCGTTATTGATGGACAAGACATTGGCTGCGGACCAACTGCCGATACGTTATGTTGGATATTCCTCGGCTTTCAGGCGGGAAGCAGGTTCTTACGGTAAGGATACGAGGGGTATCTTCCGCGTACATCAGTTCGACAAACTCGAAATGGAAACATTTTCATTACCAGAGCATTCGGCTGAAGAACAAAACTTTATTATCGCCATCCAGGAATACCTGGTAAAAACACTTGAATTACCTTACCGTCTCGTCCAAATGTGCACTGGAGACATGACTGCACCAGATGCTCGTCAGATCGATGTGGAAATATGGATTCCTAGCCAAAAACGTTACCGCGAAACTCACACATCTGACCTGACAACAGATTACCAGTCTAGAAGGTTAAATATCCGTTATAAAAAAGGTCTGGATAAGGGGATTGTCCATATGAATGACGCAACCGCATTTGCCGTCGGACGGACGCTTATCGCCATTATGGAAAACTGCCAATTGTCGGACGGATCGATCAGTGTCCCAAAAGCGCTCCTACCTTACATGAATGGAGTGAAAATCATTAAACAAAAATAACCGGCATGCCTGATCAAACAACGACCTGGGTGTCAGTCTCACGCCAGGCGATTAATCATAATATCCGCCAGTTCAAGTCAATCCTGTCACCAAAAACGGATTTGATGGCGGTCGTAAAATCTAATGCCTATGGTCATGGTCTGATAGGTGTGGCGCGCATCGCCCAATCCGCAGGGGCTCGATGGTTAGGTACAGTGAGCCTGGATGAAGCGGTTAATTTGCGGCAAGCTGGGATAAAATGCCGAATACTTGTTTTGAGTTTTTTCAATCCAGCCAAGCTTGACATTGCTATCAAAAAAAATATCACGCTTACCGTTTACAACATTTCCTCTGCATATTCCCTGAACCGCTTGGCAAAAAAACTACACAAGACAATACCCATCCACCTAAAAATTGATACCGGCACAACCAGGCTCGGATTTCTCCCGTCAGAAACGCTGGCAGCCGCGAAAATTATAAAAAATCTTTCCAACCTACGATTGGAGGGAGTATTTTCCCATTTAGCGGACGCAGAAAATCCCAACCAGATTTCTGCCAATAGACAAATATCCCTTTTTAATAAAATCATTAGTCAACTAGACAGACACGGGATACATATCCAGTATCCGCATATTGCCTGTTCTGCTGCCACGATTCTCAGTAAAAATAGCCGTTTCAAATTAGCCCGAATCGGAATTTCACTATATGGATTATGGTCAATCGAAAACAGTAGTCCTCGCCAGGTCCGACTCAAGCTTGAGCCTGCGCTTTCCTGGTACACGCGTGTATTACAGGTAAAAACCGTACCAAAGGGGACGCGTATCGGTTACGGCGGCACTTATCGCGCCAGAAAGACGATGACTCTCGCGATTTTACCTATCGGCTATTGGGATGGATATGACCGCAAACTCTCAAACAACTCTGATGTGCTGATCCACGGACATCGTTGTGCCGTTCGTGGACGTATTTGCATGAACTTGACGATGGTTGATGTCACAAACGTCTCCAAAGTCAGGCCGGGCGACAAGGTCACGCTCATCGGTAAGGACGGCGACCAAAACGTAACTGTTGATGAATTAGCAAAACGCATTGGCACTATCAACTATGAGGTCGTCACAAGAATAAACCCGCAAATTGCCAGAATATATTACTAAAACAATTTTATTTCATGCGCTGGAATTTTCGCCGCAATAAAATAGACCGAAGCCCGGATACCGAACCAACCTACAAAAACCCGCTTTATGCGAAAGCAAACTGGCAATCGTATGTCATATCCCACTTAGGTTCAATCGGCTGGTTGTCACTTTTAACCCTATTGCTGATTTTATATGTAATTTTTTATTCGCCACTTTTCAGTATTTACACAATTAAAATTGACGGCACCAATCCTACCACGGCAAAAATCATCGGCGAACAATTCATATCCTGGCAGATGTCTCAAAGGAAATGGTTTATATTCAGACAAAACAATCTTCTGCTATTCAGCAAGTCATGGCTAAATGATAACCTAGAATCAAAATATAGTCTCTCTGACGTTTCCATAAAGAAAAAATTATTACACACCCTAGAAGTCACCATCCACATGAAAGCGCCAGTCCTGGTCTGGGTCACAAGTGATGCCTATTATTATGTGGATGAGACCGGCTCACTTTCCACGCAAGTCAGTAATCCGGAGGCCACGGCATCTTTGCCGCGAATATTTGACGATTCAAACGAGGCGCCGCCACAAAATGGAGCAATAATAACACCTGACAAAATTACCTTCATAACCTCATTAACTTCCCAGCTATCACAGTTGACTGGAATTTCCATCCAGTCTTATTCCGTACCGCATAGACTCAGCACGCAGGTAAATGCAAAAACTGAAGCCGGATATGTAATATATTTTGACTCGTCAATCAGCCTCGACACTCAGATGGAAAAACTTCGCGGCGTCCTCAATACAAAAATTAAGGATACTAAACCAAAAGAATACGTCGATCTCAGAATCGGCGACCGCGTCTACATGAAATAACATAACTCTATGCTTTTATTGGCTCATGTCACTACTGGTGCGATATTGGGCGAAAAAATCGCCAACCCATGGCTAGTATGCATTTTGGCTTTTGGGTCGCATTTTATTCTTGATTGGATACCTCATTGGAGCTATGAAATACCCAAACGATTCGATCCCCGCGAATTTTTGCGAATCATGCCTGACCTCGCTGCTGCGGCTGTCATTTTTATCGTCTTCCTGTACGGTTATCCTGACCAATGGCTGAATATCGTGCTAGGGGCTTTTTTTGCCTCATTGCCTGATGCTCTCACTCTGGCAAATTATGTCCCAGGTCTGAAAGCCATATTCTCGAAATTCAACGACTGGCACGGCCGCTTGCAGGTGCACGACGAACGAATCCTGGGCTTATTGACACAAATCGTTTATATCAGCCTGATTATAGTCATTTTAATAAATATCAATTAAACTTACGACTATGAAAAAAAATGTCTGGCTTATAAGCGGCCTAATCGTCGCACTGCTGGCGGCCGGGGGTGTAACCTGGTATTTTATTTCCCATGACCAAGGCCAAACATCAAACACAAACGCTAAAAAAACTGAAGTGATCCTAGGTACCGAAGATAACCAATTTACACTGAAAGCGACCAAACAGGATTCGTTAGGAACTTTACCAGACACCTCATTTATATTGTCCAGCACCAGGCCGGTTGAAACAAAAACCGTAGAAGCGGCTCTGAGCGTTTCTCCCGAAATTGCGTACAAAATCGAATCATCAGATAACAATACTTTTACTATCAGCCCAGCCCAGCCGCTAGAGGCAAACGAGGTCTATGCTTTTTCGTTAACAGCCGCTAGTACTGCGACTAGCAATAAACGCGAATACCAATGGGCCTACCAGATCAAGGACAGTTTCAAAATTACTGGCACCTTGCCTCGCGACAAAACCACATCAATCCCTACCAATACTGGCATTGAGGTCACGTTTTCAACTGAAAATTACGATAGCCCGGAACAATTTTTTTCCATTTCACCGCGTACTGATGGCACCTTTGAGCGACACAGAAAAACACTGGTATACGTCCCGAAAAGCCTGACAGAAAACACGGTTTATACTGTTACTATAAAAAAAGGATTAGGGGTTAAGGACAGTACCGATGTTCTGGCGGACGATTATTCATTCCAATTTGCCACGGTAAACGCGGCTAGCAACCAGGGATACATGTCATTTGACAGTAAATTTTTCGAATTCTCACCGGAGGAGAACCCGGTCATGACCATGTACGAATACAATACTAATTTGTCAAAAGTAACAGTTGACGTATGGTCATTCCCTAACTTCAATACATTCAATGATGCAGTCAAAACTCGCGAAGTAAGCGTCCCTTTATGGGCTTATGATTTTGGTAATTCCTATACGTACCCAACAAATTCATTAACAAAGGAGGTGAGCTTTAGCGCTGACCTGAAGTCTGGCGATTATTTCCGGTATATCGAATTCCCGGACAATCTCCGAGCCGGTCAATACCTGGTAGAAATATCCTATGCCAACGGTAAAACCCAGGCGTTCGTTCAAGTCAGTGATTTGGTCAGTACTTTGCAAATAAGTAAAACCAACTCACTGATATGGGTTCACCGACTGACCACGAAACTTCCGGAAAAAAATGCGACAATCACATATTCAAAAGATGACAGTAAAGTCGCTTCCACCAATGATCAGGGAGTGGGCGCCTGGGAAACTCCGGAAGAACTCCATGCTCTTACGACAAGTCAATACTCCGATCAGTCAGACCGCACCTACCATTTCATAATATCCAGCGGTAATGACAAGCTGCTTGTGCCAGCCCAAATGAACAATTATGAATACATGGCCTATCCAAGCGGCCCAGCTGCTACAAATCCGGACTACTGGTCATACCTATACACCAACCGTTCCTTATACCTGCCCACTGATAGCATAAAATTTTGGGGAATCGCAAAATCCAGGGCTGGCCAAAAACTGCCAGAGGTCACAGTAAACTTAATTTCATTCACCTATAGCAACGAAACATCGCAAGAAAATGTGGTCGGAACTTCAAAAGCCGCTATCAGCGACTACGGTACTTTTGAGGGGACTATTAAATACCAAAACCTCAACCCAGGATCTTACCAGGTCCGGGTGATGGCAGGTGACCAGCAAATTTCTGTCGGGTATGTCGATATCCAGACCTATACCAAACCTTCCTACGGCATCGATATTTCCATGCCGAAAAAAGCCATCTTCTCAGGCGAAAAAGCTGTTTTTGATGTTACGGCCAAATTCTTTGACGGAACGCCGGTTAGCAACCTCCAATTGCAGTATACGGGGCAATTCGGGGAGGGGACCGTAACCACCGATTCCACCGGTGCGGCACGACTATCATTTGATCGGCCCTATGAACAGTACCAAACACAGCAATATTCTTCGTCCTATATCACTGTCCATCCTGTCCAGGCCGAACTTACATATATCGAAAGTACGGCCAATATTTATCAGTTTAATTCACGTTCAGCGATTACCCTTGAGCAGAACGAGCCAGGTAAAGTCAACGGAAAAGTAAATGCCGTCGACTTAACTAACCTGAATGCGCCGGGAAATGACATAAAATGGGACTACCTGGGCAAACCAGTAGCAAACGCAAAAGTCCACCTGAATGTTTATGAGCAGTATTACGACAAAATCGAAAATGGTACGACCTACGATTTTATAAACAAAAAAACAATCACTTCTTACCGTTACGAGTACCGTGAGAAATCAATTGCCGAAACGGACGTCAACTCCGGTTCGGACGGAAGTTTTTCGTACAATTACACAACCCAGCCAAAAAAATGGTACAAAGTCATTGCCTCAACGACTGACTCAAATGGGCATGCGGTAGAATCATCCTCTTATGGCTCAAGCTATGGCATACCGGGAAGCTCCTATGATTACTACTACCTGTCTACGAACCACGAGAATGAAACTGTGCAAAACGTGTATGCGCCGGGCGAAAACGTGGTTGCAACCCTAAAAAAAGATGACGTCACCGTCACGTCTACAGGCAACAACGACTTCCTGTTTTTCAAGGAACATAACGGCATCAGCGACATTAATGCCGGGGCTAATCCAGAAATATCTTTCCCATTCAAGGAAGCATACGCACCGAATGTTTACGTTTACGCAATATATTTCAATGGCCGATCATATCGCCAAGCTACCGCTAATATTGTCATGAAAACAGATCCAAAAAAACTTACTGTCGACGTAACCCAAGATAAAGCTGCCTATGCGCCTGGCGATAAAGTTAAGCTGGATTTATCGGTAACTGACCCTGACAGCAAACCGGTCAAAGCCGCAGTCAACGTATCCCTGATAGACCAGGCTCTGGCAGCTATCCAATGGGAAACCAGCTTGAACACTCTGGGTGCCCTGTACCAGCAATTGCCGTCATCAGTAACCATGTCATATAGTTCCCATAAGGAAAATGTTTCACCGATGGCCGAACGTGGCGGTTGTTTCACTGGAGAAACAATGATTAGTCTAGCGGATGGAACAGAAAAACGAATCGACAGTGTGGAAATCGGAGATCAGATCAGGACTTTTGAAAATGAAAATAACCTGAACATGACCACGGCAAAAGTCACTAATACGATCAAGCACACAGTGGCTGAATATTTGTCTATAAACGAACGTTTAAATGTGACTCCGGTACATGTCATCCTCATTAACGGTAAATGGGAAATTGCCGGTAATGCCCACGTCGGCGATTTCCTTACTGATGCCAACGGGCAATCCGTGCTAATCACTTCCATTGTCAGGCATCACCGATATACTGACGTATATAACCTAACCACTGATCCAGCCCATACGTTTATCGCTTCTGGACTCTATGTGCATAACGAAAAAGGTGGTGGAAGGCAAAATTTCCAGGACGTGGCGTATTTCGGCAGTACAGAAACCGGCCGCGACGGCAAAGCCAGTATATCATTCAAACTCCCGGACAATGTCACCAGCTGGCAAACTACTGTCCAGGCAATTACTGAGGATCTCTCAGCTGGCGGCACAAGGACAGCGGTAGTGGCAACGCTCCCATTCTTCGCTGACGTGGCGGTTGCTAGCGAATATTTAACCACTGACCAGCCCATTATTAAGTTACGGGGTTTTGGCCAGGCTTTGTCCGCCACAGACACGGTTTCGTTTGAAGTAACATACCCCGACATAAATAAAACAGAAAAGTATACCGCCAAAGCTTTCGTTGCCGCTGACGTAGCGCTGCCGAAATTTGAAGCCGGACAGCACAAAATCACGGTCAAGGCTTCGGCGGCAGGACATACAGATACGCTGACGAAAACAATCACTATCACGCCCACGCATTTGACCAAGCAAGACATAAAATACCTGGCCGTGACAAATGATCTGAAACTGACGGCAGATGGCGCCAGCCGTACTTCACTTTTGTTCACAAATAAAGAACGTGGGCAATACCTGAATGACTTGTCGCAGTTGAAATATGCGTACGGGGACCGGATTGACCAGAAGCTGGCTCGGGTCATATCCCAAAAACTACTCAACACTTACTTTGGCCAAAAAGGAATGGGAGAGGAAATAAGTTTTACTGACTACCAGACACCTGAGGGCGGGCTCAGTATCCTGCCATATTCGTCTGCAGAATTACTCCTGACCGCCAAAACGATGGCAGTCGCTCCAGATATCTTCGATAAAAATGATGCCAGGGGGTATTTTGAAACAACACTGAAAAATAAGAACAGCAATCTAGATGAGATTGTTTATGCATTGTACGGTGAAGCCAATATGGGCGAGCCAGTTCTTAACGATATCCTCAGCCTGATGGATAATAATGATGTCCCGGATAACCTGAAACTTTACCTGGCTAATGGTCTGGCCAACCTCGGAGCAGGGGAGTATGCCCGATCATTGCTGGCCGATGTCGTAAAAAAATACGGAGAAGTCCAGGAACCTTATTTCCGGCTCAAACTAGGTGAGACAAATGACGATTACACCGAAAACACCTACCAAGCCGCAATAATTGCCGCCAACGTCTCTGCTCCAGAAGCGACGAAAATGTTCGCCTATGCGGTGGACCATCCGGCTGTGGACCAACTGAATAGCCTTGAACAGATCGGCTACCTACAGAAGGTTTTGCCATTACTCTCTGGGGAAGCAGTTAAATTCACTTACACATTGGATGGGCAGGCAAAAAATGTTTCACTATCAGGTGATGAGACAGAATCATTGTCAGTGACGCCAAGTCAGTTATCAGGCCTGACATTCTCCAATATCACGGGTAATGTTGGCGTGATCCAAACAAACGACGTGCCGCTGGACATAAAGGCGGAAAAAACAGACAGCAGCCTCTCTATCAAACGTACGTTCTACGTTGACGGCAAAGCGACTAGCACATTGAAAGAAAACGATTTGGTTAAAATCGTTCTTGAACCATCCATAAACTCAAAAGCCATCGACAATGAGTACCAGATTGTTGATTACCTGCCAGCTGGATTGAAAGTCCTGTCCTACGCTTACAACCGGCTTATCAATTACGACCCAAACTTGGCATATCCATATGAAATCAACGGTCAGGCCATAAAATTCTGGAGCGGCAAACCGGCCAGAGAAATGCATTATTATGCCACAGTTATCAGCAAAGGCTCCTTCACTGCAGAGCCGACACTGATCAGGGGTTTCAAAGTGCCTACAAGCAAGGCTTTTGGCCAATCAGAGTCAGTTACTATTAAATGAACACTCTCGGCAAAGTAATCATTACGTTTGCGGTAGCCGGCGCCCTGATCGGCGCCGGTGCCGCGGTAGCGGCACGCCTGGCTGGCCAGGAAAAATCCGGAAATAAGCAGATCCAACCGCCAGAAAAGCTCCCAGTCATCTATTATGACCAATCAAATTGGCTAAACGGCCAGAGACTGGCCAGTCAGGCCGCGACCGCGTCATGGCCGACAGAAAAAATTTACGGCAGCATAGTCCCTCATGACATCCAGCATCTGGAATATGCCTTTGACGTTATCCAGCACCTGGCAAGGCAAAATGTCTCAACGATAGTGATCATTGGACCAAACCACTACGAACGCGGAGCTGTAAATATCCTTACGGCAGATATAGCATGGTCAACGCCGAAGGGGCTTATCAAACAAAACAGTTCAATAATCAGATCACTGCTGGATAAATACGGCGTCCAATCCGACCCGACTGTCATACAGGGCGACCATTCAGTCACGGGCATTATGCCTGTCATCGCACAATTCATGCCAAATGCCAGAATAATTCCTCTAATCCTCAAGGCCGAAACGTCGACCGCTCAAATCTCCAGTCTTGCTTTGGGACTTGGGGAAATTTTACCGCAAAATTCTGCAGTAATTGCATCGGTTGATTTCTCGCATTATCTTTCCGCCGAGGAAGCGGCCGCACACGACAAAATTACCGCCAAGCTGCTTACTGGCCTGGACAGTTCTGGCATCATGTCGTTTGGTACGGCGTTCAATGACTATGTCGATTCGCCCGCATCAATCTCGCTTCTTTTTGAATTGATGAAAAATTTCGGTTCCGTTAAATCTGTGATTCTGGCCAATACCAATTCTGGACTTCTTGCCAACAACATGTCAGTACCTGTCACGAGTTACTTTGAAATGGTATACTATCGTTAACCTATGGAAAAAATCGTAAAAAAGAAAAAATGGATGTCGCCGACGGCCATTGAGAATTCCAAACGATGTCCCCGCTGTTTTTGGCTGCAGTACAATAAAGGCCTGCGCCAGCCCGAAGGCATCGTCTCACGACTGGCCAACAGGTTTGACGGGGTTATAAAGCAATATTTTGACCTGTACCGGACGACGGGGGAACTGCCGCCCATGATTTCAGGCCAAGTGAACGGTAAACTCCAAAATCCTTTTACTGAAGCGTATTTCTACCATTACAACGAGAATTACGGCTTGATGGGCAAATTGGATGAATGCATAATCACCCCGCAAGGCACCTACACGCCGGTTGACCACAAGACTTCCAGCTCCGACCCAAATCAGCACGAAATGATACCGGCCTATCAGGTACAATTAGACACATATGCGCTTTTATTGGAAAAAAACCGTCGCAAATCATCCGGTATCGGGCATCTGATATATTTTTATCCAGCCATGGGGAGAGAGCTGCACCAGGGTTTTCCCATGGAAATTACCGTTAAGACGTTAAAAACCAATCCACAAAACGCCTTAACTGAATTCTTGAAAGCCATCAAAATATTGGAAGGCAAAATGCCGCCCGCCTCAAAAGGCTGTCCTTTCTGCGGCTGGCACAGGGAAATGAAAAAATATGTAAAACGTGGATAAAAAAATGCCCGCTTGATAACTTCGCGGGCATAGGGGTCATTTAACGTGATCCTCACGGTTCATCTGTATAGCCTCGGGAAATCCAGTCATAGGCGGTTCTGCATTTGTCATCACGGCAGATTCTTAGATGATCCATGGCTTCTTGTTTGTCCGTATCAAGTGAAAGGGGACTCCGCAAAATCTCAAAAGCGCGCTCACAGGACATTCGACACCTCCTTAAGTGAGCATTTTTTATTTTCAGTTAAAGTATAAACTATCTATTATTACACGTCAAAACAAAAAACCCCGAAGTGAAACGGGGCTTTTTGTGTAATGAAGCTAATTTAGAGAATCGCTTCCTTAGCGGCTTTCGCGACACGGAATTTGACCACCGTCTTAGCAGGGATCTGGATGGTGGCACCCGTGGCTGGGTTGCGGCCCTGGCGGGCTGCCCGCTGCTTCTTCACCAACTTGCCGAATCCCGGCAGGGTGAATTCACCGCTGGACTTAACCTCCTTATAGGCCATTTCGGTGAGGAGGTCGAGTAAACCGGCGATATCCTTTTTCGGATGGCCGGACTTCTCGGCGAGATTGCTGATCAACTGAGCTTTGCTCATCTTTGCCATGGTAGTATTCCTTTGTTAATTAGCTTATTATTTAGATCTACCTGGTACTAGTATAGCAAATAGGTTAAAATAAGCTAGTATTTACGGCCATTTTTCAAGATATATTAATTAATTTTGCTAACATTAGCCAAAATAAAATATATAAAAATCGGAGGATTTCATGAGTAACGGGCGTAATTCTGATAAATCTTCGAATCCGATTAGCTCTTTCAACATCCCGCACCGCAAAGGCCATCATCAAAAATTCCCCGGCAGGCCGAGCAAATGTGACAACATACCCAACTCAAAAGCATGTAAAAAATGCAGAGGCAATAATGGGATGCTATGCATCAACTGTCGAGCTATCTGATCAGGGAATAGCAGCGTAGTATCAAAAGCCGTTCACACGGCTTTTTTATATTTATAAAATAGCTTATAATCATATTACTATCATTAACTTAAACGTATGACTGACCAAACATTCAAAGAGGAGATTAAGGTTTCTGGCCAACAGCTCGTTGAGACTGTGAAAAAACTGGTCCATGAGGCCAACATCCGAAAGATCACTATAAAAAACGAAAAAGGGGAGATCCTGTTCGAATTGCCCATGACTGCCACTGCCGTTGGCGTGATTTTATTGCCTGTACTGGCTGCCCTTGGCGCTGTTGCAGCACTTGTAACGAATTGTACTATCGAGGTTGAAAAGGTGAAATAGCGACATTAACCTTGACTGTTTAAATATATTTTGATACGCTTCCAAATTACTGAAACCTACCCTCATGAGGTGATGCATGAATTTCAAAACCGCACTGATCTTTATCGGTTTTCTGCTCCTCATCTGTTCAGTTCGCCAGATTATTGTTGCGCATAGATCATTTATACTGGAAAATAAACGCCAGAAAAGATTCAAGGCTATTTGGACATACTGCACACGCGTGGCAAATGCTAGATGGAAAAACCAAACCTGGTTTAACCATTATACCGACTCGCAACAGGGTTTCATGCGTAATGCCACCTATGCGGTATGGCTGGGTATCATTGGTCTGATAATGATCATCGTGGCGATTCTAGCCTAGTATCAGATGAGACAAAAGGGCTCCTATTTCAGGGGCTTTTTTATTTGATTCCTAGATGCAACTACGCTACAATTTATCCGAAAAGGATTGAACATTTAATAGTTCAAGGAGGACCGCATTGGTCAAACTAATCGAGTGCAAGTCTGCTGGCGAACTTCCGCAGAATTTAAGCGGGATAGACATCACTACGGAGGGCCCCGACGAACAGGGGAAATATATGGCCTGGGCTACCTCAGGTACCGGGCATACGTATCGTTCTTATTACCAGACTCACAGCACATTTGCAAGTGAGGAAGCCGCAGCTGCTTTTTTGCGGCAGTCACTGTTAAGAATGATGAAAAACAAATAATACGTTCCTTATGGAGGATTCGACAGGCTAGGCAACTGGCCTGTTTTTATTATTAAATTTTAATAGGCATTCAAGGGGGCGGCATAATACATCGTTTTTAATATTGACATAATTTTATATGAGAGTATAGTGTAATATTCTTTCCCAAATTGTTCACGAGGAGGTGAATATATGTTTTCCATAGATCAGCTCTGGATGGTCGGTCTGGCCCTAGTTGGTTTAAGCGCCTTCGGTGCCCTGGTCTCGTTTATTTGGCGAGAGAGGAAACCCGATGAAGCGTACTACAACCGCTGGGACAAAAGGAAGAGAGTATTCCTGTTGTTGATACTCATATTCCTGGTCGCCACCCTGGCAGCTGCCGTTGTCCCGCGCTGGGACAATCTCAAGCACAACCTGAACAAATCTCAGGCTGAAACCACGAAGTCGGTCATCTGACCGGCTTTTTTATATTGCTTTTTTTAAATATGGGTGATAGGGTAGAGGCAAAGAGAACATTTCCATAACTGTCGGAGGGTATATGTCGATTCTTGGAAACGTAATATTATCGGTCGGACTGATCGGGCTGATCCTGATCATTGATTGCTTCACACATTTTGACCGGTCCTGGCGACTGAAACTCAATTCCAGGATCGATGAATCTGTCTTGCAGGACAAGATTGGTAAGCTATATGCCGCCATCGGCGTGATCTGTGTCATGATCTGTGGGACATACTTCAGGCTTGGAGGAGTCTAATTAACAGGAAGAGAGGAGTAGATGTCATTTTCCGACTGGCAGAGGCTGGCAATTGTATTGATCTGGGCGGCGTTCGTATGTACGTTTCCGTTCACGTGCTCATATGTCTTTGGGCAGATTGCCAGGGGAGCAAAGAAATTGTTTCCCAGATTTGTTCTATGATGTACGAACGCAATACCAAATGAACAGGGTATGGGTCTACGAAAGGTCCATCCCTTTTTTTATCCTCAAAAGGGTCTTTACAGCGAAATAGCCCTATTCTATACTATAAAGGTATCTCAGTATAATATCTCTTACACTGTGTTATCAAATGGGGTGAAATCCCCTATAATAAACATATGTTACCTCATTTAGACGACTTCCTACTGAATCTTCAGACGAATAATTATTCGGAGAAGACGGTCTACAACTACGAACGCGACCTGAAGGTTTTCGAGCACTACCTGGATACCGAGTCCTCCGTCCCCTTCCAGAAGCTCCAGAGGCGTGATCTGGAGCTCTACAAGGCCTACTTGGTGTCCCGGGACAGGGAAACAGCCGAGGCGCAGAAGGGTCTGAAGCGCCTGAACCCGTATTCCATCAACCGGATGCTGTCAGCCCTCAGGTCATACCTCAAATACCTCATAGACAACGATTACGACTGTCCGGTGAATCCGCAGGTGATACGGCTCACTAAAACGATAAAAAAGCACCCTCAGGTGGCTGAATTGAATGATATCGTCCGTCTAATCGAATCCCCTTCTGAATTCGAAAAAAATAACAAATACGTCGCTCTCCGCAATCGGGCCATGCTGGAGACGCTCTTTGCCACGGGCATGCGTATATCGGAGCTGATTAACCTGAATAAAAACCAGATTGATCCGACCGGCAAAATCTTCATCACCGGCAAAGGCCGCAAGCAACGGTTTGTCTATCTGACCCAGCGTGCTAAAGTTCATATAGAGGAATACCTCCGCACACGCCGCGACAACCATCCGGCGCTCTTCATCCCCTACCGCGGGTCCAAAGCAGCATCGATCAATGCAAGAATTTCACCAAGCCAGTTCCAACGGAAAATAAAACAGTACAGGGAACGTTTACGAATTAATGTTCCCACGTCAGCCCACAGCCTCCGCCACGGCTTCGCTACGTATTTAGCAGAATCTGGCGCTAACCCAGCCGCCATCCAAATCCTGCTTGGCCACGAATCGCTGGACACCACTACACGTTATGTCAACGCCTCGGATAGATATGCTGAGGATACACATCGAAAATTCCATCCTTTGAAACAGGATTAGAATTTTCACCATCCTCTGAGTAAAAGAAATGTCATTTCAACAAATGACCAACCAAATAACCAAACACTTCCCATGGAACAAACACAATTGAATGAAATGATAAACAAATTACGCCGGGCAGAACAGTTCGAAGACTTCGGCATCCGGATACTGTATATATTTTTTACTATGATCATAGTCCGTGGCGTTACCGACGAGAGCAATAGGCCGTTTTATATCCTGTTGTTGATTAGTTTCGTCGTTGGACTCGGGCTTCTCAGCTGGGGGTGGTATACCGGCGAACCATTGCAAAAAAAGATCTCCAGCCTACTGGAACAGCATCTGATGAAAAAACCATGGTGGGGACTGGGGAAATTCCTGTTCGCTGCATACATGTTTATCGCATTTTTCCAGAGGGACATTTCGCAAACAGTCGTCTGGATTATTTTTGGCATAGTCTTCGTAATTTCCGAATTTTTCTTCTACAAACGCAGGAAAATCCTGAAATTATTAGAAAATAAACTTATAACCAAATGAACCCTGAAACTGGCAACAATCCGGAAGAAATGGCTGACTGGAAAGCGCCGGATACCAGCGCTGTGCCGGATACTATTGATGCGGAACCGGGTAAGCCGTCTGCCTGGGACTGGCTGAAGGATTCCAAATTCTTCAAAACCGGCAGGAAGGGCATCATTTTAGCGGCGACGGCGGGTACATTCGCATTGGCCGCAGAAATCAAAAAATTCACCGATAATAAGGATGCAGGCCCCATCCTGACCCCCACCACAGAACGCGAAAAACCAATTGATTCAGCGCAAGCCGAAAAATTACGGAACGACAGGGCTTATATCGAGCAAAAGATGGGCCCAAACGTGATGCAATACCTTGAATTTAAGAGTTCAGTGAACAGTCGTGAATTACCCACCACGCCGTCCGAACTCGTGGTGGTCGGAAACGAACAATTCAACATACCTCCAGAAGCACTAAAAGAGATATGGCAGGACGGCGTAACCTACCCGAAAGGCTGGATACAGAATGAGGCAGATTCAGTCGAGCTGGTCAGGTTGGGTGAAATAGAAAAACTACGTCAAGGTAAGGATAATTTGGAATATGCGGGTACGGCTCAAGAAAACGACCAGACCAGCCTGGGTAAAATCAGGTTATCCGTACCCGAGCTTGAAAACAGCAAAGACCTGCTTCCTACGGTAGACTGGACTTTTAGCCACGAAATTAGCCACCTGAATGGTGCATTCAAAAAAACTGGACTGCCTTTCAATGACCGGGCCGAACTGCTAGTGAATATTACAAAAAGGGTTCAGTCTGGTGATGACTTCAAGGGCATTGGATGGGATTACATCGACCGCGATAAGACAAACCCGGAACAACTCGCCTTTTACCAGGCAGAAGAATATTTCGCGCACCTCTGTGAGTATTATTTTTCATTTCCGGACATACTCCAAAAAGAATCACCAGAAGATTTTAGTCTGATTGATACATACGTAAAAAAACAAGATCCTAATTTTGACCCATTCAAGGCCAAAGAGCTTCGCAACCAAATTTACCAAAAATATCAAAATAAATGAACCACAAATCCTTCGCCATCTCATTAGCGAAACAAGCCGGGATCATCATGCGGAAATATTTTTCGTATGAAATCACGCGTACCTGGAAAAAGGACAACACTCCCTTGACCATGGCTGATACGCAAATCAATAATTTGGTAGTGAAGTCGGTGAAAAAAAATTATCCTAATTACGGTATTATCGCGGAAGAAAGCGGTTTTGACCGGCCTGAATCTGAATATAATTGGGTATGCGATCCCGTAGACGGCACCATCCCCTATTCCCATGGCATCGCCACTGCCGCTTTCTCATTGGCGCTGGTGAAGAATGGCGAGCCAATTCTCGGATTACTTCTTGACCCTTTTACTGACCGCCTGTATTTTGCCGAAAAAAACAAAGGTACGACATTGAATGGCAAAAAAATTCAAGTATCTAGCCAGAATAATTTAAACCACGCCATGATCTGTCTCTGTTATTGGTCAAAACAAACCAAGGAATTCATTAATCTTACCCATAAGATGATTGATGTGGGCGCCATGACTGTAAATACGATTTGCACTACATATTACGGTATGCTCGTCGCCAGCGGTGAAATGTCAGCGAATATATTTCCTGGCAATAAGCCGTGGGATGTGGCTGCCCAAAAAATTATTGTAGAAGAGGCCGGCGGAATCGTCACCGACCTGCATGGCAAAAATCAACGCTATGACAAACGGATCGGCGGTATAATAGCTTCTAACGGCAAATTACATGATAAACTGCTAAATATCGTTAAAAATTTCTTATGAACATTATTAAAGCAACAAAAAGCCATAAAAACATTGTCCTGAAACTCCTCGATGATTTCCGGACGGAATGCTATAAAATAATCACCCCCGAAAAAAATTACATCTCCACAACAGCTAAGGATAATGGTGGTCCCTTTTTTGAGAAATTAGCAGAATCCGCCAACTCTGCAATTTTTCTCGCTGAGGACAACGAACATTACCTCGGGATAGCTACAGTGAATGCCGTACCGCAATTTCGTTATGGACGCCAGATCGCCGAGATTGAGGAATTATTTGTATATCCTGAGTATCAGGGAAAGGGTGTAGCCATTGAACTAGTCAGGGCAGTTGAAAAATGGGCCAAAGAGCATACAATTACTCATATACGGCTGGAATCCGGCAACGAACTGGCACGGGCGCACGGATTCTACGCCAAAGCCGGCTTCAGGCATTATGCCAAGGCTTACGAAAAAAAGATAAACTAATATAAATAATATGAACAAGAAATCAGTCCTGAAGTACCTAATCATTGTCCTGCTTCTGTTTTTTGCCTTCGTCAATTTCATCAGCCTGATGGATGAAATCCTCTCAGGATACCTGACCAACCCTAGCGAATGGAAATCTTTCATATTTGTATCCATCGACCTCACTATAAGTATCGTCGCCCTAGTCGGCGTGTGGAAGCTGAAGAAGTGGGGCTATGGGCCATTGATTGCCATGGCAACTTTCGGCATCATCCTTTCAATCCTTTACCTGCCGTCAAACGTATCCGGCAACTTCCTGGACAAGATGGGCAACCTGCCATTGAGCCTCTATATGGGATTGCTGACTCTGGTCCTGTATATCATCACCATGCAGATGCAAATTACCCTGCCGGATAAAAAAAATGGCACTTCTCAAAACAATAACCGATAAAGACTTTTTTCCCGGCACACCACAAACATCGCACGAAGGTTATTCTTACAAGGAATCCAGTCGGGCGGTAGTTTTCGATGCAGAGAATAATGTCGCGATTCTGCACACCGGCGTTTATGCCATCCATAAATTACCCGGCGGCACTGTAAATGACAATGAATCCATAAAGGACGCTTGCCTGCGGGAATGTAGGGAAGAGCTGGGATGTGATGTCGAAATTCTAACTGAACTCGGACATATCGATGAATTCAAAGATCAGCGACGTGAACAAAGGCGTTCACATTGCTTCAAGGCCCGCATCGTCGGCGCAAAGGGACATCCTGAATTCACTCATTTCGAACGTGAAGGTAATTTTTCGGTAATCTGGACTCCCCTCTCCCATGCGATAGAACTAATGGAGCACGACAAACCCATTGATTATGACGGGCATTTCATCCGACTGAGGGATTTGGAATTTTTAAAACATTCAAGTAAATAACAATTTAATGAAATTAAAAGAGACATTCAGCACCATACCTGAACAATACGACAAGGCGCGGCTAGACTATCCGGCCCAGATGTTTCGCGATATTTTATCTTATTCAAAACTGAAAAAAAACGATGCGATTCTGGAAATCGGCACCGGCACAGGCAAAGCGACGGAGCCTTTCGCGAAAACAAAACACCCGCTCATTGCCAATGACCTGAGTAAGGCTCTGTTGAGTATCGCCAAACGCCACTTGAAGAAATATAAAAACGTCAGATATATCGCCCAACCATTTGAGGACATAAAACTGGCAGACAACCGTTTCGGACTGATTTTTTGCGCCCAGGCATTGCACTGGGTGATGCCCAGCGTCCGTTTTACGAAGACCCGGCGCCTGCTGCGGCCCGGTGGCACCTTGGCAGTTTTTTGGAATTTCAATTATTATAACAAATGGATCGGAAAAATGGCGATGGCGCTTCATAAAAAATACTCCAGATCAAAAGGCGGCAAAGCCAATGCCATAATTGATGACCTGAAAGCCGACCGGCATTTCACTGACGTAAAAATTAAAACCTACTTCCGGAACATCCGCATGACACACCAGGAATATGTAACGATGCAAACATCCTATTCCTGGTATTTAAATTTGTCATCAAATAGAAAAAAGATGGCATTGGAGGACCTGTGGCGAGGTACTGAAAAATTTCCCAATCCCATTACCATCCCGATCAAGACTAAGTTGATTATGGCCAGGAAAAAATAATATTATGGCCCAAATCCAATCGTCGCAATCGCTGCCATCACAAGCAAACCAAAAAGATTTTCAAGTGCCAAAAAACAAATTTCGTTTTATCGCTCTTACAGTGAAAATTGTTTTAATTCTAATTCTGCTATTCATTCTGATCCAGACAGTACTTTTTCTTAAATCCTACTTCTCTCGATATCCGGACGAAAGGATATGCTGGAGCGATAACATGTGTAAAAACTACTGTCTTTATGACTGGCAGCCTACTTGCGTTGTCAGCGAATCCCCTATAATCACCGACCGAGCCGAACAATTTAAATACGTCATCACCGGCAAAAAAAACGTTTTGGAGGCATACAACCCTAACCAAAAATACTGTGTTTGCAACGATACCAGCCCAGAGAAAAAATCCCGCGAACAATTGTACGATTTTTACCAGAAAAATAAATGACCGCCGCGTCCAGTTGGACTTTGCGGCGGTCGGGTCGGCTGGTGGATTTATCGTACCATCCACTCAAATGTGAACGTTTTCCCATCACGGACCACCGATGTGGTGAACGAGACGGAATTGTTGACCAAATTGGTCAGGCATGAGATAGCCTGCGCGACGTTCTTGAGAGTTGTGCCAGAACTGGCGATGTCGGCCTGACGGTCGTTCTCGATACGTCGACGAACGATGATCGTCCCATGCTGGAGATTCATTTCATGCTCGTCCCCTACATTCCCACCCACGAGGGTGTTTGGGTCAACGACCATTTCCAGAATCTCAGTAAAAATGAATTCTCTGACCTCTGTCATGATACCTCCATGTAGTATATGTGAGCTCTGTTTGTTTCAGGAAATAATATACTTTTATTAGTAAAATGTCAAGACCCTTGACATGACCATTTACTGGTTATATGATTGTTCAAAGTTCATTTCTTTAACTACGGTTGAGTGATAGGAATTACTTAGCCAAACAGACGCATAGGACGCCCTTTCGTAAAGAGAGGGTAAACCATGCTCGTGTCTTTTGTACTGACCATGGACGACCTGATCGTCAACGACTCCCTAATTGACAGGCTCGTGTTCGAATGGACGGCCGATGTAGACAGGGTTGAGATTCTGCAATTATCACAGGAGTGGATTACTACGCAGAATTTCCTGACCAGACGGATGATCGGACTCCAGCGAGTCGGCGAGTCCAGCCTGACCATCGAACCGCTTGAGGAGGAATCGCACGAATTCTGGACATGACTAACTTTGGCCACGCAATTTGCGCGGCCATTTTTATTATTACCCGCGGGGTTGATTTTTTCCTAAAAATATGCTACAATGATGATACAAAATAAAAATGCAAATAAAAAAACGCCAACGAATACTTTTCCATACCGTTAGCATAGTTACCGGTATTTTTTTACTAGCCTCCAATTCTCAGGTTGCCTTGGCTGACGATATCCGTGACATGATCTTCCCGGTCATCGGCCAGACTAATTTCAGCGACAGTTTTGGGGCACCGCGTGTCGGACACACTCACCAGGGTATCGACGTGTTCGGAAAAAAAATGCAGCAACTGGTCGCGGTGACCAACGGCCGCCTGAGTTACGTACCGTTCCCTGAGCCGTCATACGGCTACGGGATTTTTTTGCGCGGTGACGACGGATATGAATACTGGTACCTGCATCTCAATAATGATACGCCAGGTACAGACGATGGTCTAGGCGGAGGTATAAATGCCTATGCTATCGATACGATGACCGGACTGCCAGTGACTAAAGGCCAACTGATCGGGTATATGGGAGATTCCGGCAATGCGGAAAAAACTCCTCCACACCTGCATTTCGAAATTCACCGTCCTGACGAAAATGTTATAAATCCTTATCTGAGCTTAAAAAACGCCTCACACTCTAGCGCGCCAATCTTCGCGCCTCCCCTGCCCGGCGAGATACTGCCGTATCAGCGTTTTCAAGGCGGTGCCTCTGTGGCGCGCGGCGACGTAAGTACGGAATATTCCGGAGAAGAAATCATCATTAGCGCCGGCCCAGGTGGCGGCCCTGATGTCAGGGTTTATAGCGAAGACCGTCTTTTACTTAGGTCTTTTTTCCCCTATCCACAAACTTTCCGCGGCGGAATTGATACGTCAACGGGCGATGTAAATGGAGATGGTGTTGATGAAATTATTACCGGCGCCGGCCCAGGTGGCGGCCCACAAGTTGTCGTTTCAGACATAAATGGCAGGCGCCTGAACCAATTCATGGCATATGCCCCAAATTTCCGCGGCGGCATCAGAGTGACTTCAGCTGATTTAACAGGCGACGGCGTTGCAGAAATAGTCACTAGTCCATCAATGGCCGGACTCCGGCCTATCAGGATTTTTAACCGCTGGGGAGATCTAATTAATGAATTTTTTCCTTTTGGTAACTCTTTTAATAAGGGCACAGACGTAGCGGCAATGTCTGGCGATGATTTTTACCAAGCGTCAATAATAGTCAGTACCGGTATAGGAGCCGGCCCGCAAATTAAAGTTTTCAGTGCCGCCGGAGATCTCAAATCACAATTTTTTGCCTATGACAAAAATTTTCGCGGTGGCGTGCATGTCTCCGTCGGGGAAATTAATCCAGGAAATAATGGAAAAGAAATATTGGCCGTGCCGGCAGGCCATGGAGGGCCGCAGATAAGAAGTTTTGATCTGTCAGGGGAACCGCTTGAAACATACTCCGCATTTGAGCCATGGTGGCGAGGCGGATACGACATTGCCGCCGGGAACCGCAACCTATCAATTTCAACTCAAGCGGGCAACAGGCGTACCTCAGTCCGTGAAGTAGTTGTCCCGGACTATTCAATATATGAGAACCAGCCTACGGTAAATCTTTACGATTAACCGGCCATCAGCAAAATTATCAGTATTTAGTAAATTAAAATCAAATATAAAACCGTCCTATTGATAGGACGGTATTTGTGACCGAATCCACGAACCGCTCAGATACCCTTGGCGAAAATAATTTTAACCAATTCGCCCCGGTAACGGAAGCCGATCAGGACAGAAGCCTCACCGAGGTTCTCGAGCAGTCGCTCCGCCTGCGTCCTAACTTCAGCCTCGTTCGAAAAAAACGTATCATTGGACACCAGGTCCAATTGTTCTTCGCCGTCATACCACTGGCCAAGGACTGTGTTGCCATTAGACAACTTAACAGTGATGCTTATTTGATCGAGGTCAGGTCGGCATCCTGGATCCTGCGTCGGTGACGACATTACTCTGACTAAAGTATCTACGTCGAGAGCTTGTGCAGCGAAGGTAGCCGTTCGCATAATTGCCTCCTTGAAAAGGTACTTCGATAATATGTCCACTATCGCCTTTTTACATCCGTATTGGATTATTGTCAAATAAATTAAATTAGCTAAAATTAGCCAAATTTATAAATTCAGTACCTTAAACGCTCTATATTGCCCAAATTACCGGGCTGGCAGGTAATCCAAAGGATTTACTGGGATGCCATTGGAACGTACCTCAAAATGCAAATGTGGGCCTGTAGTGAAGCTTCCTGCCCCAGCCGTACCTGGCGTACCTCCAGAAAGGCCGATTTGCTGACCCCTCACTACGTAACTATCCTCCGACACATCTATACGGCTCATGTGGCCATAAACTGTTGAAAGCTGGTTGTTGTGGACCAGCATGACATAGCTGTATCCCATGCCTGCATTCTTCGCCCGAACCACATAACCGTTGTCTGCCGCCCTGATGGCAGTACCCTGTGCAATTGGTATGTCAATGGCCGGGTGTTGGAAATATTTTTTAAAAATATATGTTGGGTCATGGAAATATGCACTGATGCCTTTGGTTGGACTGGCCGGCCAGATGAAAGTCGATTCGATATTCAGGTCCACACCTTCGTCCTGCAGTTTTTCCCTGGCTTTCGATTCCAGCGTATTCATTTCGGCTTCTGCCGCCAGCTGTTCCTGTTTCGCCACTTCCAGCAAATCCGTGAACTTCGATTCAGAATTTTTCGTTTCCGTAAGAAGATTCGATTTATAATCCTTTTGGCTGGCCAAATTTGTTATTGAGAGTGACAACTTGTCTGATAAGCTCGTCAGTTCATTTTTCTTGTCGTTTTTTACTGATTTCTGATCATCGAGAGCCAGCTTCGCCTCATGGATGGATTTAAGCGTGGCTTGGGCTTGGCCCTGGAGGTCCTGGGTATATTGCATCTGGTCAAAAAACTCCGAGAATGAACCATTGGACATCAAAATTTCCAGATACGTCTTCTGGTCATTTTTATTTATAACCCGGAGATACTCTGCCAAAATTTTCTTGTTATAAGCCAGCTCGTCAGTTTTTGTGGAAATTTGTTTGTCCAATTCGTTTATCTCCAGGTTAACCGCTTCAATTTCTGCCTTTACAGTTTCAATATCATTTTCCGCCTGCTGGACCTGCAGGTCGATCAGGGACAACTGGTTTTGTAGGGTGACTGCCTCCTGCTGCTTGACCTCAATATTGGACTGGTAAGTTTCTGTGCGTTTTTTCAGTTCATCTATCGCTTTGCGCTTCTCATCTAAAGCCCGATTCAATTCGGACATGGCCAGATCGTCCAGATTCACGTTTGTCGTGGCGTTGTTGGTATTGGCGTTAACTGATGTGTTGGCATTTAATTCCGTATTGGTATTGGCATTTGTAGTAGCGTTGGTATTCGCGGTTTGCGCTTGGACTGTCAAATTCCATACCGGCAAAATCAAAAAACTGGCCACTAGTACAGCCAGGCTTACATTTGCTATCAGGTTGGTTTTTTTATTTTTGTTTAAGCTCGTCATGTGCTGTTTGTGCTTATGTTTAAGCAAAAGCATTATAGCACAAAGGCGTTTTTATTTCAACCGGGCTATAGCATTTTCAACACGTTTCAATGTTTCCGCTTTTCCCAGCACCTCCATGACTTCAAACACGCCGGGGCTCTTTTCCAGACCGGTCACCGCTACCCGCAGCGGCCACAACACACCTTTATTGGTAAGGGCGTTTTTGGCGATAAATTGTTCAAAAGATTTTTTTAGAGATTCAGAATTATACTCCCCACCGTCGATCGATTCAAGCAACTTGTAGGACAATGCAAGTGTCTTTCCGACCTCTGCGCGTTCAGTATTCTTCGGTACGAGGATATCCGCCGGATAATCCAGTTCAGTGGAGAAAAGAAAACCGGACAGTTCCCTGATGTCAGAGAGCTTTTTCATTCGGTCTTGGAACAATGCCACGACCTTAGTCGGGCTTACCTGATCCGGAATTTCCGGAAGCCAGGGCTGTACCTTTTCAGTCAAAACGTCCACAGGAAGTTTCTTGATGTATTGGCTGTTGAGCCAGTCTAATTTTTCGATATTAAAAATTGCGCCAGCCTTGTTAAGTTTGATTAAATCAAATTCTTTAATCAATTCATCTCGAGAAAAAACTTCTCGGTCATCTTTAGGATTCCACCCAAGCAAAGCGATAAAATTTAAAACAGCCTCGGGCAAATAACCGAGTTCGCGGTATTCCAGAGCGGACGTAGCGCCATGGCGCTTGGAGAGCTTTGAGCGGTCAGTGCCCAAGACCATGGCCGGATGGGCATATAACGGTGGAGTCCATCCAAATGCCTTATAAAGCAATAAATGGCGCGGCGTCGATGGCAGCCACTCTTCCGCCCGGATGACATGTGTTATGGCCTCGTCGTGGTCATCGATCACATTGGCAAGATGGTATGTCGGATACCCATCTGATTTCAAAAGAACCGTGTCGTCTAAAGTTTCATTCGCGACCTCTACTTGACCCCTGACCAAATCTTGGAATGAAGTTTTGCCCTCGACCGGAGCTTTTAGCCTCACGACATGAGATTCTCCTGCGGATAGACGCCGCTGAGCCTCTTCGGGTGCCAAGGCACGACACAAGCCGTCATACCTAGTCGGTTGGCGATTAACTTCTTGGACTTTTCTGATCTGATCTAGGCGCTCCTCTGTACAGAAACAATAATACGCCCGTCCTTTATCGACCAACTCTTGTGCATGCTGGCGATAGATCGGCAGGCGTTCTGATTGGAAAATCGGGCCTTCATCGATATCTAAACCGTACCATTTCAATGCTTCCAGGATATTCTCTACGGCACCCTCTACATAACGGCTCTGATCCGTATCCTCTATCCTGAGGATAAACTTGCCGTTATTTTTTCTGGCCCATAACCAATTAAATAAAGCCGTACGTAAACCGCCAATATGCAAATATCCAGTCGGTGATGGGGCAAATCTGACTCGAACGTTATTCATATTTTAAAATCCAGTGGTAGTAAAGAAAACCTCCAGAACAACCCCTATACTCAACAAAGTAATGACAGCAATGCTGCCGATTTTCAACAAGGTATAATTCTTTATTGCTTCCTTTTTCTTTATTTTTAAATAAATTAGGGTAATTAACACGCCCTCTAGCCCAAGCATGACGGCACCGGTCAGGCCGATGACGGTAATAAAATCCTTCAGACCGGAAACGAACATCAAGACTGGCACCGTGACGGCCACAAACCAGGCAATGCGTTTTGGCACCCCATAATCGTACCAGAACAATTTTTTAACCGTTAAGCCGAGGGTGATGAAAGACGTAAACGTAGTCAAGATGCCGAATAAGTATCCTATTTTCAAAACCCAGTCGCCAAGCTCCCCCTTCAAACCTGAAATCGCATCAGCAGTTGTGCGTGAACCGGAAATGCCCAGGACAACCAGGGTGAATAACAAATAAACGAGAGTGCAAATGAGGATACCTCCGATCAGCACGTTCCGGAGTTTTACCATATTGCCATCGAGCATTTCCTTGACTTCAGGAATTATTGATGTGCCCCAAAGTGAAAACACCACTACTCCATAAGGGACAAACAGATACCGCCAATCGACGGTGCTGAGGTGCCTTGGCTCGATATGCCCGAATCCTACGAATGAAAAGAATAGAACTACTGCCAAAAAAATTATCAGGAGAATTAGTTCTACTGTGCCGATTGATTTTTGGTCACGCCAAATCAAAAGAGCGCCCAGAAGCAAAAAAATGAAAGTGTAAAGTATAACAGAGCCATCAAAAAGGTATGCCAAAAACTGTCCGCCAATTATCAAATATGCCAGCAGCGCCCCAAACAGGTCCAGCAGCTGTACTATCAGGGTGGCACGTTTCGCCCCGGCCCCAAAATAGATCTCAGCATAACCGGGCAGTCTATGGAGGCCTTTTGTCTTCGCGGCCAATTCCGCAAAAAATAAATGAATGACTATCGCCAGCCCGCTCATTAATAGCAAAAATAATGCCATAATGGCAAAACCAACCTTGGAAGCCACATATGGCAAGCCAAAAATTCCGACACCGATAACGGTCCCGACAAACATGGCCAGGGCGTATATTGATTTTGTCTTTGCTGGCATGAAAATATTATTTCAACTTATGCTTTCAAACTGGTTCTAAGTATACCATATTATATATAATAAAAAAACGCTTTTTCAGCGTTTACCAGACACATAACGTCAATATTATGCCACCTTCTTGTTGGCGCGGCGTTGGACAATTATGATCATGATAGCCAGCAATGCCACGACAGTCAGAATAACCGTATAGCGGCCAACCAGAGTATGGTGTTTCAATAAGTAATATTCAGTCTCCCCCAATACCCTGACAGTAATCCAACCGGTGAAAATGTAGAATGACAATAAAATTAGTTTTAACTGGGCAGACTCAAGACGTCGGCGCGTTGCGGCGAATACTACTAACATGACCAGGATGACGGGCACAACGAAATCAGCATGCAAAATTAAACGGGTGCGCTCATATTTTTCCACCTGGCAATTTGCGGGGAGTTTTACAGTTTTTCCGGAAAAAATTGTGGCGTTTTTGGTTTTTGGCTGACAATTCTGATAATATGGGTTGAATAACCTGTTGGAATCACGAAATGCGAATTCGCCGAGGACAACCAGCGCTGCCACCATTAATATTGTAAAAAAAATGGCTCCCGCAGTATATCCCGGCTTTTTTGCCACTAATACTTCGGCTTTGTTTTCTTGCGCGTTCAATTGTTCAAACACCGGTACTGGCATAATAAAAAACTGAATATTTACGCAAATATTGACCTACTATCACTTTTTGATAATGGATCACTATAGCTCAGGCGAGGAAATATGTCAAGATGCCTGCAAGTTTACCAGTTGGCCATGAATTTTCCAGAACCCATAGGATTATAACCGCCACGCACCTCCACGCCATCAACAAAACCATCATGATCGCTGTCACTAATATTTGGGTCTGTACCGAATATGTCTTCCCATATCTCATATAAACCATCCTTATCAGCATCAACCGTCGATTTAGATAAATCCAAACCAAGCTGATAACCGAACAGAGGCCAATCCAGAAAATTTGTTTCACCGAAAAATAACCGGGGAAGCGACGAGATCGGTTCTGCATCACCCGGCTGTTCAATTGCCACTTCTTGGTTAAAGCCGTCAACAAACAGTTTTGCGTCCAGCTCCGAATCTGTCCCGTGCGAACGGAATGCGATCTGATATAGCAATAAATTTTCCTTACCGATCCAAATTGTTGCCATGTCACACTGTTGGCCAGACATTAATTTTTTCAGCAATTCTGTAGATGGCCCAGGCCAAGCTGCATGGGCAGTTAGATCAACTAGCTGAGAGAGAGCTGACGGGCTAAGTTTAACATCAAAACGATAGGCTGTCTGACCGTTGATTTGCTCGTCCGGCTTTCTTTCATAACCAGTAATCAGAGTTGAGGTTTTGATCGATTGGCCTACGTTAGTCCACTCACCGCCGTTAGGGCCGGCAATATCACTTGACTTAAAAGTATACCAGCGGTTCTCAATTGCTGACATGTTGATAAAATTCAGCGCCGGGACATCCGTCAGGCGGAAATAACTTTGATTTTCAGCAAAACGGAATTCGGCAGAACTCAAATAAGTCAGATTGTTTATTTCAATCGAAGCGCCAAGATGCAACTGCCCGAGTAGCGCCTGCCCAACCTTGCCGTCAAATAAAGCGCTGAACTTTACATTTCTGATGCTCTGTGATTTAACTGGCTTCACAATAATTTCCAGGTCATATTTTGCCGTCTGCAAACTGGACATGTTCTGTTGTACGGCTCCCATGACATCGGCTGCGTTTTTTTCCAGAATAGGGACTGTGACCACCCTATCCAGTATGGGCATATTTTTCCCCTGGAACCAGCCTAACAAGCCCAGGCTAACAAACAACAAAAAAAGTACTGTGAGACCGCTAATAATTAATATCTTTTTTATCATACCTACTGAGTCAATCAAATATAAGTAAAAAACTAACGCACGATAACCTGGCCAGTCATCTCTGGATGGATCCCGCAGGTATAATCAAATGTACCTGCAGTTGGAAACTGGTAAGAAAAAGTATCGTTGGTACGGAGATTCCCGGAGCTGAACGAGTCCGACCTAATGCTGTGCTGGATTGCGGATGAATTTTTCCAGGTAACGGTATCGCCGACTTTTACCTGGACTACTGAGGGACTGAAATTATCGTCTCCAATGACAATAGCCTGGGTCGTTGCCGGGGAAAAATCAGTGCTACTTGATTTTGATGTATTAGTATTTATAGCGCTAGCCGATAAATTATTTTTGTTTAAGGAATTCAAATTTTCTGACGGTTGCGTTATTGGAGCGTTTTTGGAACAACCACTAGCCGACAATGACAAAATGGCTAATAATAAAATTATAAATATTTTTCTCATACTTTTTCAATTTGCAAACTTTTTTGTGTAGGATGCCAGAAAAGCATGCATGTTATAATGAGTAGAAATGAAACTAACGAAATGAATGGGATGGTGATGAATCCCAAGGTAAACACGTATCTGGTCGAGCAGTCCACCAAACCTCCCAAAACACAGTGTTGGCTCGACGGCGGCCAAATCTGGAGATACGAATTATAAGCCGCCAACACAGCGCCGATGCCAGCCAAAACATAAACGTATTTTTTTGCACCGGCATCACGTTTACGCCAAGCCAGTATTAAAATAATCAATAACGGGAACATGCACACGCGTTGCCACCAGCATAAATTGCACGGTTCATACAGGGCTATTTGGGAAAAATACAAGCTCCCGAGCACTGCCACAGAAACTATCAATACAGCTAATGGTAAACTTACGCGATTCATCAATTGTGTCACCGAATGGTCGGGACGGCGCTTAGACAATATCAGGACCGCTATAAATAATACCAGTATAGCCAATCCCAATATTGCTCCGGCAGTTATTATTCGCTCAATTGCGGTCATTATGAAAGATAATTATCAATAAAAGTACCTTAAGTTTAATTGAATTTCAGTTATCGGTCAAAGACATTGAAATGCCCGCTTCCTAAAAATTTTTTTTAATGTATACTAAATTCATATGTGCGGGCGATATTCATTTTTTTCAAAAGACGATATTATCGAAGAACGTTGGCATGCGCAAATAAAAATGCCCTTAACCCGCCATTTCAATGCGGCTCCGACCCAACGGCTTCCGGTGATTTTGAATACCGAACCTCAAGCCATCACCTTGGGCCAGTGGGGTCTGATACCGGTTTGGATGAAAAATAAACCCTCCCATCCACTGATAAATGCGCGAGCAGAAACGATCAGCCTAAAACCGTCATTTAAAAATGCCGCCAAAAGAAATCGTTGCCTGGTCCTGGCTGATAGTTTTTTTGAATGGGACAGAAAAAACGGGCAAAAAATACCTTACCGCATTTTCCTGAAAAATGAACAGCCTTTTTCCTTTGCCGGTATCTGGACTACGTATTCCCCTCCTACTGGTAATGCCATCCCAACGTTTTCCATAATTACTGTACCAGCAAACGATCTGGTTAGTCGGCTCCATGACCGCATGCCGGTAATTCTCCGGCCTGAATATGAATCCTTGTGGACTGACACGTCGGCCGAACTGGAAGCGGCATTGTCCGTGCTTAAACCCTTACCGGCAAACCAGATGAATATGTATCCCGTCTCTCCCCGTGTCAATGCCGTGAGAAACGATTTTGCCGAAATTATCGACCCGAAAAGAATTTAACAAAGAACAGCCCTTATTGGGGGCTGCCCTGCGTATTACTTTGCCTGTCATCACCAATAGCATCTTTTGAACAAGTTGGTAAGTTTTTTTGACACCTAAGTTTTCGTGGAAATGTGGTGGGGGTGAAACCTTTCGCATTCCGCAATTCTCAAGTGTTGTATGGGACCGGCTCATCAGTCCCCATAAACGATTCTCATATTCCTAGCCTGCTGGATTCAATTTTCTCTAACATAGTAGCCGCTGTCATATGCCGGCAATTTGGATACCGGTGGCTAACAAACAGCAGGTGAAATATTCGCAAATTATCGGTACCGCTTATCAAGATGCTAATGATTTTTTCGACCTTTCAACCCTTATACGCAGGATAACCTAAAAATTATTTCATCAGGTGTGTAGAATAATTAACGATTGCCTAGGATTAGTGAAAAACAAAATGCTTTCATCCTGTATTTCATTATAATCATCGATCCAGCGCTGCATATTCCATGGCATGATATGGCTGGCCTGGAATTGGTTTGAATCGGTTTTTTGGCCGACGATTTTAATATATTGTCCGACTGAAAAATTTAAATGCGGGTCAATTACAGCCGAATTTATGCTGATCAGCCACTTTTTTCCTTTAAAATCTTTTATAACCAGGGTATTTGGCATGGCTTGGTCTGGTTGTAGAATTTTCCCGGATAACAAACCCTTTTCCGGTTGGGTCCAGACTGATTGGCGGTCAGGTGTTAATTGGCGGTAGACCGGCATATTCTCTGCCATGACCCGGTCCAGAAAATTTCCAAAGCCGGTATAATGCAGTGCGCTGCCGATCAGAATACTCGCACCAATGCTGGCCATAACCACCCCCCAGACACGATATCGGTAACCGGATTGAGTATGACGGAAATTATACATTGCCAGCGCCATGAATAAAATCAGGACGATAAACCATAAATACGGCAAACCAGACAAGGCGTCAGCTAATGCACTCCCCCCTACATAATCATGGAGTTTCCAATCTTGCGTGCTAAGCATGAAGAAGGCCACACAATAAGCGACGCTGCCAATCAAAACTGCAATTACAAAACCAACCCAAACCACAGAATCCTTCAGCAAAAATTCCCAACGTGGGATTGGGGTCACGTGTTGTGCTTTTAGTTTTTCTAATGTCTGGCTGCTGATTGAATTCATAATGATTCTGCCAAATGTGACGAATGAAGCTGGATAGTCGTGACAAACTGTTTTTTTGCCCGGTTGAGCAAAGTCCCGATCGTCCCGATCGGTTTTCTCAATATATCCGAAATTTCCTGGTATTCCTTATTTTCTAGATATCTCAGGATCAGCACTTCCCGGTATTTAGGATCAAGAT
This sequence comes from uncultured Gammaproteobacteria bacterium, assembly GCA_964628855.1. Taxonomy (GTDB): domain Bacteria; phylum Patescibacteriota; class Patescibacteriia; order UBA10025; family JAHIVO01; genus JBAYGJ01. The sequence goes on along the minus strand of CAZVMV010000005.1, from coordinate 38,130 downwards.
GCTCTAGCACTGCTCGAACTTTCTCACCTGTCAGTTTTGAATGCACCTCATCCTGCAAATCATAATCAGACGCGATCCGCTCCAACATGAGTTCGCTGTCCTCAGAATCCACCAATTGAGGCCGGGCCTTTGCTTTTCGGAAATAACTGACTGCCGCATTATGGGCGATGCGATAAAGCCAAGACGAGAATTTCAAGTGCTGGTCAAAGCTGTTCAAATACCTATAAGCATTGATAAAACTTTCCTGAACGATATCCTCAGCATCCTCCTTCCTGGTACTGAATGTCCGATTCACATACCTCAAAAGCTTACTTTCGTATCTCTGCATCAAATACAAAAATACTTCCTGGTCAGCAAGTGTCAAAGACACTAATTCCTCATCGCTTTTTGACTGGTATTCTTCGGGAGTAAGCATGGGCAAGAGGATACCTGTTTATGATCGAAGTATAGCATGTTAGCCTTTCACGGCAATTTCACATGCCCGAAAGGAACTAGTACACCAAAACCTCCGTTTTTATATGGGCGGAGATTTTGGCTAAGTCAGTTAATAATACATTGCAAAGAGCAAACATTTTTAGGGGGTGAAACAGGGAGCAATTCTCCCTTTTCAACAATAATACGTAATTTAAATCATGATCCTTTCACCACGCACCATAATCCAATATGGCAAGCGGTCTTGACATAATATTAATATTACGCTATCTTATACATCAGAACTTTTTTTATGCAGCGAGTGACACAATACAGGAGACCGAGTGGTTTCATTCAATTCTTCTTGGCTGTTGACTTTTGTAGTTCGCCATTTCATTTGCCAGTTACTGTGAATTGTCACAAATCTGGCCCAGCTCACGGTGGTATATCTCAGACTACTCACCGGCACTCGTCCGTACAGCGACTAAGAGACGGCTCGGCTCGGATGAGCTATGCTCCTTCCTACCTCCCTGGTAGGCGCTCGAATGGGTATGTGCTCCGGCATTTCCCAGGGTGAACCCTTCTCCCGGGGTTAGCTGGCACTCGCTGCACACAATTTCGGACCTCGCGCCATACGGCCGAGGTTCTTTTATTATTTAATTAATAAAAATAACAGGGCATCTCGGACTACCCTGTTTCGTATTGCGGATTTGATAGAGCAAAGCAATCTGCAATTACCTCACATCCACCCAGCATACTGCTGTGCAATTGCAGTACGCGAGCACGCGCTTTCGCTAGTCAATCTGCAGATTAATTGCAACCAGTTCTCCTTCTATTTACATCACCGGTCAGAGTAATGTGATTTCTTATTATGTTCAATAAAGCTCAGCGAATCCGACAGTATTGGCTCCGAGTCCAAGCCATCGTTCCGCATATATAATGTAGCAAATAAAATCAGGCCGTCAAACATCTATGGATTGGCGGCAACCTTGACAAATTTCGCCTACATGCTATCCTGCACTATTCCACTTCATTTTGTCCTGCAGAGTACTGACTGATCAGCAGTACGGAGAGTAAAAACCGAAAAGAAATAGCCGCCCATGGCTGGACAAACTCAATGCCCTCAGGGCGACCCATCCAGTACGCATGGAACGTGCGAATCGCTCCGGAATAGCAGGCATGAAGTGGCGCCTCCCCTCTAGTGAACATGTAACTATGGGAGGCTTTTTTTATTCCTCGAAACTACTGTAATTCCCCGCTCCCCGAAACTCCGCCTCCACCGTCTTGCGGAAACCGACACGGTCAGGAGCGTGCTTATGGTCAAATTTTAGGAGTGGCCCCTGTACGATCGTCTCCTCGCCGTACCGGCCATTGATGTCATCCAGTGCTTTCGACAACTCCGGTGACAACTTTTTATCGCTGAAAAATTCCAACTGATCCACCCTAGGCCGCAAACCGAACAACCCCAGCGCGAACATGGCCGGTGGTTCTTTGGTTACCACCGGACAAATCCGCTCCCATACCATGCGGAAAATCTGTGCCGAAGAGACTATCGGACGGTGGACGCGATGGCTGCCGCCGATCGACGGCCGGCGGTCAAACTGCACATAATAATAAAAACCATGACCCTCATACCCCTGCTCCCGCAGGCGCCGGCCGGTGCGCTCGGCCAGCCGCATCAGCACGGCCATATGGAACCGTCGGTCGAGATCGCGCTTCTTCAGCACGTGCGAATGCCCGATCGTCTTCGGCGGTCGCTTAGCCTCTATGCCAGTTAGCTCAATACCGTTCACGTTTGCCCACAGATAATACCCCGTCTTGCCGAATGCGGTCATGAGGTTTTGCACCGGATACCGCGCAAGCTCGTCCAGCGTCGTGATACCCAGCATGTTCAGCCGACCGGATATCGCATCGGCAATGCCCCATGCTTCCTTAAGGTCGCGACCGACCAAATAATCATTTAAATTATCCTTAGTTAATATAACAATGCCGCCTTTCGGCGCAGTGTCACTGCCAAACTTGGCCAACCAGCGGGTGTGGCTGATGCCCATGGACGATCCCAGCCATTCTCCCACCTCATCTTTAATGCGATGCTGGATTTCCGCGCCGATACGTTGCGCCTGGTCGAACGTCTGCGCCACTCCGGTCAGGTTCATGAAAGCTTCGTCAATGGAATATGCCTCGATATCCTCCGTATACTCCGCACATAAAGAAAAAATCGCCTGCGTGGTGGAACGGTACTTGGACGGGTCCACTTCAACCAGATTAATGCCTGGATACAACTGAAGCGCTTCATCCACCCGGCAGCCGGTCTTGATGCCAAAAGCCTTCGCCTCTTTTGACGAGGCAATGATGCAGCCGCGGCGCGACATGGTCGAACACACCCCGACCGGCTTCCCGCGCAAAAACGGGTTCGCCTGTTGTTCAACGGAGGCGAAGTATGAGTTCATATCGAAATGCAAAATAATGCGTTCCATATATTTTCATCATTGACAAATTAAACTTATTGCCGTACCATCACCCAAAAGAATCGAAAAAGGCACATAAGAGGAGGCAAACGTGCACATAGGATGTAAATGCGCAAGATGCCTAGCAGTACTCATGATGGGTTTGACGATCATCGTCCTCGCCTGCATCATCGGCTACTGCTGGCCTGAACAGCCATACTACACAGGCGCCGTACTGGTAGTCGCGCTAATAGTTTCAGCCGTCATCAATGACAGCGAGAAACAGCGCAAAATCGGATCAGCGGTCGTGTTCTGGGCGGGATTCGCCGCGCTCTTTATCCACGTCCTGATCTACACAGGACAGTCAAAGGCTACCATGCCTGTCCATGGCGGTGTGGTGCTTACCTGCTTCATTGAGGGGATGGCGCTCGCACTGTTCATCTACTACCTGAGAATCCAGGGCGACGATGAACCGGCGCCGGCACATCACGACATATTGCCGCAGCGCCCCTGACCGACCATTGTTCCACTGACAGCCACGAGACTCCCTATATGACGGGAGTCTTTTTTATGGATAAGGGCTATCCGTCCATCTGCACCTCCTCCAATGTCCACTGCAGGGATTCTGGGTCATACACCAGGACAAACGTGTTAGCCGCATCGGACACGGCAAAACACCACACCGGCCGGTCGCCCACCCGTCGCCGGTAAACTAAATTAACGCTGGCGATTTCATACCGCCGGCCGGTATCGCGGACAAATGCCAATGGCCGGACTTTATTTCCTGAAAAGTCCGCCACCACACGGATCGGTTCATGGGGCTTTTCCACATACATAATAGCTTTCCTTCAATTTACAGTATAACCGAAGAAAAACCGAAAGTCAAGGCTGAGCAAAAACGAAGCCTGGACTTTCGTCCTGAAACCGACGAAAGCGTTCGAAAGAACTCAAATAAAAAAACTTCGCCAGGGTATCCGGCGAAGGTGAATACGTAAGTCAGACTACGCATTGTGTCAGATGTCGCTGATGGTGTAATAATCACTATGAGTCCTGTACCAGTAGTCATCAACCCAATCATTCCAACTGAGGATACTGACATAAATGCCAGTAATGGCACCGATACAGACCCAGCCAGTTATCGCCCAACCACTTTCAAACACTTGGCTACTGAGCACAGCTGCATAGATCATGAGAAACGCTGTTAGGCCAACTCCCCTGAATGCTGCAAGCTTATAAAGTCCCATCGTCACCTCCAAATTGAATTGACATAAAAACAATGTACATTCGATTTGTACATCCTATAGTTTATGATACTTAATGTCAATAATGGTAAGCTTTGCCCTGCAAGATGCTGACCGCGCGGTAAATCTGTTCCATCAGTATCACCCGGGTCATCTGATGGGTGAAAGTCATATGCGATAGAGAAATCGAGACCTTTGCCCTGGTCATGATTTTCGGCGACAGTCCCAACGGTCCGCCGATAATAAAAGTAATCCGCTTGCCGAAATAAGACCAGCCTTCCAATTTTTTGGCGAATTCTTCGGACGAAACATTTATGCCTACTTTGTCCAGAACTACGATATAGGTATCATTTGATAGCTGTTTGTCGATTCGATCCCCCTCCGCCTCCAAAATACGTTTGCGGTCAGTAACGGAGGTGATTTTTTCTTCCGGGACTTCCAGGAAGGATATTTTGCAAAACGGCTTTAGGCGCTTCAAATATTCAGCCAGGGCTTCCTGCCAATAAAGCTCCTTGATTTTGCCGACTGAGATTATTGCCAGGTCCAACATAATTATTAATACGTTTTTTTAAAATTTAAACTTTTGCACCATCAAACGTTTGCCTGTTTTGTCCAGATCAACCTCCACTAACTCGCCTCGCTGCCATCCCAGATGCTTGATGAGTTCCTTGGGAACGCTGATAATATAACTATATTTGCCGGTTTGGAATATTTTTCTGGTTAGCTTGTGAGCGAACATATCTTTAATGATTACTTATTATAGTCGTAGTATATACTACTTATATAATCATTATATACCTCATAACATTATTTGTCAAGCTGCCCAAAAAGAAAAGTCTCCTCCGAAGAAGAGACTTTTGTATTTTATCTTAGAAGCTTCATGAAACCTATCATGAACGTAGCAATGCCGAATAACAGCACAATCGTCTCAATTATGAGAGCGAAGATCCTAAGATAGCCTTTGGCCCTTTTTGATGATCTGCCCTTGGATCGTTTGAGTGACAGCAGAATAAGGAAACCACCAAAAAGGACTAGCGTTTGGTCTATCATACTAGCCCCCTTTCTAATTAATGATTAATCAGATTGGAGCAAGACTCCGTCGTATGTATAGGCCGGTTTTCAAAGGACCATCCCTCCTGTATTTACCCTACCAATTTTATATTAAAAGTCAACCCCTCCCCTATTTCGTAGTGGGCATTTAGATTATTTGATCAGGATTTGCCTAAATATCTTCAATTTTTACGGATTCCATAACATCTCCAACCGAGATGCGGAGTACGACGTCCATTCCTTTTGTCACCTTGCCGAAGATTGTATAACTTTTCGGTAAAGTCGTATTATTATCCAGCATTATGAAAAACTGGGAACCATTGGTGTTGGGGCCCGCATTAGCCATTGCTACGATTCCTTGGTCATATTCCCTTTTGACCGGCTCATCCTCAAAGCGATAGCCAGGACCTCCAGTCCCATTGCCATTTGGATCGCCGCCTTGTACGACAAAACCCGGTACAACCCGATGAAAAGTCAGGCCGTTATAATACCCTTCCTCCGTTAAGTAAACAAAATTACTGACTGTTTTCGGCGCATCATCTGCCAATAGTTGAAATTCAATATCACCCTTTTCAGTTGTGATGATGACCTTTTTGTTGTTAATACGATCTTCTGGCAATATCCCCGGAAAAACATACGCATTGTTCATCATAATGTTATTAAAAACTTATTAATAAAATTATTTCAGTGGACGGTACTTGAGCATAAAAAATCATTTATTGGGTCCGCGATACATTCGGCATGACTCCTGATCAAATTATGTGGTGCACTTGATACGTATTTTGTCTTCCAACCAGCTTTTTCTGCAAATAGTACATATTTTTTCTGATAAAAAACTGAGTCGTTTCCATAAAGTAAAAATACTGGGCATGAGATTTTTTCAAAAAAATCTGGTAAATAATGAGTTTTTCTCATGTGGCCAAATATTGTAAATCCGCTTCGTGAGTACCTCCGCAAAACCTCAAACTCCCCCTTATGCATCATGACGTCATCTCGGATATATTGCCTTCTTTCATTAGAACTGGCAATCGTGGTAAATTTCCAAATAAATTCCCACACCAATCGCAGAGTGATGAATCGTAATGCAATATCTGACAAGATGCCACTGGTCAGGCCGAAGGCTAATTTTCTATTTATTTTTTTATCCAGACCAGCAGGATGTATTAAGACGATCTTTTCTGCAGGCAGTTTATTATAAGCCAAAGCAACTGGAATCGCCGACATCGACATCGCAATAATACTAAACCTGGTTGCTAAAATACGCTTATTCTGCAAAGCGGATATGGCTGCCAATAACCAATTTGCGCACGTTTGTGCGCCATACTGATCATTTTTACCAAGTCTCCTATCGGATTTACCATACCCATACCAATCAATAGCAATTAAATTTTGTTTGAGCCTAACTGCTAGATTATCAAAACAATACCCCTGGGTACCAAGACCATGAAGAGCTAAAAGGTTTCCAAAATGGTCTTTTCCAAAAAATCTTACATTAACAAAACTGGTCTTTCCATCAAATTCAAAATATATCCTTTCTTCCAAAATTTCAGTCTTATCCATCACTAATAAATTTTTCAGTAAACTTATGCCTGAGTATCACTTGCTGAATTACCATGAACCTCCACCGCCGCCACCGAAACCACCACCTGAAAAACCGCCACCGCCAAAGCCCGATCCCCCACCACCTGCACGGCCACCTGGGCGACTTACTATTGCCGAGTTCATGGTGGTATTCATTGATGTCAGGATAGTTGCCAGGTACCATGCACCAAAAGCATTTCCCGGATGACCCTCGTACCAGCTGGGGGGCGTCAGGTACATTCCTTCGAACTGCTTAGCCCACTCTTTTTCTACTCCCAATACCATGGCATACGGAAGAAGCTGTTCGAATTGTTGTGGGGATTTCGCCGGGGCATTGTGGAATTTTAGGCGTTCTGTCTCTGTAACCGATAAAAACCATTTGAAACCTTTGATTTCCTCATTTGTTTCAACACCTAATTTAGTCCGTCTCGGCATTGCCTGAGCGAAAAGTACGATGGCCGTCCCGCTTATAATCAAGGAGATGAATGCTAATGGATTTTCAAAGCCATTGCCAAAAATCGTAAGGAGAACGAACAAAACTACGCCTACGGTACGATATGAATTCCTGATCTTGTCCGGGTTCATCGGGAAATAGCCGTCAGTGACGACAGCCTGGTAGACCTGTTTGTTGATATCTTTTAGATGCTTATAAAACTTGTTTTTCAACCCAGAAACAGTGCTAGTCGTACCGCTTTCAAATAGCCCTTTCATCACCATCTGTTCGTAATCACGCAGGTTGGTGTCCGGTTCTTTCAATTTTATCAATTCATAATCTGTTTTCTTGCCAAGAAGTTTTTTTTGCTCGATTTCACGGATTTTTATATAACCGCCAACTGCTAATTGTATAATGGTGGCTGAAATATCCTTTGGATCAAGTTTCTCATCAACAATCGTGCCCAATTCCATCGCCCGTAATCCATTAGGCGGCTCATAAATCGGGATGATTGTGCCTTTCCCCTTCGGATCCCTGCCTCTGGTATACCATAGGGCAAACATGACAATTAGTACGATGAATGGCAGCCCTATTGGCCAGTTGTCACTAAAAAACCAGCTCAACTGCTGCCCGGAGGATGGTTTTTCAATGGTGCCTTTTTCCCAGGCCACCACAAATGACAGGCCTTCCTGAGAATCCAAAATGCCGGTCGTCTCCATGTCAGCCTCCCCGGTACTTGTGATAGTTACCGTACATAACTGATCCGTTGAACCGTAGACGCCTGTATAACATACTGGCTCCAGATCACCTTGGCTATAAGCAGCAGGGCTCTCAATTTTAACCGACGCCTTCTGGATCGGCACATCCCAACCATTACCGGTCACATTCCAATATAATTCCTCGTGATCATCAAAATAATTAATTGCCCGTTGGACACGGTAGGATATCTCATAATCATGTATGCCTGTGACCGTACTTTCTGGCTCGCCGATTTTCAGCATTATATTGCCGTTTATCCTGCTCTTCTCATACGTCACCTGGGACCCGCCATCCTTAGTTACTGACTGGATTTCCATCCTTACGTTGTACGCCGCTCCATTCCTGGTATATCGATACGGTAAATAGCGGTAAATTCCATGTCGATCGGTATCTCCAAAATCGTATTTAATTTTTTCCTGCACGGAAAAAGAACCGTCTTGGTTAACGTTGATTGTACTATAAAAATTTTTTACTGATTCAGAAGTTTGGGCATGCGCGGCACCCGGTATGAAAACCAGGGCTGCGGTAAAAATTACAATAATTAACAGAACTCGTTTTGGCATATATTTAATGTAAGTTTAGCATAATGGCAGGAAATTAGCCAAATTCGAGAATAAATAAAACTGCCCCAAGAATATGCGGCAGCTGCCGAATTGTAAACTAGTTATGAGAATGAGCCGATCCTCCTCCAAATTTATTTGAAGCTGTTGCGCAGTTTTATGCGCTCAACTTCTTCCTGGCAATCCTGACAGTACACCGGCTCGTGGATCTCCTCACCGCATCCGGAACAGTAATTCCGGACGTGACGGATCCCGAGGAATCTTTTCATCTGCTGGAACTTCATGTCCTCGAGGAGTTCGCGCGTGGTCTTTGTGGCCATAGGCTGGTGTTAATATTTAAACTTCACCTTAACTATTTACCAATTCCCAGAAATGTCAAGTGCTTATGGTCGACCAAATCAAATACGGTAAAACCCAATGAACACGAAATATGTTCAAGTTTGAGACTTTTTATCAAATTATCTAAGGATTACGACTGTTTAAGTCCGCCCTTAGAGAAAATCACCGTCCAGCTGAATTTTATTACCGCTGTGATAATTCTTGGTGCGCGCCATGGCTGCCTGATGACCCTAAACAACCACTCCAAGCCTATTTTTCTCATCCAACCTGGAGCGCGCGCCACTTTTCCGGAGATGTAATCAAATGATCCTCCCACACCCATGGCTAATTTTACTGTAGGCAACTGTGCCAAATGATTGGCTATCCACTTTTCCTGTTTGACCTGCCCAAAAGCGACAAATAATATATCCGGCTGTCGCCGATTGATTATTTCCACCACCTTGGCATCATCCAGATGCCTGTGCCATCCACGATAGCCGCTTTCAGCACCGGCGATACGCAGGTTTGGGAATCTCTCTATCAGGCGAACTGCCGTTTTTTCCGCCACGCCCGGCTTGGCGCCGAGTAAGAAAATTGATTGGTTAGATTCCGCCGCTATTGAGCAGATATCAAGCATGAGATCGATTCCTGGGATGCGGGCTGTTAATTTGTCGCCTTGGTAGCGGGCGGCCAGAGCAATGCCGAACCCGTCAGTCAAAGACAGGTCTGATTTATTCAAAATATTTTTGAACTCTTGGTCACGCTGTGCTGCCATGATGAATTCAGGTCCGGTCGTGGCGATGTAGTGCTGCCCTCCCCCGCTTAAAAAGCGGCGCACCTTGTACAGGGCATCAGAATTGGAAATATTGTCGATTTTTACGCCTAAAATATGCATAATAATCATTTCAATCTATCCAGCATCCGCTTGTATTCATTATACAACGAGACACTTTTCAATTCACGTGAAAACGAACAACGGAAAAAAGTTGCGCGCCAGCGTATACCAGCATAAAATTTCTTGTCATGCGAGATTAACTGATAATAAGGCGAATTATCTAGAATATCAAGCGCTTTAATTAAAATCACCTCTGGTCCGATCCGCCTCAACCGATCAATGTTATCATGCCATCGCGCCTTGTAATCCGGAAACGAGTAATCCATGGTAAGTGCTCTGACATATAATGCAACCCGCTTCCCAAAATGTTTTTTAATCTTTTGCTCGGTACACTTCGTATCTTCCAGAAGGTCATGCAGCAATGCGGCAATTACCGTAACGACTGGCCGCTCCATTACCATACACCTCATACCGACGCGGATACTATGAAGAATGACCGGTTTTTTGTTGCGACAAAAAGCTTCTACTTCATTGACCAAAAACATTATTGTTCGTTCTACGAGGAAACGCTGTTTTTTAGTATAATTAATCATCTTTTAAAGTATAACTCGAAATGATAAAATAATCCGAACCACTAGGGCTCAAAACGCTTTCAATTACGTCAATCGACCTGGCTGTAAATACTCGATTAAATTTTATAGTAGACAAGGCTTTTAAATTTACAGGCGCAGACGCCATCCGACCGAGCGTAATATGACCGGTAAACTTGTGAATTTCAGCTTTACCAATCCGCTCATCATCAATTATTTTGGCAATGGAAGATTGAAGCTGATTTAATTCCTTGTAATTACTTATTTTTAACCCAATAATTCGGGGAAACCTGAAATTCGGGAAAGCCACAAAACCATCTATTTGCAATTCAACCTTTTTATGTTTTTCGGCTACTCTTGCTATCAACGTATCAATTTTTTTAATTTCCGCATCTCCGAGATACCCGAGAAAACGTAATGTAATATGCATTTTCTCGCGGGGCTCCCATTTTACCGTCCAGCTGAATTTTTTCAGCTTGGTTATCAACTTGCCGATTTCCTCCTGGATGGCGATGGGTAATGGTATGGCTATGAAAATGCGCCTCATATAATCACTATACCACCGGCCATTTCTTTCACAAAGAGGCTTTAATTAAAGATGAAAAACTGCTATACTATCGGCACTGATGAAAAAAGCCCTGCTCTACGAATCAAAGCAACATCAGACTGTACAGTGCCATGTATGCAACCACCACTGTAATATTTTGCCGTCCAAACGCGGTATATGTGGCGTCCGCGAAAATATCAACGGAGAGCTTGTTTTGCTGGTCTACGGCAGAGCAATATCCGAGGCAATAGACCCGATCGAGAAAAAACCTTTCTTCCATTTTTTGCCCGGTTCAAAATCACTCTCCATAGCCACAATTGGATGTAATTTTCGCTGCGACAACTGCCAAAATTGGCAGATTTCCCAAGCCTCCAAAAAATCCGGGTACACTGACCTGAAAATTTCCGGCGAAAAACTTGCTCCTGAACAAGTTATTACTGACGCTCTAACAAACAACTGCCAAAGCATTGCCTATACATATACAGAGCCGACCATCTGGATGGAGTATGCGCTAGATTGCATGAAACTCGCCAAAGAGAAAAAAATCAAAAATGTCTGGGTATCAAACGGGTATATGACGGACGAAACTCTAGACCTGATCATCCCCTATCTCGATGCAATCAACGTTGATCTGAAATTTTTTAATGAAAAAGAATACCTGAAAACATGCGGCGCGAAACTTGAGCCGATTCTGAAAAACCTCAAAACGCTCAAAAAAAACAAGGTATGGGTGGAAATCACTACCCTTTCCATCCCCACGCTGAGCGATGATGAAAAAATGTTCCGTGAAATGGCCGGGTGTATATATACGGAACTTGGGGCTGATACACCCTGGCATATTTCCGCATTCTCATCGGATATCTCCTACAAACTAAAGCATTTAAACGCAACTCCAGCATCTACACTCCAATTAGCTTATAATATCGGCAAGCAAGCCGGCCTACATTACGTATATACCGGCAATATTCCTGGTCTGGAATCGGAAAATACCTCATGTCCAAAATGTGGTACAATGTGTATTGAGCGATTTGGTTATTCGATCAGAAGGCATGATAAGAGTGGTACATGTCGCAACTGTCAAAATCCCCTGTCAATAATTGAATAAATACCTATGAAAAAAATAATAGCGGTTTTTTCACTTATCACGTTAATCAGCCCGCAAATCGCATTGGCGGCTAGCTTTAACCCAAATTACATTATTTCCGACAATGACCTAGTCGAAAAAAACGCCCTGACCGTCGCGCAGATCCAAAAATTTTTAAATAACCGCGGCGGGGCAGTGGCGGGATACAAACAAGCCGACCCATGGGGCACCACCAGGTCAGCCGCAGAGATAATCTATAATGCCGCCCAATATTATACCATCAGCCCAAAATACCTGATCGTCACTATCCAAAAAGAACAAAGCCTGATCACTGACACGACGCCAACCCAATACCAATACGATTGGGCAACCGGTTACGGTGTCTGTGACAGCTGTTCTGTCAGTGACCCCCAGGTCAAGCAATACAAAGGATTCTATAACCAGGTAAATTGGGCTGCGAAACGCAATCGGTATTATATTGACACCGCCGGACAATGGAATTTCAAAGTCGGCGGGACTTATATTATTGACGGTCAATCAGTAACCATGCAAAATCAAGCAACAGTAAATCTGTATACATATACCCCCCATCTCCATGGCAATGAAAATTTTTGGACACTTTGGACAAAATGGTTTACCAAACAGTACCCCGACGGTTCCCTCTTGCAAGTACAGGGTACTGCCGGCGTGTACCTGATCCAAAACGGACTTAAGCGCCCATTTTTCAGTAAGACCGCATTAATTTCGAGGTTTGACCCGAAAAACATCATTTTAGTTTCGCGGACGGATGTTGACGCCTATCCAGACGGCCAGCCGATAAAATATCCGAATTATTCCCTGCTTCGATCAAAACAGACCGGCCGCATCTACCTGATTGACGGAAACGACAAACGCTACATCACCTCACCTCAAGTATTTATCGACATTGGGTTCAATCCCGAAGAAGTCATTGTTGTCGAGGAGTCTGACCTGAACTCATACACGGTTGGGTTAGACTTGACCCAGCAGAGCGAATACCCGACTGGCGTCTTACTGAAATCAAAGCTGAACGGAGGCATAGCCTACGTCCAGGACGGCACCCGTCACCCGATCATGTCCAGAGAAATACTCCAGAACAGGTTCCCAAACCGCGTTCCGGTCCTGGTCGAACAGACATCCATCGACGCATATCCACGTGGTGAACCGATAAAATTCAAGGATGGGACGCTCGTGACGTCGCCTGGCGCAAATGGCATCTGGGTCATCTCCAACGGCATGCGGCGCGGCATCACCTCGAAACAAGCGTTTGACGCATTAGGTTACAAATGGACAAATATCGTAAAGACCAACGACAATGCACTATTAACCGTACATCCGGAAGGAGATCCAATCTCGGTAACAAACTAATATGATATAATATCCTCATGATTGTCTTTTCTGCCATCACCCCACACCCCCCAATACTTATCCCTGACATCGGTAAGGACAATGTCCGTTTTGTAAAAAAAACAACCGCGTCCATGGAACGGCTAGCTCAGGAATTGTATGCCACGAAACCGGATGCCATTGTGGTAATTTCCCCCCATGGTCAGATGCATACTGACGCCTTTTCCCTAAACATGTCTAATGAATTCGAAGTACAGTTTAAAGAATTCGGTGACTTACACACAAAATTCAGTTTGAAGGGCGACATCCGGCTTATCCACCATTACAAGGAAATTCTTGAAAGCAAACATCGCGTGGTGCTTAGTAATTCTCGGGACTTAGATCATGGCGCCGGAGTGCCATTATATTTCCTGACCAAAGCCCTGGACCGGAAGAAAATCCGCATTATCCCCGTCTCGTATTCATTGCTTGATTATGAAAATCACTATAAATTCGGGATTGCCCTGCAACAGGACATGCTCAATGACACGAAAAGGATCGCTATTATTGCTTCTGGCGACCTGTCCCACCGGCTGACAGAAGATGCGCCTGCAGGATTTTCCCACTGGGCGAAAAAATTCGACGAGACGTTAATCAAGAAAATTTCAGAAAAAGACACACCAGGAATCCTTAAATTTGACGCTGATTTTGTCGAGGAGGCCGGAGAATGCGGACTGCGCTCGATCATAATGATGCTCGGCATGCTGAACACCATCACTTATGAACCGGAAATTTATTCGTACGAAGGCCCTTTTGGCGTTGGCTATATGGTGGCAAATTTTAAACTAAAAAACTAAGCATCTAATATTAATATGAAAAAACGCATTCTATTTATAGTCACTTTCACGGCATTAGGCCTGATCTTACTCCAAATTCCCTTTACGAATGTCATCGGTTCAAGCCAAAAATTTTCTCTGTTTGACTTTTTTGCTCCTACTATTGGAGCCTTTTTGGCTTCCGGCTGGGGAGCGATCACTGTTATTGCGGTAAAAACGTTTAATGTCATTCTACACCACCAGTCATTTGACCTGACGACCACAATCAGGCTTTTCCCCCTCGCATTCGCCGCTTTGTATTTCGGCACCCGTAAATACAAAACCATTGTCAGCTTTATCCCGCTTGTCTGCATGGCCTTATTTATCGGGCATCCAGAAGGTAGGCAGGCTTGGTACTATTCCCTGTATTGGTTGATACCCGTCGCTGCTTCATTCACGAAAAAAAGCTTAGTCATGAACAGCTTAGGCGCTACATTTACAGCCCACGCAATCGGAGGCGTAACATTCCTGTATGCCTTCAATCTGCCGGCGGAAACCTGGATCGCATTAATTCCCGTCGTATTTTTAGAAAGAATGTTGTTTACGGCCGGTATTGCACTCAGCTATGTTACGATGAATTCATTAGTAAATTTCCTCGCCGTTCGATTCCGTATGCCCTTCCTTTACAGACTGATCCAGCCGGAATTTGTTGCCTCGCGAAAAATTCTGTCCTACTTGTAATAAAATATCACCAAACCAGCTCCCCTGCCTACCGGCATGGGAGTTTTTGGTATTCCCCAACCGTGGTACAATATTGGCATGGACGCATATACAAAACTGGCCTATACAAGTATCATCGGTTTTTTGGAAACCGGTAAAAAAATTGCCTTGCCCGACGAACTTCCCAGGGAAATGCTGAGCAACAGGGCGGGCGTTTTTGTTTCTATCCATTTGCAAAAAAATAACAGGTTACGGGGCTGCATCGGGACATTTGAGCCGACAAAAAAATGCATTGCCGAAGAGATTGTCAACAATGCACTTTCCGCAGCATTTGATGACCCGCGTTTCCCGCCGGTCAGCAAAGAAGAGACAAATAACCTGAAAGTCAGCGTCGATATACTGTCTGAACCAGAAAAAGTTATTGACATCAAAATGCTGGACCCAAAAAAATTCGGTCTGATTGTGGCAAATCAGGACGGGCGGAGGGGCCTGCTGCTGCCAAATATTGGCGTTGATTCGGCAGAAGAACAAATTGACATCTGCTGCGAAAAAGGGGGCATCAGCCGTGACAGGGACCAGTTAAATTTATTCCGTTTTACAGTCCAACGACATGAATAAGTCATTTTGTGAAATAATCCTCTCACAGCGGTTTCCGAAACACCTGGGCGTTTTCGATTACGCCGTTCCAGCGGAGTTGCAAAAAACAATTACTGTCGGGCAACTGGTGACAATCCCCTTCCGTAAAAGTCTTCGCGAAGGCGTAGTGATAAAAATCAAAAACCAGGCCATCGGCGGTAAACAAATAAAAGCAATAAACGACATCAGGGACTCACATCCCCTCTTAACCGCACCGCAACTTTTTCTAGCTGAACAGATCAGCAATTATTATTTCGTATCGCGCGGCACTGTGCTAAAAATGATCCTTCCGCCAATACCTAAAAGAGGAAGCTCTGGTAAAAAAATGGTTCAGCCGGAATTGTTGAACGCAATGCCCGCAGATAAACTTTCAGCCGCATACGACCAATGGGCTGCCTCACAACCACGCCATTGCCTTTATTGGACATCGTCACGGGATTACGAACGATTTTTTATGAAGAAAATGCTCGTACATACAGCCTTGCCCACTTTGATCATTGTCCCGACAGTCCAGGACTGCAACGAAATTATGAAGCTTATACCGCCTACACTAATCAAAACAACAGTTGCCCTGCACGGCCAATTGAATAAAAACGAAAATTATTCAGTATACCAGCGTGTCCTGCATAAGGAGGTAAAAATCATTGTCGGTACCAAATTAGCTCTGTTCCTGCCATTCACGAAACTGGAGGCAATTATCATCACTCAGGCCGAAAACCGCAACCATAAGCAGTCCGACCAAAACCCGCGTTATGACGTCAAAACAGTAGCCAAATGGTTGAGCGAAAAAACAGGGGCAAAGATAGTCTCCATTACTCACGCTCCTACAGTTGAACAGTACGCTCAAATTAAAAACCATGCTCTCTACCAACTCTCGGATTTGCCAGAAGATTCACACGAAACTTCAATAATCGATATGCGTGAAGAAGTAAAGAAACGAAATTCTTACCTTTTTTCGGAAAAACTGATTGATGAGGTCGAACGGGCTCTAAAACAAAAAAAGCAAGCTTTCTTATTCCTCAACCGGCGTGGCACATCCACTTCGGTCGTCTGCAAAGACTGCGGATTTGTCCATAAATGCGACGACTGCCGCGTACCGCTAATTTATCATGGCAGGGATAAAATACTTTTTTGCCACCAATGCAATAAAAGGTACGAACTACCTCCATTTTGTCCAAAGTGTCATGGAGTCTTCCTTAAATTCCTGGGATCTGGCACACAAGAAGCTGAAAATGAGGCGAAAACACGCTGGCCCCGTGCTCAAATAACCCGCTACGATAAAGATGCTGAAAAAACAAAAATTAGACTGACTGGCGACATTATCATCGGGACGGAAAAGGCTTTACCACTACTAAATTGGGAGGGAATAAATGTCATTGGCGTACTCAATGCTGATCAGGCGCTATATATCCCCGACTTCCGGTCAGGCGAAAAAACATACCAAATTCTTTCTTTTTTCAATTACGCAGCTAATTGCGCCAAAGTAATTCAAACCCGGACTCCGGAACACCCCGCCTTATTGGCCATTGCCCAACAAAAACCGGAATTATTTTATGACAATGATTTGCGTAATCACGCGAGCGGAAAATACCCGCCTTATGCCGTATTAGTAAAATGCACTTACGCCAGCTCTGACAAGAAAAAATGTTTAAATGAAGTGCAACGGGTTTACCGTATGCTCCAGGCTTCGCCTTTGGACATCTCCTTGATCACTCCCCTACATCCATTTGACGGACGAAAGTGGAAGATGCACATCATCTTGAAAATCAAAACAGCAGAACAGGAAAGACTGCTGCCGAAAATTATTAGCCAAATACCAGATACTTGGGTCATTGACCGCGATCCACAGGATTTACTTTAGCGTTTTCGCGTCCTTCATGATCATCCTCACGATTTCTGGAAATTTTGTGATACGAAAATGGCCCGGTATGTGTGGATAAATAACCGTTTTCGCCCATGGCAACGCTTTGGCGAATTTCTTTGCTTGTGAAAGCGGCACTACATCATCATTCCTGGAAAATAACAGATTCAATCGTGGCGAGTTTTTCTGCAGCATCAACAAGTCGGATTTCAGTCCAAAACCGCCGACAAGACGTTCATGTGGTAACGTATCATCAAACGGCGGGCAAACAAGATACGTGGCCAGAATTTTTTTCAGAAACTTATTTTCTGACAAATACTTGGCCAAAAAAGCGCCACCGAGCGACTGACCGATAAGAATAACTCCGTTTTTCAGCTTAGGGATATACCTTTCAAAATGGATTTTCCATTCGTTGTATTTTGCGTTATCCTGCAAAGGCATCCGTGGTCTGATGATATGGAATTTCTTGCCCAGCATCCTGTCCAAATACGGGCCATTCCATCCGATTTTCTTATTGATGTCGATTGACCTGGTTTTTAGCATTCGCACATATGACTTATGTGTCGGAAATGTATCACCTCCGTGGATGAAGAAAATTTGATTTTTTTGTTTATACATCGACATATTTGATATTGCTAATTATGCCAATATCGGCTATATTGGAGTCACCTTCGATAGGTATATTTTATTTTATATTAACGAAAATTGCAATTATATATGCTTAAAGTAATCACGCATCCTCATCCTCATCTCAAAAAACGTGCAGAGGAAATAACCCTGGACGAGATCGGGGGCATGCAAAAATTTATCAATGAAATGGCTGAGACTATGCAAAAAAAGGACGGGATCGGCCTGGCGGCCAACCAAGTCGATGTCCTGAAACGTATCATAATTATCAGCACAAAAGATGGCCCCCTTCCGTTGATCAATCCGGTTCTTACACGAAAATCTTTCCGTAAAGAAGATGGTGAGGAAGGCTGCCTTTCCGTCCCGGGTGTATATGGCATCGTCAGACGGCACCGCTCACTGGTAATCAATGCGCTGGACAGGAAGGGCAATCCGATCAGCCTGAAAGCGTCGGGCATGTTCGCCCGCGTCGCCCAACATGAAGTTGACCATCTGGATGGCATCCTTTTTATCGACCGTTCAAAAAAAATCACGAAAGGGTCGCTACCACATGAACCAAAAAACTTATAAAACTATTTTCTTCGGTACCCCGGATTTCGCATTGCCGGTACTGCAAACCCTGGTTTCTTTACCATTCATCGAACTGAAAGCTGTAGTTACTCAGCCTGACAAGCCCGTTGGCCGGTCAAAGGAACCGGTTTCCCCTCCTGTCAAAGCATGGGCGACTAAGCACAACCTGGCTGTTTGGCAACCGGAATCATTAAAAAATAAAGAATTCCTGGACCAATTTAGATCGGCTAATCCTGAACTGTGCATCGTCGTGGCTTATGGGAAAATTATACCGGCCAATTTTTTGGGAATTCCGACACATAGCTGGTTAAATGTCCATGCCTCACTTCTGCCAAAACACCGGGGCGCTTCACCAATCCAGGCGGCCATCTTGAACGGCGAAGAGGATACTGGCGTCACCCTCATGAAAATCGATGCTGGCCTGGATACCGGTCCAATCATTGAACAGACAAAAATAAGAATCGATTCACTTGAAAACTTCAAGACCTTGCATGACAGACTTGCCAGATTAGGATCTGTTATTGTAAAAAATTCGCTACTCCCATATTTGACCGGCCAACTACAGCCAAAAATACAGAATGACGCCCTGGCAACTCTCACTAAAATTATCACCAAGGAGGACGGTAGAATTGACTGGAATAAATCGGCCGACGAAATTGACCGTCAGATTCGTGCTTTTACCCCATGGCCTGGCGCTTACTGTTTCTGGACATCCCAAAAAACAAACGGGACCGGAACACGGCTGAAAATAATCTCTGCCAGCCTTGTCGAGCATGAACACCAGCTCCTACCAGGACAAACACTTTATGCTAATAAAACTTTACTTGTCGGTTGCGGGCAAGGCTGTTTGTCTTTGAACAAATTGCAGCAAGAGGGCAAACGTCCGTTACAAGCAAGTGAGTTTATCCTGGGATGTGCCGAAATTAAGCATACAAAACTGTCCTGACATGAAACCAATCGTTATCATCATTGCCGGTGCGAAAACTAAACATCCTAAATGGCTGGATAAATTTTTGGAAAAGTCTTATTACAAATATTTCGGGATTGAAACTGGCGAACAGGGACGAGCCTGGGTTATCCCATTCAAGAATTACTTGGAACAGCACACGAACTTTGATGTGTCAATTTTCGACTGGTCCGGCGGGATTTCCGGCACATCTATGCTATTGGCCGCCAAGCGACTCGCCAAAATGATCAATGATTTGCCGGATGACATACCTATTTACCTGTTCGGCAAAAGCCTTGGTGGAAACGTGGCCAACTTAGCCATCCCAAGCTTAGTAAACAACCAAAAAATTAGGAAAATAATGTACGTGGCAACGCCGCACCAACCTCCGATAATTTTATTGCCCAAACATATCCAGCTGATAAATATTTTTTCGCCACAAGACAATTACATAACTTTTGCAAATAGAACGCTTTTTTACGGTTTTGGCAAAGTTCAGATGCAAAACGCTATAAACATTGCGTTACCTAACATCAGGCACGGAGAATTCATGAAAAATGTAGAAACGGTGTACGAAAAAAAACCGATCAGGACATTTGACCTTTATTCACTTCTTTTGAATAAATAACGTCTTATAACGTTTTCTTATTTCCGGACTTTTTTTGTTACCTGGAAACCGAGATACTTGCCGAGCATCAGGCGGGTCTGAGCGTCAGTAGCCGGTACAGAGCCGAACAAAATTAATGTAAACGGAATCAAAACCCACTGCAGGACCATGACTACGAGCTTCCATTTAGGATAATGCGCCGGTCTCGGTGGAAGCAATTGGGTCGAAAGGATGGCCTGGGCAAGCAAGCCGATCATCGCCGCATTCATCAACCAATTCAGGATATGCGGGGCATTTTGGGTTACTACAGATGTAGATCCCTGATAATTTGCCAACCAGATCGGCAGGTGTCCAAGGATAAAAATCAGGATTGGCGCGGTTGCCCATGAATACACCCCTTCAGCCTGGTTAAACATATAGCGAAATTTCTGTACAAAAGGCATGGCTTTATTACGGCCGAAATTCCAAACCATATATGGGAAATTTTCCACGCCATAAGCCCAGCGCCGCTGCTGGACATATTGGCTTTTTAAAGACTCCCAAAATGTATGCCCTACCACAACATCCATCGAAACCGGCAGGTGCAGCGGCACAACTTCATAATCACCGTCATACTCCATGATGCATTGCAAACAGATACGTGAATCTTCCGTGACGATATCCGCCTGCCAGAAACCGACATCGACCAGCGCCTTGAAACTCATGCTGTGTGAAGAAAAAGTAAACAGCCGTTCCGGTCTTGCCTGCTCGGTCATGAGCCAAAACGTCGTACTGTAGGAGATCACGCGCGTCAAAGCCGGCGATTCCCAAACATTGTTGTTGAACACGGCCAATGGCTGGTAACTGGCATGTGTTGGGTTTGGATGGGATAAATAAGTAAAAGTCAGATAAGAAAAATACTGGGGATGGACGCATGTATCAGCGTCAAAAGCCGAGACGATTACCTTTTCATATGGAATGGCTAGTCCATCTATAAATTCTTTAACGCGGTGGCCAGCCCACGCGATATTGGAGCCCTTGCCGGGCATCTCTCCTTCGATCCCGTGCGGATGGGTGGTGACGAGGAATTTAAAAAAGGCTCCTTTAAATTCTTCTTCCAGACAGTTAGCGATTTTTGAAAAATTTTCCCCATCCTTTTCCTCACCGGCTAAAATTACGATAATCCGGTCCATCGGAAAATTACTTTTTACCAGTGCAGTTATGCTCCCCCGCAAAACCTCGATTGGTTCCTTGTAGGTAGGGTAGAAAACGGCGTGATAGTATTCATGCCAGCCAGGTTTTGATTCCAGCTTTTGGCGCCAATCTGTGCGAATGGTTTGGCGGTAGCGGCGAAATGAATGGATCATGTAGAAAAGCATGTACACGATCCGGAACAGCCAATAAAAATCAAAAATTATTATGAAGAATATCGCCCAGATAGGCCTGACAAATGATAAAATGACAGCCAATGCCAAGGTCGTCCAGACTGAGGCTCCAGGCAGGATCTCCAGGATACGATACAGAGTATAATCAGAAAAACGGCTCAGAAATCTCTTTAACATAGGTCGAAGTCTATGAAAAAGACGGATCACCCATCCGCCTTTTTCAATAAATGTATATAGTTACCTTACAATAATTTGACCGCTTTTTATAGGGTTCAAGTAATCATGGTATCCCCAGGTTCCTGCGGTAGAAAAAGTAAAAGTATACGACTCATTTTGGCCGAGCTCTTCGGAAAGGAGTGCGGGCAATGAACTCCCTGACGGATGCGGATCAGCGGCCACTTTACGCTTGATAGTGTCCTTATTAATCCAGGTCACTGTTTCGCCTACTGCAATCGTAACAACTGACGGGTTAAAACTTCCATCCATGATCCAGACTGTTTTAGCCGGAGGGCGAACTACCGTTACGGAATTGCTACTATTCAAAGTCTGGGTCAGGTTTTCGTTAATCGGCTTTTCTCGTAAGAAATACCAACCCAAAAGGCCGGCCACAACAACAACTAGGACGATAACGACGATAATTGTTGTGTTCTTGGTCATAAGCTTAATTTATTTAATTATGATAAGTTGTTTTTTACAATTGTATACTTAACCCTTTTCCACGGGCCACCCAAGCCGATCAAACCATTCTTTGCCCCTAACTGTGACACTTCGCCAGCGGCATTATTATTGGCCAATCTAATTGTCTTTTCAATATCCCCATTATATCTCATAAATCCCGCCACAAATCCGGAGCCGAAAGCATCCCCCGCACCGGTCGTATCAACAGCTTTTACCGGTTTGATTATAACACGATATAATGCGTTTTTCAAAGTGATTAATGATCCGACAGCACCTTTGGTAATTATCACAATGCCATGGCAAAACTTGCGGATTTCTTTGGCTAATCCAATATCATCATGTGCAGGACGGCCCGTTAGAATTGACGCTTCCTCATTATTCAATATTAAGACGTCCACTTGCCGAAGAAGATCCTGGTGCATACGCAACCCTTTTTCAATATCAAGTTTGCCAGGGTTCAGGGCTACCTTAACTCCTTTTACTTTGGCCATTCTTAATATTTTATTCAAAACATCAATTTTGCCGGCAAGCGAAGTCACATACAGCCATTTGGTATTTGTTATTCTTGGGCTGATGTCTGAAATCCCGAAATCGTGCGCTGCTCCGCGGTACACCAAGATTGTCCTCTCACCGTTTGGCGCCAGGAAGACAACTGACTGCGCTGTGCGGTTTTTTTTATCCACTACCAGCAGGTCGGTGATGCCCTGTTTTTTTAAATACCGCTTCACATCTTCTCCGGCACTGTCCATGCCGATCCTGGCCAGACAGCCGACCTTAAAACCCTGCTTCTTGAATGTGGCCGATGTATTTACGGCCCCGCCACCGATCTCGAAATGTATGTCATCCAACTCGATCTTCGTGCCGAAAGCAAAGCACTCCATCTCGCCCGTGACCATTTTCGCGTTCTTCAGTACTTTGAATTTCTTGCTGAATAGGTAAACATCCTTGAATGCCGAACCGATTGTAATGACGTCAAATTTCATATTTGTTTTAAAATTTGAGTTACTGCTTTAATGATACCATTTTTTGAAATTCCTTCATACTCCAGCAATTCCTCCGGCTTCCCGCTTCTCGGCATTTTGGTAACCGCCAGTTTTACCAAATGCGCCTTGGCATGGCGAAGAGCGCTTAACACAGCCTCTCCTAGTCCTCCCTGCGGATAATGGTCCTCAACAGTAATTATCGCCTTAGTCTCTTTGGCTGCCTGTTCAAGAGTTTTCACGTCCACCGGCTTGATGCCGTACAGGTCAATGACGCGTATATTTATCCCCTGCTTTTTCAGCTCATCGTGCGCTTTCAATGCTTCGAAAATCGTAATGCCAGCCGTAACGACGGTGGCCACGTCATTATTGCTTCGACGCAACACCTTACTTCCACCGATTGGAAACTGCTCGTCCTGTTTGTAAATAATCGGCGTCTCTGCACGTGTAGTACGAATATACACCAAACCTTTGTGCTTTGCCGCCTGTTCAACCAGCTTATCGCACGACACCGCATCGCAGGGATACAGGACCGTACTGTTGATCAGTGCGCGGAACATAGCGATATCTTCTAACCCCATTTGTGACACACCGTCCTGGCCGATGGATACGCCAGAATGCGAACCGACCATCTTAATGTTCGCTTCCGAATAACTGGCCATGCGCAGCTGGTCAAACGTCCGCGTCAAAAACGCGGCAAAGGTGGAGACAAACGGGATCTTCCCCCGTCTCGCCAACCCAACGGCCGCACTGACCATGTTCTGTTCGGCGATATACATCTCGAAAAAACGCTTAGGATAAGCTTTTTGGAAAATATCAGCGTAGGTCGAATTTGACGTTTCCGCATCCAGTGAAACGATCGGTAACTGGTTAGCTAAACTCGTCAGTGCATAGCCAAAAGCCTTGCGAGTAGCAATGGGTTTGTCCAGGGGCATGGGTTCTGCTTTTCCTACTGGCAGCGCAGTCGCCTTAACATCTTTCGGCGGTTCGATAATACCTCGAATTGTCGTATCAACTTTACCTAAGCCTTTTAATACGATAATCAATTCTTCCGGCTTTAAGGCTTTGCCGTGCCAACCGTCTTTATTCTCCATGAACTTCACGCCTTTTCCTTTCAACGTCTTAGCAATAATCATCACCGGTTTGCCTTTTGCTGATGCGGCTTTCTTAAATGCGGCCAGCACTTTCGGCAAGGAGTGTCCGTCGATTACAATCGTCTGCCAGCCGAAGGCTTTTACCCTTTTTTCATATTCCAGTACCTTAAGTCCAAACATCGTTTCGCCGCGCTGTCCCAGCCTGTTCACGTCTAATATGGCGATAAGGTTATCCAGTTTGTAATAGCTGGCCAATTGTATTGCTTCCCATACCTGCCCCTCAGCCATTTCACTGTCACCAAGGAGAACATAGGTCTTGTATGGCAATTTATCCAGGTATTTGGCGTTTAGGGCCATCCCTAGGCCCACAGAAAGCCCCTGTCCAAGCGATCCAGTGGCCGCCTCGGTAAATGGGAAGGCCATGGTCGGATGCCCCTCCAAACGGCTATTAAATTGTCGGAGTGTCATCAATTCCTGTTCAGTTACGGCGCCAGCCGCTGCCCACAAAGCGTAAAATAACGGCGAAGCGTGGCCTTTGGAAAAAATCAGCCGGTCGTTATTCGGATTACCGGGATTCTTTATATCGAACCGGAATGTGCCGCCAAACATCAAACCGGCCATCAGCTCTACGGCTGACAGCGAGGACGACGGATGGCCTGACCCGGCTTGGGTGGTGGATTTCAGGATCCAGTAGCGGATTAAAGTTAGAACTGGCTTCAATTCCATTTTTTACATGTCATTTTATTATTTTGGTATATCCTCCCAATCCTGGAAAAACTTCTTCATGCCTTTGTCTGTTAACTCGTGGCGGTACATCTGTACGAGAACTTTTGGCGGCACTGTCACGATGTCTGCGCCGGCCTGCGCCGATTCTTCGACATGCTGCACACTCCTGACAGAAGCAACCATCACATTTGTCTGGATATTGTAATTCTTGTACATCTGTACCGTCTGCCTGACCAGCTCCATACCTTTTTTACCGGCATCGTCCAGCCTGCCAACAAATAGGCTAACCATCGTAGCACCTGCCTTTGCTGCCAATAAGGCCTGTGCTGGAGTGAAGACCAGCGTCACATCAGTATGAATTCCCTTCTCCTCCAGCCTGGTCACCGCCTGTAATCCCTCATCAGTCATCGGTATTTTCACGATTATATTCTTAGACAATTTGGCTATCGCTCTGGCTTCATTTACCAATTCATCGGCAGTCTGCGAAACTGCTTCAATACTGACCGGCCGGTCTTTCACTAGCGTAAGGATGTCGTGCACCACCTCGCCGAGTTTGCGGTCAGCTTTTGCAAGAAGCGTCGGGTTTGTCGTGACACCGTCGATAATCCCACGCTCCATGGCCCATTCGATTTCCTTGATGATGGCCGTGTCGATGAAAATTTTCATACTATTTTTATATTAGTTGTTCTTGTAATTTTGATATATTTTCCGCTAAATCCCCTTCTCTAAAAAGTGCCGATCCGACGCAAAACCAATCAACGCCGGCACTGACCAGTGGACCGATAGTTCCGACGTTTATTCCGCCATCAACCCCAATCAATGTCCGCGTGTCCATGTCCCTCATTGCTTCTGCTTTGACAGCCACATCCGGATGGTATGGTTGGCCTTGTTTGCCTGGTTTAACAGCCAGGAATAATACCAAATCAACCAGGTCGATGAACGGCTCAATCGCTTCAAGCGGTGTTTCCGGATTCAATGCCAACCCAACCTGGTACCCAGCCTCTTTCAGTTCCTCGATAAAACCTTCTGGGTCGGGCATGGCCTCATAATGGATGATAATCCTCTCGAATTTCTGTTTCGGTAAATACGGCATCCAAACCCTGGGATCCTGGACCATCAGGTGGACTTCAAGACGCAGATCGGTTTTTATTCTTTCAAGCTCCTCTGGTTTAATTGATGTCGTTTCCACAAACACCCCATCCATGATATCAATCTGAACCCACTCCACTAAACCGGCCAGGTCCTGAAGCTTGCGGTTCAAATCATTAATATCATCCGTTAAAATTGTCGGGACTATTGTGGCCATCGGTCTATAGTTTTAAATCTCCGTACTCGCCTGGCCAATGGCCGGAATCTGGTCGCCAGCCAAGTATTTATAATTCCTTTGACTGCCGCTGGATCGGTCATCCATTTGGACAAACACAAGATATTGGCATTGTCGTGAGTCTTGCTGAACATGGCCTGCTTGCTATTAAACACTGACACGGCCCTGATACCTCTGAGGCGATTGGCGGCGATACACATGCCATAACCTGCCCCGCACACCAATATGCCCAGATCTTTTTTCGATTTCCTGACTTTCAGTGCGACTGCCTTGGCAAATTCGGGAAAATCGTTCTTAACCTTATCGGAGTCGCAGCCCAAATCTTCAAACCGGATTTTCTTTGACAATAAAATTATTTTTACCTTTTCCTTTAGCTTATACCCCGCATAATCGGAAGCGATATAAATCATATATTTTTTATTAATATTCCGCCGGGTCTTCTCCGATATCCCTTATGGAACAAGCTAATATCGGTACAAGTCCGATTTTTTTCGCTTCATGGATCAGCTCTTCGCTTTCTGCCCCTGGATTGATAAAAAACTCTCTTGGCTTGGCTGCGGAGATTTCCGGTAGCAAGCTCAGGCCAACATCGGACGGCACATAGAGACTGACCCTATCGATCGGCTGTGGAGCCTCTAAAACGCTTTTATAAGCCCGTAAATCGTTAATTAAGGCCTCCTTGGGATTTATCGGATAAACTGTCCAGCCCTGTTTAAGGTACGCATGTACTGCCTTACAACCGAACTTATCAGGATTGTTGGAAGCACCAATTATGGCAACAGAGGGCATAATAAAAAGTGGGCTTGAATAATAGCCCAATTATAACATAAATTAATCCGTTTCGCACCGTTAAAAATTATCGCATGCTATACATGCAACCGCAATAATTTTGACGGTAAAAACACTCTTTTCGGCTTAAATCCATCGCCTTCTTGAACCCGTCATGTTTCTTGAAATCCGCTACTAAATACCGCACCCCGTAAAATTTCTCCAGCGCCAAACCAATTTCGTTGAGTCGTTTGGCATCTTTATGCGGGCTGATCGACAAATCAGTGCCAAACCAATCGAAGTCATATTCCCTGGCATATTTTGCCGTCTTTTCCATCCTCATCTGGTAACAGATTGTGCAACGATTCCCTCTCTCAGGATCGTGCTCGTGGCCTTTGGTAACGGCGAACCAATTGTCCTGATCGGGCATTAATTCAATAAACGTGATTTGGTGTCTAAGGCAATAATCCCTGGATTCAATAAATCGGCGCTGGTACTCTTCCGCCGGATAAATGTTTGGATTGTAATATAAAGCCGTAACATCATATCTCTGCTTTAGTTCCTCCAATACATAAGCGGCGCATGTGGCACAGCAGATATGCAAAACTAGCGATGGCTTGGCAAATTCCATCACTTTTTTTAACTCTTTCTATTTTCAGGGGCAGCAGGCAGCAACACCGTCATCTGGGTTCCGACACCCTCGATACTGTCGCAGTAGATTTCGCCTTTCATCATTATAACGATAGCCTTGGTAATCCACAGGCCCAACCCGGTCCCGGTGATATTGGCGGTCTGCTCTGTCCTAACCCTGTAAAATTTCTGGAACAAATTCTCCCGGCTTTTGGCGGACATACCCAAACCGGTATCAGCGACGATAATTTTTACCATCTGCACTTTTTCAGTCACGGTATGGGCAGAAACGGTGACAGATCCTTTCTGCGTATATTTTATGGCATTGGAGACCAAATTTACCAATAACTGCTTTAGTTTATTTTCGTCCGCCAAAGCCCTTAAACTGTTGTCAGGGATGTCCGTCTGGATTTTCAGCTTTTTCGACTCAGCCTGGTGGGTGAAAGTCATCAGCACGCCATCAACCGCCTCAAGGACTGATACCGGCTTGATGTCCAATTTCATACGACCTTGCTCAATTCGTGAAACATCCAACAAATCCTCCACCAAATCATGCAGACGATTTGTTTCGCCCAATACGAGCTTGACCTTTTCATGCGCTAAATCCGGCAATTGGCCAAAAGACCCGTCCTCAATCATCATGAGATAACCGCGGATACCCGTAATTGGCGCCCGAAGTTCATGCGATGTCATAGAAATGAATTCGTCCTTCATCTGATCAACTTCTCGCAGTTTATTTGCCAGGACAGCATATTGGAACAAACGGGTATTGTTCAAAAGTAATAAAATGATAATTATTATCGAACCAATCAGGACATAAAGCGACCTATTGAACATCTGCTGACTCAAGTCGTCGACTACTTTTGATGACAACTTAATAGATGCCAAGGCGACTGGTTTCCCAGAATCGTCCAAAACCGGCTTGACCACCACCCAGAAACGCTCACTGCTCATAATGGATTCATCCTTTGTCGACAGAGCGTTTGATGACGTGTAAAAAGCCTTACTCTCCCTGGTCTGCCAGGCGAGAGTATTGTAAATTTTGTCAGTGGACTGGCCAATCACGCTCGGATCAAGGCTGGCGAGAATTTTGAAATTCGTACCGTCAGGCACCAGGACATCCAGACTTTGCAGCTCATCTGTAGATTTGGCGACGGCAGTCACCTTTGCCTGCAAGGATGTCTGGTCAGCGAGTAAAGCCGGCACCTCCGTCGAAAAAATACTGTCAGCAAGTTCAGCCTTTCGCAAAAGTTCCGTATCCATGACATCCCGGGCACGGCCAAAAAAAAGCAGCGTGTTCAGGACCAAAGCGCCGGGTATTACAATCAACAGCACCACCCCATACACTACCTGAATATTATTTTTCAGGAATGTTAAGTATTGCCTGGAAAATATTTTCATTTATTGAATTTTTTGTTTCTTGGTTAGATAACGTGCGCCAAGCAGTACGACTACTACCGCGGCAATGGCACTCAAGGCGATCACCAGATACCGACTCATAGAAGTGTCGCCTGAGGAGGAAACGTTTACATCACCACGTAAATAATCCGTCTCCGAGACAGCGACCGCTTTGCGGACAAAAAAGGCCAATGGGGAGCTCTTTTCCTGGACTTTGCCCGTCTGGTCATTTACCGTCACATACACTTCATGGCGGCCGTCAGCCAAATTCTTGTCCAAAGTATAGGTGAAATTTCCGCTCTCATCAGTTTTGGTCGTTACCACTACTGGGGTTGAATAAATATAAATATACACCGTGGTGTTCGGCGGACCGACACCGCTGATAACCAGATTATTCTGGCCGGTTTTCGGTGAATAATTTTCCACTGTCTTCACTTTCAGTTTATCCGGTACAAGCGTACCGCTTTTGATCGGCTCATCAAAAGAAATTTTTTCCAGCTGGTCAGTAACTGCGGAGGACTGTGTGGGCAATTTTGCCGTTGGATTGGCCTCCAGTGGATTTGTTTTCAGGCTGTTCGCCTCTATGCCGTCGGATACGCCATCACCATCCGAATCTATATTATTTGGATCAGTGCCTAGCGTTGACTCCAAAGAATCAGGCAGCCCATCACCATCCGAATCTACCGCCTGTTCGGCTGCCGCAGTGTCCGTTTCTGAAATATTACTATTTGTCGGCTGTTGTGATGTCGCATTCACTGTCTGTTGTACTGTTACAGGCACAATAGGACTTGCGTAAACTAGTCCGGTACGGATTTTCACGCGCGACATAAGATAATAATTCCCATCGGTATATTGAGTAGTCTTCCAGGTGCAATTCCATGATTTTGGCTGGGTTTGGTCATTCCTTGTACCTGAGCATAATAAAGTTTCATTCGCCGTCGAATCAGTCGGCCGCAGGTAGAATTCGACTGTCATCTCCGGATCGTCATATTCGACGCTAGCCAAGATCCTTTGCGAATCACCAAATACTATCTGCTTTGAAATTGGTTCAATAATTCCAACTGTCGGTTTTACCAATTGGACTGTGACAATATTAGATGGGGCGCTGGCTTTGCCATCCGGAGAGATAGCCTGTACATAAACAGGATAAGATCCGGGACTGAGGGGTGTTTTCAGTAAGTAATAATAATTTCCATCCGTACCGGCATTGACGGAGCCGTCGACAACGTCAATTGTTTTTTTGATTGTTACCCTGACACTGTAGCCTGGCAAGGTCTTGCCCTTTACGGCAAATAAGGTGTTTTTATGTACGCTTCCTGAAACAGGGTCGGTAATTGACGGCGCCGGAATGGTCGTTTCTCCCGTGCCAGTGCAAGGCTGAGATTCAACAGGACGCGTCCCAGCTGCCGGGAGGCAGTCAGTCCTGTTAACGGTACATGATCTTGTCTGGTTACTGCCGCTGGAACACACGACGGGTGTCCAGGCGGTACAGCTCCATGGCGAAGGTGTAGACGGGCAAGTCGGCAAAGCGGTATTTGAGCAGGCCCTGATTTCAGTCGGGCGTGAAGTGTCAGGAGGCATACAATCAGTGCGCGCCACCCTGCATGTTCTGGTCTGGTTCCCGACCGTACATGTTACCGGAGACCAATTATCACAAGTCCACCAGGTGCTCGAGTCACCGGAGCAGGTTGGTAAAGTATTATTAGGACATGTTTGTGAATAAGCTGGCTGAACTTCTGTCGGGATGCAAGTTTCGGGTGCCCGGCAAGTTCTGGTCTGGGTTGTCCCAGAAGTACAGGTTGGCGGATCCCATGCGGTGCAAGTCCATTGGTTTGTGCCCGTACAATTTGGCAAGCTACCACACGATTGGCTGGTTGCTACTGGCTGGCTGGATGATGGGCAGCCGATCTTTAGATTACATGTTCTTCTACTGATGTTATTTAAACAAGACTCCCATGGTCCACAATCATACCTTTGTTCGCCGTCTGGATATGGGCAACTGTTGGACACGGTCAATGGACCAAATACTAATCCTCGTGATCTTATAAACGTACTTGATAATAATGGTCTATACCTAAAAAATACGGAATAATTCCCATTTGGAATATCCGCTGTATTATAATCGTCAAAAAACCATTCCCGGTTATGGTTTGGATCCGCTGTGTTCGAATCACGTACAAGCTCTATAATATGACCGACAGAACCCGGATTAGTGTAGGGCACGAACTCCAGCTGTCCGACGGCCAAATCACCGGTTGAATAAGCTCTGAAATTTTGGAATCCGGATAATGTTGTAACGCTACTCGGTATCATGCCTCCGAACATATTCATGACGTAAAAAGAACCGAATTTCGGATTATTCACCGGATTTGTATTTGATGTACTGGTTGAAAGCTTGAGGGGTATCTCACTACCGTCCGTGTCCAATGCGTGCACCTGTATAAATATTGGTTGGGTTTCCGTGATAGCCATTGTATCGCAATACGCAGACCAATAATTCGGCGAAACACTGTTCCATGAATTACATAGCATTGTGCTAAATGGATCGGTATCAGAACTGCGGTAAAGCTGAAGAGCGATTGACGCGACGTTGCTAGGCGTCAAACCCAAAATGCCAACATGTACCTGGGTCTGTCCGCCCATGTTAGCGCCTGATGCTGGGGAAAGCAACACCACTTCACATCCGTTACGGTTTAAATAGCACTCATTATTTGTTTGGGCTTTCACTAATTTATTAAATGCAAAAAAACACAAAATACCCGCCACAACAATAATACAGGCGTTAAAAATGATTAAAAATGTTTTTTTACTTTTTTTCCCCCTCATGCGGTTGTATGTAATAAACAATACAAACCTACCTGATTACATCATACCAAAAAAAAGTCAAAAAGTCAATACTCTTGGACTTCTACTATTTCATCACCATAAACACTGCGCCAGCTGTGATAAGTAATGCTCCAAGACCTGTTTTCCAAGTAAGGTGTTCGCCTAAAAAAATCAGTGCCAGAATCAGGACAAAAACAACGCTTAGTCGGTCGAGTGCAGCGACTGCTGGCGCCGGCCCACTTTTTAAAGCGAAAAAATAAAACAGCCAGGACAGGGCCCCGGCGACTCCTGCCAAAACAATGTAAAGCATTGCCCTCGGATGAATGTCGGACAATAGCTTTGCCTTACCAAGGATTAACGATGTCAGCACCAAAAAAACGGCCATTACCACGGAGCGGACCGTGGTAGCAAGCGTGGTATCAAGATTTGTTATGCCTACTTTTCCGAAAATGGCGACCAAAGCGGCAAACAAAGCCGACAAAATGGCAAGAATAATCCATGAACCAGCCATATTTTTTTATTATTGGGTAACAGTGGTTGTAGTTTTAACCACAAAGGTGACAATTGACCAAGCAATCAGAATAATCACCAAGCCCACTGAGGCAGCGATAATGATGGTTTTTGAAGATGCCGCCCGGTCAGCGTTCCCCTGCCCGACGGTCAGTAGCATGAACCCGCCATATATTATCATTATTACCGCAATTAATCCCAAAAAACCTAATGCCCACTGGATTATTTTTATCACTGTTGATTCTAAGTCTGCCGTTCCGAGGGTGAGGGTCGATCCTAGGTTAGGATTTATTGTGACTGCTGATGAAATCAATGGGACTGCAACCACTAACAAACATACAATTGCGATTAATAACTTTTTTACCATACTTTTTTACTTAACCTATCAGTCGCCTTCCACTGCTGCGGGACCTGGATTCGAACCAGGATAGCCGCCTTCAAAGGGCGGAGTCCTGCCATTAGACGATCCCGCAGCGGTAGAAGTGAATTGTTCTAAAAAATTTTTAAAAAAATGGAGCCAGTGAACCGCTCCAGAATCATATATATTCACCGCCGAAACGTCAAGCCTAAACTCGTAAATAACGGCCAATCGCTATCAAGGAACTTACTACGCTGAGTGCTGTAGCGAAAAGGACCTGCCAGCCGACGATTTGCCAAAATTGCGTGGAAAAATATTGTGAAAAATTCAGGTTATACCCTTCAAAAAAATTGTTGACCTGAGGGCCGATGACTGACAACAATGGATAAAGGATAGCCAGGCTGACAACCACCGCCAACAGCCCGTACATCAAACTTTCCACCAGGAAAGGCGCGCGGACAAACCAGTTTGATGCACCTACCAGCTTCATGATGCCAATCTCCTCCCGGTGGGTGTAAATATTTATCCTGATGGTGTTGAAGATTATCAAGATCGCAATAATTATGAAAACGCCGCTGATTATGTAACCGATCCGCTGGACGCGGCTGGATAAATTATCCAGCCTCTCGATGACGATCTGGTTATCATCATAATTCTTGTCCTGAATAAGGGCGCTGTATTCCTGGCTGTCTAAAATTGACATGATGGCCGGGTAATCCGTAATTGATTGGGCTTTTACCACCAAGGTAGCACCCAGAGGGTTGGTATCAAGCTGGTTGATGGAATCCAGGATGATCGGATCATTGGCATGTTTTGTCTTGAAATTCTCCAGCGCCTGCGCCGCTGAAGTGTAATTAACGTCTTTTACTTGGCCCATGGATTCCAAACGGTTCTGGACATTCAATACATCCTTCTCCTGGACATCAGGCTTGAAATATACGGATACATCCACTTTTTCCTGTACGGAAGAAATTGCCTGGTCAGCCAGTACATTTACGCCCGCTGCCGTGGTAACAGACAACAACGTCAGCACTAGAATTATGATAGTCACGATGGACAGCCAGATATTTCTGGCAAAACCCTGCATCGCAAATTTAATTGTTCTAGTGAAAAAAAGCCACATATTATAAAATATATTTTCCGCTGGCTTGATCTGATATCACGGTCCCCTGGTCAATCGTAATAACTCTCTTACGGAGGCTATTCACGATCTCACGATTATGTGTCACCAAGACGACAGTCGTGCCGAACTCGTTTATTTTCAGAAGCAGGTTAATAATTTCTTGGGAATTAATTGAATCCAGATTGCCGGTCGGCTCGTCAGCGACTAGAATCTTAGGGCGGTGCACTAATGCCCTGGCAATAACCGCACGCTGCTGTTCGCCACCGGAAACTTGTCTGGGGAAACGGTCCATTTTTTTCTCCAGTCCGACTATCTTCAATACCTGCGGGACTATATCTTTTATCCTCTTCTGGCTGATGCCGGCCACTTCCATGCCAAACGCGACGTTTTCAAAAATTGTTTTGCGGGGCAGTAATTTGAAATCCTGGAACACAACCCCGATCTGCCGACGTAAAATCGGAACTTCGGAAGGCCTGATGTCAGTAATATTCCAATCACCAATAATAACTTCACCGCGCGTGGGCCTTTCTTCGGCGATTATCAGTTTAATAAGCGTAGTTTTGCCGGTACCAGACTGGCCGACGATTGAAACAAATTCGCCGGCACGTATATACAGCGTGACGTTTTTCAGCGCATTAGTGTCAGGCGGATATACTTTTGTTACGTTTTTGAACCTAATCATGGGCAACCCCTCCTACATTTTTAATAATAGCGTGTGGCCTTGGGCTCCTATTCGTATTTTAACGCATCAATCGGATTTAGTCGAGCCGCCCGGATAGCCGGGGCGACACCAAAAAATATCCCTACGACAGCAGTAAAGCAGAAAGCCATTAATATGGAGCTGATGGTCAGGCTGGGCGCTAGGCCAATCTGCGTCTTCAATATGGCACTGCCAATAAAGGCCAAGCCGATACCCAGTGCTCCGCCAAAGGACGAAAGAAATACCGCCTCAACCAGGAACTGCACCAAAATGTCCACATTTGAAGCACCCACTGCTTTGCGTAACCCGACTTCACGAGTGCGTTCTGTGACGGAAACAAGCATGATATTCATCACTCCGATGCCGCCGACTAGCAATGAAATGGCGGCAATCCCAGCCAGCATATTGGTGACAATGCTCAAAATAGATTCTATCAGCTCCAGGAAATCATCCTGTGTCATTACCGTAAAATTTTCTACATTATCATGGTTCGCCATCAAAACGCTACTGACCCCAATCTTTTCGGATTCGATATTGTCCGGGTCATCGACTGTGGCAATAATCCGGTGCACCTGGACCGGTCCGAAAAGATCCTCGGCTGCCGTCATGGGTAGGGCGACAATTTGCGCCAACTCCGGCCCTTCGATAACTGAAACTGTGGCCTCGGAATCATACCAGCCAACCACCTCGAATTGCTGCGAACCGATTGTGATGTATTTGCCTACTGCTTCATCTTCACCGAAAATCGCTTTTTTTATGCCATTCATCAGAACCACGACTCGTGATCTCAATTGGTAATCCTGGTCTGTAATCTGACGGCCTCGCAGGATATCTCCAGAACCCAGTTTTAAAAAAGTTTTCTGGATATTCGGGGTCGAGGCATAAGGCAGTGCGGTTGGCACTGTCTTTCCGTTATAGGACACAGGCTGGGCTAAAATCATGATCGGCGTAACACTGCTGATATGAATTCGGTCCTGGATACTGCTAACATCATTCATAGTCAATGTCGTAGATCCGACCATCCCAGTCGGCATTGAACCAGCTGTCAATTTCCCAGGCACAACAATCAAAAGATTTGTACCAATCGATTCAAACTCTTTCTTCAAGTCCTGTTTCAGCCCTTCACCCAGTCCAATCAACAGCACAATTGCAAACACGCCAATGATCACACCGAGCATGGTTAATAATGACCGTACTTTTTTTGACCAAACTGATTGCAGGGCTAACTTAATATTTTCAAGAAATTTAAACATTTTTACTTTATTATTTTACCGTCCTGGATCTTTATCACCCGCTGGGCTGCAGCCGCAACCTTACGGTCGTGCGTAACCAGAATAATAGTTGTCCCCCGTTTATGAAATTCGGACATCAATTCCATGACCTGTTGTCCGCTCTTGCTGTCCAGATTGCCCGTCGGCTCATCAGCCAATATTGTCGTCGGATTATTGATCAGCGCCCGTGCCAGTGCAACCCTTTGTTGTTCGCCGCCAGACAACATCGATGGCCGTGATTTCAATTTTGCTGAGAGCCCGACTTTTTCAAGTGCCTTAACCGCTAAATCGTGGCGCACTTTTGGGCGTATGCCGCGGTATACCAGCGGCAACTCGACATTTGCCACAGTAGATTGTCGGGGCAATAAGTTAAAATTTTGAAAGACAAAGCCGACCTTTTCACGGCGGAATTGGACTAATTCTCCATGCGTTTTATTTGTCATGTCCACGCCTTCAAAAAAATACGTCCCTTTAGTCGGCTTATCCAGACACCCTAGGATATTCATGAATGTGGATTTCCCGGATCCGGATGCTCCCATCACTGCCACGAACTCTCCCTTGTTAATTGCTATGCTGACTCCCTTCAGTGCGTGAAATTCATTTGGCCCACCATGACCAAATATTTTTGAAACATTTTTCAGTTCAAATAAAGGCATGGCTATTTGCCTACGGCTAAAGCGTAAGTTATGAGCGCCTTGGTTTCCGAATATCGCTGGCTGTCCGTCGAACTTCCCAATACCACCGTCAGGACATCTGGTGAACTGGTTTTTGTAGCCCGTGCTTTTACCATCAGGCAGTACAGGGCTTCATCTAAATAACCTGTTTTCATGCCAGTGATATACCAGGTACTGCCGATCATCTTGTCCCGGTTCGTTATGACATGAGGAGTGCCTAAATTTATAGTCTTGAATGAATATGACGGCGCCGTTGTGCCCTGCAGGATACGGAAATCCTTCAAGCCTGCGATGGCGAGTTTTGCATAATCTACTGCATTAGAGACGTTGGTCGTGTCCAGCCCGGTCGGATCAGTAAAATGAGTATTCTTCAGACCCAATGACTGAGCCTTGTCGTTCATGCGTTTTACGAATTCTTCCCTGGTCATACCGGTCGATCTGGCCAGCGCGTTTATCGCATTGTTGGCTGATCCCACTAAACCCGTATAGTAAAGGTCCCTGACAGTCAAAGTCTCGCCGGGAGTTATGGCGAGTTTTGACCCAATCGCATTGTCACCCGATTCATATGTAATAACTTTATCCCACGGCGTGCCCGTATCCAAGAAAACCATCGCAGACATAATTTTAGTAAGGCTGGCGATCGGCAAAACCTCCTGTGAATTCTTTTCATAAAGTACCTCACCTGTGGCAACGTTTACAGCGATTGCCGCTTTGGATTTGATGGCGGGTTTGGCTATCGGAGGAGAAGCCGTGTCATCGATGCCAAGAACTTTAGTATCTGAAGACAATGGCATTACCTGAACCCGGGCGAGGCCAGACCATGTCTTGGCGATAGCCTGAAATGCAGTTTTGGTGAGGTCGATCACCCGGCCAGGGCCGAAAGGTCCAGTGGAGACTACTTCGACATCCACGCTTTTACCGTTATCGACGTTCTTGACCCTTAATTTTGAGCCTATTGGATAATTGTTTGACGCCGCTCCGAACCTGTATTTCACACTCGCATACCAGCTCGCCACCCCTTCTAGCTCGCGCCGGTCCTCAAAAACTGCCAAACGTGCAAAAGGCAGGTGTATAAAGGCGCGGATATAATGGTTCTGATAATCCGCTGTAGATGGCAGTGGCAACCAGCCAAGCTTATCATTTGCCCAGTAGAAAATCTTCTTACGGTAAAAAGTGTCAGAATCAAAACGGATAGCCACAGTCAGTGGCCTGTTAAATTGGATTGGAGACGTCGCGGTCTGATCCTTTCTCAATATGTCATATAGGTAACAATCGCTCACCAAAGTTACATCGCTCGGCATAACCCTCTCCGCACAGTCAAACATCTTGGCATCCAGTGTAATCCCCTCATTGATAAGGTTCGGCATCACCGCAACTCGGAAGTTGCTGTTGTCATAATCGTAAGTATAACCCTTCTGGATGGCGGCCAAATCAAAATTTAAACGGGCTGGCTCTGGCATAGCCCAAGCCTGATGTGCGGAAAAGAGAAAAACTATTGACAGAAAGGCTAAAATTGAATATCTTTTCATAGCAGATACAATTGTTTATACTGTCATTATCTCTTAAATCATCGTGAGACCTGAATTCATTTCAGGTCGAACGATACCATCATTTGCGGAAAGCGTCGAAAACCACTTTCCCAAAGGGGTTTTCGAAATACCTGCGGGTATAGTACAGTGGTAGTATGCATCCTTCCCAAGGATGAGATACGGGTTCGATTCCCG